>JBIQJM010000146.1:0-6561 GCA_044507525.1 Burkholderiales bacterium
GCGCGCTCGATCGCCGCGCGCACGACGTGCCCGCCCATCGTCGCGCCGTGCGTCATGTTCAGCGCGCCGCGCCACGACTTCGCCAACCCCGTGCGCGCGGTCGATACGATCACTGCTTCACGCATGATTCCCGTTCCCTTTTCCGTTCAACCGTTGAATCCCTTGCCTTCGGCGGCGAGCTTCGCGAGCAACGGCGCCGGCGTCCAGAACGCCGCATCGCCGTGCGCGTTCGCCGCGAAGTCGCGCATCCGGTTCACGACGTTGTACAGCCCGTACTGGTCGGCATAGAGCATCGGCCCGCCGCGCCACAGCGGGAAGCCGTAGCCGGTGAGATAGATCATGTCGATGTCGGAGGCGCGCAGCGCGATGCCCTCCTCGAGGATCTTCGCGCCTTCGTTGACGAGCGCGAAGACGAGCCGGTGCACGATCTCGTCGTCGGAGAGCTTGCGCGGCTTTGCGCCGATCGACTCGCGGTGCGCGGCGATCAGCTCGTCGACCTGCGGGTCGGGCAACGCATCGCGCTTGCCCGGGACGTAGCGGTACCAGCCCGCACCGGTCTTCTGGCCGAAGCGGCCGAGTTCGCACAGCCGGTCGGCGACGCGCGGGTATTCGAGGTCGGGCTGCTCGACGTAGCGGCGCTTGCGGATGTACCAGCCGACGTCGTTGCCGGCGAGGTCGCTCATGCGGAAGGGCCCCATCGCGAAGCCGAACTTCTCGATCGCGCGGTCGACCTGCTGCGGCGTGGCGCCCTCCTCGAGCATGTACAGCGCCTGGCGCAGGTACTGCTCGATCATCCGGTTGCCGATGAAGCCGTCGCACACGCCCGAGACGACGCCGGTCTTGCGCAGCTTCTTCGCCAGCTGCATCGTCGTGGCGAGCACGTCCTTGCCGGTCTTCTCGCCGCGCACGATCTCGAGCAGCTTCATCACGTTGGCCGGCGAGAAGAAGTGCGTGCCGATGACGTCCTGCGGGCGCTTCGTGAACGACGCGATGCGGTTCACGTCGAGCGTCGACGTGTTGGTGGCGAGGATCGCGCCCGGTTTCATCGTCTCGTCGAGCTGGCGGAACACCTTCTCCTTGACCGCCATGTCCTCGAAGACCGCCTCGACGACGATGTCGGCGTCGCGGATGTCGTCGTAGGAGAGCGTGGGCTCGATCAGCGCCATGCGCTTGTCGACGTCCTCGGGCTTCATGCGGCCCTTCTTCGCGGTGCTCTCGTAGTTCTTCCGGATGGTCGCGACGCCCTTGTCGAGCGCTTCCTGCGCGACCTCGAGCAGCTTCACCGGGATGCCGGCGTTGGCGAAGTTCATCGCGATGCCGCCGCCCATCGTGCCGGCGCCGATCACGGCCGCGCGCTCGATCTTCCGCGTCGGCGTCGACGACGGCACGTCGGGGATCTTGCTGGCGGCGCGCTCGCCGAAGAACGCGTGACGCAGCGCGCGCGACTCGGGCGTCTGCACCAGCTCGAGGAACAGGCGCCGTTCGTTCGCCAGCCCCTCCTCGAAGCCCATCGTGGCGGCGCCCGCGATCGCGTCGATGCAGCGCACCGGCGCCGGGAGGTTCTTCGCGACGGTGGCGACGGTGTTGCGCGAGAAGCGCAGGAAGGCTTCGGCGTCGTCGTGCTCGACGCGCAGGTCGCGCACCTTCGGCAGGCCGCGGTTCTCGGCGAGCGCGCGCTGCGCGAAGGCGACGGCGCCGTCGACGAGGTCGCCTTCGACGATCTCGTCGAAGAGCTTCGTGCCGGCGAACTTCTCCGACTTCACCGGTTCGCCGGTGACGATCATGTTCACCGCCGTCTCGAGCGGCACGACGCGCGGCAGCCGCTGCGTGCCGCCGGCGCCGGGAAGGATGCCCAGCTTGACTTCGGGCAGCGCGATCTGCGCGCCGGGCGAGGCGACGCGGAAATGGCACCCGAGCGCGAGCTCGAGTCCGCCGCCCATCGCCACCGCGTGGACCGCCGCGACGACCGGCTTCTCGCTCGCCTCGATCGTGCGGATCACCGTGTGCAGCGTCGGTTCGGCGAGCGCCTTCGGCGTGTTGAACTCGCGGATGTCGGCGCCGCCGGAGAATGCATTGCCGGCACCGTGGATCACGATCGCGCGGATCGTCCGGTCGGCCTGCGCGCGGCGCAGCGCCTCGACGAGTCCGCTGCGCAGCTCGTGGCCCAGGCCGTTGACCGGCGGGTTGTCCATCGTGATGACGGCGATGTCGCCCCGGGGGGCGTAGTGCGCTTGGGTCATGGGGGAGACTTCCGGAGAGTGACGGGACGGCTGAGCTGCAGTGTAACCGAGCGGTTTCGTGCCTTCTCCTCGTTGTCCTGCGCTGCGCGCGGCGATGCGCGCGAGAGCCCGGCGCGCTGCGGCGCGCCCGGCTTCCGGGAAACCGGGGCGACCCCGGTTGCGCCGCCGGGCGCCGCGCGGCGCCCCCGGCTCACGAGCGAATGCCGACCGCCCTGCGCAGGCGTTCCATGAAGGGCACCGCGGTTTCGCGTGCCTTCTGCGCGCCGGCCATCAGGATGTCCTCGACCTCCTGCGGATTCGCGACCAGCGCGTCGTAGCGGTCGCGCATCGGCGCGAGCTCCGACTCGATCAGCGCGTACAGCCGTTCCTTGGCCGGCCCCCAGCCGAGTCCTTCCTCGAGCTCGGCCCTGAAGCGCGCGGCGTCGTCGGCCTGCGCGAACGCGCGATAGATCGCGTAGAGCTGCGAATTCTCCGCATCCTTCGGCTCGCCGGGCACGCGCGAATCGGTGACGATGCGCCGGATCGACGCATGCAGCTTCCTGGAGCCGCCTTCGAACAGCGCGATCGTGTTGTCGTAGCTCTTCGACATCTTGCGTCCGTCGAGCCCGGGCAGCGTCGCCACGTGCTCCTCGACCTGCGCCTGCGGCAGCACGAAGGGGCCGTCGCCGTCGCCGAAGACGCGGTTGAAGCGCTGCGCGATGTCGCGCGCCATCTCGACGTGCTGGATCTGGTCGCGCCCGACCGGAACCGATCGCGCGTTGAACAGCAGGATGTCCGCGGCCATCAGCACCGGATAGCTGTACAGCCCCATGCTGATCCCGGCGTCGGGGTCCTCGCCGGCCGCGTTGTTGCGGTCGACCGCGGCCTTGTACGCGTGGGCGCGGTTCATCAGCCCCTTGGACGTCACGCAGCCGAGGATCCAGGTGAGCTCGGGGATCTCCGGGATGTCGGACTGGCGGTACAGCGTCACCTTCTCGGGGTCGAGCCCTGCGGCGAGCCAGCTCGCCGCGATCTGCAGGCGCGAGCGGCGCACGCGCTCGGGTTCGTCGCACTTGACGAGCGCGTGCAGGTCGGCCAGGAACAGGAAGGAATCGAAGGCTTCGTCGCGGCTCGCGCGCACCGTCGGCCGGATCGCGCCGACGTAGTTGCCCAGGTGCGGCGTGCCGGTGGTCGTGATCCCGGTAAGGACGCGCGGCTTCATGCGCCCTCGTCGAGCAGTCGGCGCAGCACGTATTGCATGATTCCTCCGTGTCGGAAATAGTCGGCCTCGGCCGGCGTGTCGATGCGCACGATCGCGTCGAATTCGACGCGCCCGGCGCGCACGCGCACGGTGGCCGGCGTGAGGCCCTGGTTCAGCGTTTCGATGCCTTCGATGGCGAAGAACTCCTCGCCGGTGAGCCCGAGCGAATCGGCGTTCTGCTGCGCCGGGAACTGCAGCGGCAGCACGCCCATGCCGATCAGGTTCGAGCGATGGATGCGCTCGAAGGTTTCGGCGATCACCGCGCGCACTCCGAGCAGCATCGTACCTTTTGCCGCCCAGTCGCGCGACGAGCCCGAGCCGTATTCCTTGCCGGCGAGCACGACGAGCGGCGTGCCGGCCGCCTCGTAGGACCGCGACGCCTCGAAGATCGAGCACACCGGCGCGCCCTCGCGCGTGAAGTCGCGCGTGAAGCCGCCTTCGGTGCCGGGCGCCAGCCGGTTGCGCAGGCGGATGTTCGCGAAGGTGCCGCGGATCATCACCTCGTGGTTGCCGCGCCGCGATCCGTACGAGTTGAAATCGGACGGGGCGACGCCGGCGGCGACCAGGTACTCGGCCGCCGGCGAGTCGCGGGCGATCGAGCCGGCCGGGCTGATGTGATCGGTGGTCACCGAATCGCCGAGCAGCGCGAGCACGCGGGCGCCGCGGATGTCGGAGACCGGCGCCGGCGAGCGCTGCATGCCGTCGAAGTACGTCGGGCGGCGCACGTAGGTGGAAGCCTCGTCCCAGGCGAAGCGGTCGCCCTCCGGCGTGGGCAGCGCCCGCCAGCGTTCGTCGCCGGCGAAGACGTCCGCGTAGCGGTCGACGAACATCGACGAGGCGAGCGACGAATCGACGCAGGCCTGGACCTCGGCGCTCGACGGCCAGATGTCGCGCAGGAACACGTCGCGGCCGTCGGTGCCGCGGCCGAGCGGCTCCTGCAGCAGGTCGATGTCCATCGTTCCGGCGAGCGCGTAGGCGACCACGAGCGGCGGCGACGCGAGGTAGTTCATCTTGACCTCGGGGTGGATGCGTCCCTCGAAATTGCGATTGCCCGAGAGGACGGCGGTCACCGAGAGGTCGTTCTCGCGCACCGCGCGACTCACCTCCTCGATGAGCGGGCCCGAGTTGCCGATGCAGGTCGTGCAGCCGAAGCCGACCAGGTCGAATCCCAGGCGCTGCAGGTACGGAAGCACGCCCGCACGCTCGTAGTAGTCCATCACGACCTTCGATCCCGGAGCGAGGCTCGTCTTCACCCAGGGCCGGCGCTCGAGGCCGTGCTCGACGGCCTTCTTCGCGAGCAGCGCCGCCGCCATCATCACCGACGGATTCGAGGTGTTGGTGCACGAGGTGATCGCGGCGATGACGACGGCGCCGTGGTCGATCTGCGCCGAGCGGCCGTCGGCCAGCCGCAGCGCGGCCGGGTTGCTCGGGCGCGTGCCGTTGTCGGCCGACGCGTAGTCGCGGGGCGCCGGGCTGCGGCGCTCGGGCGGCGGCACCAGCACCTTCGCCGCACCGGCTTCGACCTCGTATGCCGGCGCATCCGAGGCCGGAAAGCTCTCCGCGACCGCCTCGTCGTAGCCGCTCTCCTTGCCCTTCGCGGTGGGCTCGCCCACGTACGCGGCGAGCGCGCCGCGAAAGGCCTCCTTTGCCTGCGTCAGTGCGACGCGATCCTGCGGCCGCTTGGGTCCGGCCAGCGAGGGTACGACGGTGTCGAGCTCGAGCTCGAGGTGCTCGGAATAGCGCGGGCGCGCGTCCGGGTCGTGCCACAGCCCCTGCTCGCGCGCGTAGCGCTCGACCAGCGCGACCTGCGCTTCGGATCGTCCGCTGAGCCGGAGGTAGCCGAGCGTTTCGTCGTCGATCGGGAAGATCGATACCGTCGAGCCGTACTCGGGGCTCATGTTGCCGATGGTCGCGCGATTGGCGAGCGGCACCGAGGCGACGCCCGGCCCGTAGAACTCGACGAACTTCCCGACCACGCCGTGCCGGCGCAGCATCTCGGTGATCGTCAGCACGAGATCGGTGGCGGTGGTGCCCTCGCGCAGCCGTCCCGACAGCTTGAAGCCGACGACGCGCGGAATCAGCATCGACACCGGCTCGCCGAGCATCGCCGCCTCGGCCTCGATGCCGCCGACGCCCCAGCCGAGCACGCCCAGCCCGTTGACCATCGGCGTGTGCGAGTCGGTGCCCACGCAGGTGTCGGGGCAGGCGATGCGTCGGCCCTCGCGTTCGTCGACGAAGGCGACGCGCGCGAGATACTCGAGGTTCACCTGGTGCACGATGCCCGTGCCGGGTGGCACGACGCGGAAGTTGCCGAAGGCGCGCTGCCCCCAGCGCAGGAACTGGTAGCGCTCGTGGTTGCGCTGGTACTCGATCTCGACGTTGCGCTCGAAGGCCTGCGGCGAGCCGAACTCGTCGACGATCACCGAGTGGTCGATGACGAGCTCCACCGGGGCGAGCGGGTCGACGCGCGCGGGGTCTCCGCCGAGCGCGCGCATCGCGTCGCGCATCGCGGCGAGGTCGACCACGGCCGGCACGCCGGTGAAGTCCTGCAGCACGACGCGCGCCGGCGTGAAGCGGATCTCGGTATCGGGCTCGGCCGCGGCATTCCATCCCGCGAGCGCGCGGATGTCGTCGGGCGTGATGTCGCCGCCGTTCTCGTTGCGCAGCAGGTTCTCGAGGAGGACCTTCAGCGAGTACGGCAGGCTCGCGACGTCGAAGCCGGCGCGCTCGAGCGCCGAGAGCCTCCAGATCTCGTACGAGGTGTCGCCCACCGCGAGCGTGTCGCGTGCCGAGAAACTGTCTGTGCCGTTCATTCGGGTAGCCTCCAGGAAAAGAACTGCCGCACCGCGTCCATTGCTGCGATGCTATAGGCCTGCAGCGAAGCGGAGGTGAAAATGCCCTTGCTCCCACTACTATCGTTCGCACGGACCATCGCGCGCACGGTCGCGACCGGTTGCGTGCTCTTCGCCGCCGGTGCCGCCGCGGCCGAGCCGCACGTGCGCATCGAGGCACCCGCCGCCGGAGCGACGCTCGACGCGATGGAGCAGAACCGGCTCGTCTACGAGGTCGACCCGGGCCCGC
>JBIQJM010000019.1:0-41613 GCA_044507525.1 Burkholderiales bacterium
TCTCGACGAGCGAGATCAAGATCTCGGTCGTCATCGAGGACAAGTACATGGAGCTCGCCGTGCGCGCGCTGCACAAGGCTTTCGGGCTCGACAAGCCGCGCGGGGCGGAGGTGGTCGCGGAGTAGGGCGCTTCGCGGCGAGGTCGTGCCCTACGGGGCGCGCTGCCCGCGACGCTCACCGTGAAATCTCGCCGGCTGTCGGCGGGACCGGCAGGCGCTGCGGTACAATCGCGCCCGAGCCGGCATCGAGCGAGCGTTATCTCTCTATCGAAGCCCGGAGACGTGGCCGAGAGGTCGAAGGCACTCCCCTGCTAAGGGAGCATGCGGCCAAAAACTGCATCGAGGGTTCGAATCCCTCCGTCTCCGCCACCTACGCTTCAAGACGTCCCCACTGCCGGCGCACGCAGCACCCCCGCACGGCGGCAGGGCGGGGTGCGACGCAGCCGCAAACCCGCGCTCGACCGATCAGCCCAGCACGATGTCGAAGCTGCCGACGAGCGCGTCCTGCTCGATCCGCTGGGCGGGTTCCAGCCGCACGATCACGCTGTCGCGCTGGCGCGGGTCGCGGATGGCGTTGAGCACGCCGTCGCGCGCGTTGCGCGGTTCGCCGAAAACGTACATCTGCGTGATCAACTCGTCGCGCCCGGGCGCTTCCACGCGGAAGTGGACGTGCGGCGTGCGGCCTGCATACGGCACCGGACGGATCGTGCGGAAGCGGTAGTGCCCGTCGGCGTCGGAGGTCGTCCTTCCGCGGCCCTGGAACGCGGGATCGCGCCGACGATCGCCGCGTTCGTCGCGCGGGTGCCGATAGACGCCGCGCGCGTCGCACTGCCAGATCTCGACGGTGGCGCCGGCGACCGAACGGCCGGAGAGGTCCAGCACGCGGCCCTGCAGCCACAGCACCTCGCCCATCGCCTTCGCGTCCCGGCCGTGGACCTTCACCAGGTCGTTGTCGATGTCGCCGTCCCAGTCGCGCGGATAGAACGGCCCTTCGGTCTGCGGCGGCGATGCGACGAGCCGCTCCCGCGCATCGTCGGCCGCGGCTGCGCCCGTGCGCGACTGCGCCGTTCGCACGACGGGGGGTGCGGATTGCGCGAGAACGCCCGGCACGGTCATCGCGACCGGGACGACGGGCAGCGCCGCGACGATGCGGCGGCGCGCGAGCGACGGAGTCGCGATGGACATGGCGGCCTGCCTCCTGGAACGACCCATCGGGGAGTCGCGCCGCAGGCGCATTCATTACGGTGCGTGACGAGAGGCGGCATGGATCGTCGCAACAGCGATCCCGCGACGACAGGACCGAGGCTTGCTGCCTGCGTCGCTTCCCGCGACGCGAGAGCTTCGCCCGGAGGGTGTCGTGTTCGACGCAGCTGCCGTCGTCGACGCCGCGCGCCATGCGGCGGTGCTTCCGCGCAAGCTGTTGCGCCGGCCCGGCATGCCGACGGACCGAGCGCGCGCGGTCGCGCTCTTCGACCTCGTCGAGCGGCTGGATCTGTTCGTCTCGGCGGTCTTCGCACGGCGCTTCTCCATTCTGCCGGCGCCGCATCTTCCGGCGGGTAACGCGCTTGCGCGGTTCTGGACATCGTGCCGTGCCCCCTTGCGCCCGCGCGACCCGGTTCCGGCCACCGACGGAGCGACGATCTGGCTGCCGCCGATGCTGCATTGCGCGGATCGCGAGCGAGCCGGCGCGCTCTATCGCGCGATGGCGCTGGTGCAGGCCAGCCGCGCGCAACGCGGTGCCGCGCGCGTTGCCGAGGGCATCGACGATGCGCTCGAGCGTTCGTGCTTCCTGCTCGTCGAGGCCTGGTCGGTGCAGGAAGGGCTGGTCGCCCTGCTTCCCGGCATGCGGCGCGCGCTGACGATGCTCGCCGAGGAAGCGCTCGGCAGGCGTCCGCCGCTGCAGCGTTTCTCCGCGAGCGACAGGCCGCTCGAGGAGCTCGCACGCAGCCTGATGCGGCGGTGCGCGTCCGATTGCCCGGTCTGCTCCAGCCCGGCGGAATCGTCGGCGGTCGCGCGCGGTCTCGCGGCGAAGCTGCGAGCCGCGGTCCGATCGACGGATCGGCCGCCCGACGGACTGCTGTACGTCGATCTATGGACGGGAGCGCTGCTGTCGCGGCCTCCCGCGCCGGGTGTCCCGGCCGGCGACGCGCCGCAGACCGCCGGCGCCGCGACCCTCGCGCGCATCGTTCCGGCGCTGCCGACGCGCGTCCGGGAAGCACGCGAGAACGAGAGCTGGGACGCAGTCGGCGGGTGGATCGCGCGATCGCGCTATCGGCTGGAGAAGCTCGAGGACCCGATGGGATTCCAGCGCCCGGCGGATCGCCGGAACGGAGCGGTCGGCGCACAGTCGCCCGATGCGATGGCGCGGCTCGCCGAGTCGCGCCGCGTCGCCGCAGCCGGTGTGCCGAACGAGGTGCCGCTCCCGGACGCGACGTCGCTGCGGTGCGCCCGATGCGAACGCGTGCAGGCGCTCGCGACGGGCGACGAGCTTGCCTATCCCGAGTGGGACTGGAAGCGGGGGAGCTATCGCCGTCCGGGTGCGATCGTGCGCATCGCCGAGCCGCTGCTGGGCCCCGCGAGCTGGGTCGAGCAGACCGTGAAGGCGCACCGCGGCAGCTTGGATGCGGTCGGTCGGCAGTTCGAGCCGCTGCGCGCGCAGCGCGCCCGGCTGCCTCGGCGGCTCGACGGCGACGAGATCGACCTCGACGCGTACATCGAGAGCCATTGCGACTTCCGGGCCGGACTGCCGCGCTCGCAGGCGGTCTACGCCGTGCAGCGGCCCGCCCGCCGCGAGCTCGCGTTGATGCTGCTCGTCGACGTCAGCAGTTCGACCGACGCATGGCTGACGCAGGATCGGCGGATCATCGACGTCGAGCGCGAAGCGCTGCTGCTGCTGTGCCTGGCCATGCGAAGGCTCGGACATCGGTGCTGCATCCAGGCGTTCTCGGGAAAGGGACCTTCCTGCGTGACGGTGCGCACCGTCAAGCGCTTCGACGAGGACTACGGTTCCGTCGTCGGGCGCCGGATCGCGGCGCTGCAGCCCGAGCGATACACGCGTGCGGGCGCGGCGATGCGCCACGGGTGCGCGCTGCTGATGCGCGAGGCGGCGCCGCATCGCCTGCTGCTGATGCTGTCGGACGGCAAGCCCAACGACATCGACGACTACGACGGACGCTACGGCATCGAGGACCTGCGCCAGTCGGTGTTCGAGGCGAGGCTGCAGGGCATCGCGGTGTTCTGCCTGACCGTCGACCACCAGGCCGGGGGCTACGTGCCGGCGGTGTTCGGCGTGAACCACTGCGTGCTGCCGCGTCCCGAGGCGCTCGCGACCGCGCTGCTCGAATGGGTCAGGCGGCTCGTGCGCGATTGATCCGCTTCCAGACGCCCGAGGCGGCCGCGATCGCGCGTTCGCTCGTCGTCAGCACGCCGCGCAGGAAGACGAGCGAGGCCGTGCGGCGAACGACTTCGGGACGCAGCGCGACGAACTCGCCGATGCGCGCGGAGGACAGGAACTGCATGTCGAACTGGACGGTGACGCAGGGAACTCCGTCCGCCGCCTTCCAGGCCTCCAGCCCCAGCGCGCGGTCGGCGAAGGTCATCAGCATCCCGCCCTGGACGACGCCGAGCAGGTTCGCGTGCTTCGGCTCGGCGACGAATCCGTAGTCCGTCGTTCCCGCGTCGCGGCGCTCCCAGATCGGCCCTACGTGGTCGATGAAGCCTTCGTCGACGTGGATCGCCCATCCTTCGCGGGCCGGATCGACGGGCGGCAGTCGGGAGGCAGGCAGGCGGGATCGATCTTCGTTCAAGTGACGCGGGCTCGCCGAGGTGACCCGGCGATGCTGCCACAGCACCGTCGATTCCGCTCAACGCGCTCGCATCGGCAGGCGCGACGCGCTGCGCTGCGCGCGCGCATAGGCCACGTAGATGCCGACCGCCAGTCCGGCCACGAGCGCCTTGCGCGCGAGGCCGGCGCGGTTGTATCGCCATTCGGTCGCCAACCCGGTCTCGCGAACGAGGTCGGGTACCTCGCCCCGCGCGAGATCGCTGCCGAGTGCCTCGGCGACGTGCACGCGATCGGCGAGCATCAGCAGCATCCAGTGCAGCATGCGTCCCTCGCTGAAGCGGTAGGCGAGGCCGCGCAGGCGGCCGCTCAGGCCCGCGGGAGGGCAGCTCGTGCCGAACACCGGCGTCAGGCGCGCGTGTTCGGTCGACTTGTGGATCCGCGTGCGGGGCACCTGCTGCTCGATCGGCGGATAGAGCGTTTCATGGCCGAGCTCCGGTGCGGGGTCGCGCGGTACGCCGGGACGCAGGGCGGGGTCGAGGTCCGAACCCCAGCCGCGGATCCGCCCGGACAGGTCGAGGTCGCGGCGTTCGCTGCTGGTCAACGCGCGGCCGCCCGGAACCGGCCAGGCGAGCACGTCTTCGGAGGAGGTGCCGAGTCGCTGTTCCATGACGCTCCTCTCGTCGTTCGTCAGGCGGTCGCGCCGCGCGGGTAGACGATCGGCTTGATGCAGCCGTCGAGCTTGCTCGAGAACAGGTGATAGCCGTCGCCGATGTCCTCGAGCGCGATGCGGTGCGTGATGACCTGCTTCGGTTCGATGTGCCCGGCCTCGATGTGCTCGATGCACCGCGGCAGGTTGCGCTTGACGCTCGCCTGGTTCATTCGCAGCGTCAGCCCCTTGTTCATCGCGGCGCCGATCGGCACCGCGTTCGGCGTCGGCCCGTAGACGCCGACGATCGAGACGACGCCGCCCTTGCGCACCGCGTCGATCGCCCACAGCAGCGCGGTGGCCGAACCGGCAAGCATCTTCAGGTGCACGCCGAGCAGCCGCTGCATCGTGCCGCCGCGCGCTTCGCAGCCCACCGCGTCGATCGCGGCATCCCAGCCGAGCCAGTCGGATTCCCTCTTCAGGAACCAGACCACGTCGCCGACGTCGCGGAAGTTCAGCGTCTCGCACTGCGCGAAGCGACGCGCGAACTCCAGCCGGTAGTCGTATTCGTCGACGACGAGCACGCGGCCCGCGCCCATGAACCAGGCGCAGCGCGCGGCGAAGAGTCCGACCGGGCCGGCACCGAAGACGACGACCGAATCGCCGCGCTTGATCTGCGCCATCTCGGCCGCCTGGTAGCCGGTGGGGAACACGTCGGTGCACATCGCCGCGTCGTCGTCGTCGATCGAGTCGGGAATCTTCATCGGGCCGACGTCGGCGTAGGGCACGCGCATGTATTCGGCCTGGCCGCCGTCGTAGCCGCCGGTGCTGTGCGAGTAGCCGAAGGCACCGCCCATCGCGGTGGCGTTGGGATTCGCGTTGTGGCAGTTGGAGTACAGGCCCTTGCGGCAGAAGTAGCATTCGCCGCACGCGATGTTGAACGGCACGAGCACGCGGTCGCCGGGCCGCAGCTCGCGCACCGCGTTGCCGACCTCCTCGACGATGCCCACGACCTCGTGCCCGAAGGTCTGGCCGACGCGGGTGTCGGGGACGAGCCCGTGGTACAGGTGCAGGTCGGAGCCGCAGATGCACGCGCGCGTCACGCGCACGATCGCGTCGCGCGGGTGCTCGATCGACGGAACCGGCTTGTCGACGACGCGGACCCGGTAGGGCCCGCGGTAGCTCATTGCTCGCATCGATGCTCCTCGAAGTGCGTGCCGCGCCGCAAACGGGCGGCCCGGCGATGCTGTTAGACTGGCACCTCCTTGGGGAGTAGCCTGCTTCCGCTCCCGGAAGCGCCTGCGTCAACACGCTCGGCCCGCGCGATGCGCGCCGTGGCGCAGGCAGCGCACAGCGCCTGGCGAGACCAACGACGTCCCGTCGCGACGCAGGTCGGGCAGCGCGGGGTCGTCGTGGTCGTCCGCCCGGCCCCGGAATGCGCTCTCGATGAACTTCGCGTCCACCGCCTTGCTCGCCCTGGCGATGTCCGCCGACGCCTTCGCCGCAGCAGTCGGCAAGGGCAGTGCGCTGCACGATCCGCGCTGGCGCGAAGCGCTGCGCACGGGGCTGATCTTCGGCGTGATCGAAGGCACGACGCCGATCGTCGGCTGGCTGCTCGGCTCGGTCGCCGTCGACGCGGTGTCGGCCTGGGATCACTGGATCGCGTTCGGGCTGCTCGCGGTGCTCGGCATCCGGATGATCCTCGCCGGGCTCGACGGCGAAGAGCGCCGGTGCGGCGCGGAGCTGCCGCGGCGCATGCGCCACTCGTTCTGGATCCTGGCGATCACCGGATTCGCGACCAGCATCGACGCGCTGGCGGTCGGTGTCGGCCTCGCGTTCCTCGAGATCGACATCGTTCCGGTGGCCGCGGCGATCGGCGTGACGACGCTGACGATGGTGGCGCTGGGCGTCATGCTCGGTCGCGTGCTGGGTACGGTCGCCGGCCGCAAGGCGGAGGTCGTCGGCGGACTGATCCTGCTCGGCATCGGCGCCGGTATCCTGTACGAACATCTGGGGGCCGAGTGGATGTCGGGCCTCGGCGGCTGAGGGAGCGCAGGGCTCGATGACGAAGGATTTCTCCGATCATTTCGCCTCGGTGTCGGAGGACTACGCCGACACGCGGCCGACCTATCCGACGGAGCTGCTCGACTGGCTCGCGTCGCTGTGCGCGCGCCACGAGCTCGCCTGGGACTGCGGTGCCGGCAGCGGGCAGGCGTCGGTGGCGCTCGCCGCGCGTTTCGCGCGCGTGATCGCCACCGATGCGAGCGCCGCGCAGATCGCGCGCGCGGCGCCGCATCCGCGGGTCGACTACCGCGTCGCAGCGGCCGAGCGCAGCGGGCTCGATCCGGGCAGCGCGGATCTCGTCACCGTCGCACAGGCGCTGCACTGGTTCGACGCCGAGCGGTTCTGGCCCGAGGTGCGCCGCGTCGCGCGGCCCGGCGGACTGTTCGCCGCCTGGACCTACGGCCCGGTTCGGGTCGACGACGACGAGGTCGACGCGCTCGTGCAGCGCTTCCGCAGCGAGATCGCGCCGTGGTGGCCGCCGGAACGACGGCACGTCGACAACGGCTATCGCGAACTGTCGTTTCCCTTCGCGCGGCTCGATGCGCCGGCCTGCGCGATCGAGGCGCGCTGGGGCCTCGAGCGGCTGCTCGGCTACCTGCGCAGCTGGTCGTCGGTGGTGCGCTTCCGCGAGGCGCAGGGCTGCGATCCCGTGCAGCCGCTCGAGTCCGCGCTGCGCGCCGCGTGGGGCGCCGAAGGCGGCGGGCGCACGATCCGTTGGCCCATCACCGTGCTCGCCGGTTTCGTCGACGAAGGCGCCCTTGCGGCAGGCGCGCATCGCGGATCGCGACCGATCGGGTAGCATTGCGCGCCATGGCTACGCGCGCCCGCATCCGGAACGCCGTCGGTCGCGATCCGGAAGCGACGCAGGAAGCCATTCTCGCTGCCGCCACGCACGAGTTCGCGCGCCACGGCCTGGACGGCGCCCGCGTCGATCGCATCGCCGCGCGGGCGAACGTCAACAAGCGGATGCTCTATTACTACTTCGGGCAGAAGGAGGCCTTGTTCCTCGCCGTGCTCGAGGGCGCCTATCGGCGCATCCGCGAGGAGGAGCACCGGCTCGACCTCGATCGGGTGGAGCCCACCGAGGCGATCCGCCGGCTGATCGCTTTCACGTGGGACTACTACATCGCGAACCCCGAGTTCCTCACGCTGCTGAACACGGAGAACCTGCACCGTGCAAAGCACCTGCGGAAGTCGTCGCAGATCCGCACGCTGCATTCGCCGTTCGTCGCACTGATCGCCGACGTGCTCGAGCGCGGCCGCAAGGCCAACGTCTTCCGCGCCGGGGTCGACCCGGTGCAGCTCTACGTCTCGATCGCCGGCCTGTCGTACTTCTACCTGAGCAACGCGTACACGCTGTCGACGATCTTCGATCGCGACCTGCTGTCGCCGAAGGCGAAGGTCGAGCGGCTGTCGCACATGACGGACCTGGTGCTCGGGTACCTGGTGCGGGACTGACGCGCGAGCGGCAGGCGACGTCGGGTCGGTTGCGGCGGCGGGCGGCGCGCCCCAAGCGCGCTTGCGCTGCGGCAGCGGCGATCGCAGGCGCCCGCGGCAGACGGCCCCCGCCTTCGCTCGCGCAGACCTGTCGCGAACAACGCCCCCGACGCAGCGCCCGTCACTCCATCCCGAGCAGCTTGTAGATCCGCCGCGTGTACACCCCGAAGCGTTCGTGCGTCTTCAGGTCGAGCGTGCGCGGTCGCGGCAGGTCGATCTCGAAGTTGTCGGCCATGCGCGCGGGGCCGGCGGTGAAGACGACGACGCGCGTGCCGAGGAACACGGCCTCGGAGATGCCGTGCGTGACGAAGATGATCGTCTTGCCCGATTCCTTCCAGATGCGCAGCAGCTCGAGGTTCATCTTCTCGCGCGTGAGCGCATCGAGCGCGCCGAAGGGCTCGTCCATCAGCACGAGCTTCGGGTCGTGCACCAGCGCACGGGCGATCGCGGCGCGCTGCTGCATGCCGCCGGACAGCTCGTACGGGTACTTCTGTTCGTAGCCGCCGAGGCCGACGAGCGCGAGCAGCGAGCGTGCGCGTTCGCGCGCCTCGGCCATCGGCAACCCGAGCAGCTCGGCGGGCAGCAGCACGTTGTCGAGGATGCGGCGCCATTTCAGCAGCAGCGGCTGCTGGAACACCATTCCGATGTCGCGCGCCGGGTCGAAGGGGTGTGTCGCCGATCCGATGCGCACTTCGCCGCCGTCGTGCGGATGCAGCCCGGCGAGGATCTTCAGCAGCGTCGACTTGCCGCAGCCCGAAGGCCCGACCAGCGAGACGAGCTCGCCGGGCAGCACGTCGAAGCTCGCGTCGGAGATCGCCAGGTGCTCGGTGCCGCCGCCGCGATAGACCTTGCGCACGCCGGCCAGGTGGATGAAGGGCTCGACGCTCATGCCACGCGGGCGTCCTTCGGCACGAACAGCCGCTCGAGCAGCAGCACCAGGCCGTAGAGCAGCATGCCCAGCAGCGTGATCAGGATCACCGCCATGAACATCGCCGGCGTGTCGAGCGTGACCTGCACCTGCAGCATCAGGTAGCCCAGGCCCTTGTCGGAGCCGAGGAACTCGCCGACGATCGCGCCGGCGACGGCGAGGATCGCCGCCACCTTCATTCCCGCGAAGATGTACGGCAGCGAACCGGGCAGCTGGATCTTCGTGAACAGCTGCCAGCGCGTGCCGCGCAGCGAGCGGACGAGGTCGAGCAGTTCGGGCTCGATCTCGCGCAGCCCGCGCGCGGTGGTCAGCAGGATCGGGAAGACGGCGATCGAGAAGGCCATGATCGTGTTCGGGAACACGCCGTACTTGAACCAGACGATGATCAGCGGCCCGAGCGCGACCTTCGGGATCATGTTCAGCGTGACGATCAGCGGCAGCAGCAGCGCCTCGAGCGTCTTCGACCACGTGAAGACGAGCGCGAGCACGACGCCGACGACGAGCGCGAGCAGGTAGCCGCCGAAGATCTCGGTGCCGGTGACGAGCGTGTTCGCCCACCAGTCGTAGTTCGGCGACAGCAGCGCCTGGAAGGTCGCCTGCGGCGACGGCATCACGAACTGCGGTACGTCGCCGATGCGGACGAACAGGTACCAGGCGACGAGCAGCGCCAGGTGCGCGAGGACGGCCAGCGCGTAGCGGCCGGCGTTCTGGCCGGTGCGGGTCATCGGCGCGAGCGTAGCCGGCGGTGGGGCAGCTTCACCCGAGCCATCGTTCCAGGTGCTCGGCAACGAAGGCGTCGTCCGACAGGTCGGCGTGTTCGCGGCAGACGCGTTCGATCTCCTCGAGCTGTCCGGGCGACAGCGACTCGTCGGGGTCGAGGCAGCGGATCGTCGACAGCAGTCCCTGGCGGCGCAGCACCTCGTGGCAGCCCGGGATGCAGCCGGCGAATTCGTTGCGAACGTCGAAGAACGCGCTGTTGCAGTCGGTGACGCGCGAATCGAGCGCGAGCAGCTCGTCGTCGATGCGGCCTTCGGCGATCGCGGCGTGGATGCGCTCGAGCAGCGCGACGGCGCCCCTGGTCCAGACGCTCCAGTGCCCGAGCAGCCCGCCGCGGATGCGGACGTGTACGGCTTCGCCGTCACGCTGCACGCGGTACGGCGAGAGCAGGTCCAGCACGATGTGGTCGTCGTTGCCGGTATAGAGCGCGACGCGGTCCTCGGCGCGCGCCGCGACGACGCCGCGCACGACGTCGAGCGTGCGGTAGCGGTCGAACGGCGCCATCTTGATCGCGACGACGTTGTCGATCGACGCGAATCGGCTCCAGAACGAGGCCGGCAGCGCGATGCCGCCGACGGCGGTCTGCAGGTAGAAGCCGACGAGCGGGATCGTCTCCGCGACGGCCTCGCAGTGGGCGACGAGCTCGTCCTCCGACGCGCCCTTCATCGCCGCCAGCGACAGCAGGCCGGCGTGATAGCCGTGGGCGAGCGCGATTCGCGCCTCGTCGATCGCCTGCCGGGTGCGGCCGGCGAGGCCGGCGATCATCACGAGCGGGCGCTGCGTCCACGCGCGCGCGGTGCTCGCGGCCAGTTCGAGCACCGGCTCGTACAGGCCGACGTCGCGGATGGCGAACTGGGTCGAGTGGACCCCGACGGCGAGTCCGCCGCAGCCCGCGTCGACGTAGTAGCGCGTGAGCGCGCGCTGGTGGCGGCGGTCGAAGCCGCCCCCGGCGTCGAGCGCGAGCGGATGCGCCGGGATGACCGTGCCTCGGTGCAGCAGCGCGAGGATTTCGGGAGGCAGTTCCGAACGGTGGAGCGGCATCGCGGGAGAATGCGGGAAAATCTCGAGGGCCGCCGGCGGCGGCGGCTCGTTGCGCGGGCCGGATTCGCGCTACACTGGATTGTAACCATCCGGTTAATTTACTCTAGCGCAGCAGCGCCGAAGCGTCAAACACGCAGCGGCGTCGATGCGATCGACGAACGCCGAGATCCGAAATCGGAGGAGACGATGACCATGAACGCAAGGGCCATGTTCGGTGCCGCGATGGCGGCGGCAGCGCTGGCGGTCGGTGCGACGCCGGCGAGCGCGCAGACGCAGAAGCTCGACTTCGTGTTGAACTGGGTACCGGGCGGCGACCACGCGCCGTACTACTACGCGAAGCAGCTCGGGTGGTACGAGAAGGAAGGCATCGAGCTGAATCTCGAGCCCGGCAAGGGCTCGGCGATCGCGACGCAGAAGGTGGGCGCGGGCGCCAATCCGATCGGCCTGGCCGACATGGCCGGTGTGCTCGTCGCGAAGGGCAAGGGCGCCGACACCGTCGCGGTCTACAACGTCTACGCGAACTCGCCGCAGGGCATGTACTGGCTGAAGAGCTCGGGCATCTCCGGCGTGAAGGACTTCCCCGGCAAGAAGATCGGCAATCCGGCCGCCGACGGCGCGCGCGTGATGTGGCCGGCGCTGGCCAAGGCGAACGGCATCGATCCGAAGTCGGTCACCTGGGTCAACATCGACGCGAACGGCAAGCTCGCGGCGCTGAAGGCGAAGTCGATCGACGTGACGACCTCGTTCTACAACCTGCATCACGTCTTCCAGCGCGAACTCGGCGACGACATGGGCTTTCTCGCCTGGCGCGATGCCGGGCTGAACCCCTACGGCAACTCGATCATCGTCAACGCGAAGTTCCTCGAGGCGAACCGCCCGCTGATCGACCGCTTCGTCAAGGTCACGCAGCGCGCGTTCCGCGAGTGCGTCCAGAAGCCGGAGCCCTGCGTGCAGGCGCTGGTCGACGCGAACGGCGCGCTGAAGTTCGACAACGAACTGCAGAACTGGAAGCTGGTCGAGGTGCTGATGAGCGACAAGTTCTCGCGCGAAGTGGCGCTCGGCATCCACGAGGACGAGCGCATGCGCAACGACTACGAGCTCGTGCGCGAGTACATCGGCCTCGACAAGCCCTTCGACGTGAAGACCGTCTACACGAACGAGTTCCTCGATCGTTCGATCCAGATGCCGAAGTGAGCCTGCCCGGCGCGCGGCGCGGCCCGGGCCGGCCCTAGCCGAGCTCGGGGCCGGCAACGAGGAAGACGCGCCGATCGTCGCCGGGTGCGCGCTCGAGCGCGTGCAGCATTCGCGTGAACGGACGCTGCTCGGCGAAACCGCGGCGGGCGAGGGCGGCGAGCAGCGGACGGTGGCGATCGAGGGCGTCGACGTAGACCGGCCCGTCGATCGACGACAGCGCCGCATCGAGCAGCAGCGGCACGGCGGCCGCGTCGTCGCAGACGAGCGGTCCCAGCTGCGCCGCTTCGCGGCCGTCGCGCCCGAGCACGAATCCGGCGAGCCGGCCGTCGCGTTCGACGACGTGCGCGGCGCGCGGCAGGCGGGCCGCCAGCCGATGCAACAGTGGCGTGCGATCGCCGCCGAAGGCGGTGCGATCGAGCGCGGCGATCGCTCCCCAGTCGCGCTCGTCGAGCGGGCGCACCGCGGCGTTCGCCGGCCCGGCCTCGGCTTCGTCGACGGTCGCGGGTGATACCGACTCGCACCGGTAGCGGCGAAAGCTCCAGCTGTCGACGAAGCCTTCGCGCACGTAGACCGGATGTCCGGCCGGCGTCGCGTCGAGCACGCCGCCGGAACCCTCGCGCGCGAGTTCGCCGAGCGCGTGGCGCAGCAGGCGCTGCGCATGGCCGCGGCCGCGGAATTCGGGCAGCACGAGCACCATGCTCACCCAGGCGAAGGCGTTGCCGTAGGGCAGGACGACGATCGATGCGGCCAGAGGGGCGGGCGCTTCGCCGTCACCGGGGCGGATGCCCCAGCCGCGCCCGAGCGCGAGCATCATCCGCCAGTCGGCCTCGTTCTGGTTCCACGAGGCCGCCTGCGACAGCGCGAGGGCGCCGGGCAGGTCCTGCGCACCGAGCGCGCGAATCGGCGCGTCGGCAGCCGACTCCGGGCTCGCCCCGGAACCGGCGTCGCGCGGATCAGTACCGGCCATCGCGCGTCTCGAAATGCGTCGGCTTGCCGTGGCTCGCGCCGCCGCGGGCGATCCAGTCGGCGGTCCAGTCGATCATCCGCTCGAGCGGGACGCGCGGCTTGCCGAAGAGGCGCTGCGATTCGCTCGTGTCCTCGAGCCAGGCGGTCGGCGCCTCGCTGCCGACGAGCCTCGGCGTGCGCCCGAAGCGCTCGCCGAACTGCCCGGCGAGCCAGCGGATGCTCGTGTGCTCGGGGCCGGTGATGTTGATCGGCGTCGTCGGCGTCGTGCAGTGCGCGAGCAGCCGCAACGACTGCTCGTTGGCGTCGCCCTGCCAGATGACGTTCGCGTAGCCCATCGTCACGTCGAGTTCGCGCTGCTCGAAGACCGCGGAGGCGACGTCGTACAGCACGCCGTAGCGCATGTCGATCGCGTACGACAGGCGCACGAGGCGCCCGGGCGTTCCGTGCTGCTGCGAGGCGTACTCGAACATCCGCTCGCGCCCGACGCACGAGTTGGCGTAGTCGCCGGCGGGCGGGTTCGGCGCGATGCTCTCGTCGGCGCCCGGACCGTCGACCGGCACGAAGGGATAGACGCAGGCGGTGGAGAAGGAGACGATGCGCGCTTCGCGATAGACCTCGGCGACGTTCATCGGCACGCCGACGTTCATCATCCACGTGAGCGCCGCCTTGCCGGCGGCGCCGAACTTGTGGCCGGCCATGAAGACGACGTTGCGCACGCCGTCGCCGACGTTGGGCAGGCGCTCGAGCGCGGCGCGGTCGAGCAGGTCGCAGGCGATGCATTCGACGCCGTGCGCCTCGAGCGATGCGCGGGTTGCCGGATCGGAGAAGCGCGCGACGCCGATGACGCGACGCCCGGGCAGCGCGCGCTTCGCCATGCGCGCCAGCGTCGGTCCCATCTTGCCGCCGACGCCGAGCACGATGACGTCGCCGTCGACGCGCTCCAGGTCGGCGGCGAGTGAGGGCGTGGGCTCGCTGAGGAAATCCTCGAGCGCGTCGACGCCGTCGAAGCGTTGCGGCAGTGGCTGCATGCGTTGCGGTCCTTCAGTGGGCAGGGCGGGAATCGGGTCCGGAGATGCCTTCGAAGAGATCGCGTCCGGCGGCCAGTGCGCGCATCTTCGCGTCGGCCACCGAGCGCGGCAGCATCCAGAAGCCGCAGTCGGGGTGCACGTAGCGCACCCGGCCCGCGCCGACGATGCCCTCGGCACGCTCGATCGCGCGCGCAACCGCTTCGGCGCTCTCGACCTCGTTGACCTTGATGTCGACCACGCCCAGGCCGAGTCCGATGCGCGGGTCGAGTTCGCGGAACGCTTCGAGTTCCGCCGGCGGGCGGTGCGCGCATTCGAGCACGACGTGATCGGCGTGCAGCGCGTTGAGGTAGTCGATCAGGCGGTTCCAGGTGCCTTTCTGCACCGTCTGGCCGCCGTAGTTGCCGAAGCACAGATGCACCGCGGGCTTGCCGCGCACGGCATCGAGCACGCGGTTGATCGCCGATGCGGCCCATTGCCATTCCTCGGGATGGCCGGGCAGGTTCGCCTCGTCGAGCTGCACGACCTCGGCGTCGAGCTGCGCGACCTGCGCGGCGAGCACGTCGGCGATCGCGTGCGCGAGCTGCGCCGGATCTCCGTAGTGCCGGTCGATCAGCGTCTTGGCGAGCATGTGCGGGCCGGTGAGCGTGAACTTGAAGGGCTTGCGCGCGAGCGCCTTCGCGCGCGCGCACGCCAGCGGCAGGTCGAGGGCGCCGTGTCCGATCGGACCGACGACGACGCCGGGCGGGCGCGTGCGGAACTTCATGCCGCTGTCGGAGCGCCACGCGACGAGCGCGTCGAAGGAGAAACGCTGGGAGATGCCGTCGAGCGGGCGGACGAAGTACTCGATCATCCCGTTGGTCTCGGGATGGTTCAGGTCGAAGCGGTACAGCTCGCCGTCGCAGACGAGGTCGATCCCCGCCTGTTCCTGGATGCCGATCACGACGCGGGTCGCGTCGACGAGCGCCTGCTCGGAGGGCGCCGAGACGAGCCATTGGGGGACGGGGTACGAGCCGACGACGGTGGTCGCGATGCGCGGCATGGTGGTCGATTGTTAACTGATTGGTGAGAAACCGATCGTATCCTGCACCCTGCCGGGCTTCAACCGCACTTGACGCGCCTTCTCCGGCGGCCCTAGACTATTAACCAACGGGTTAATTGTTCGCAGGAGCCGCGATGACGACGAGCGTATCCGTCGCCGACCGTTCCACCGGCCGTGTCGCTTGCGCGCTGACCGACGCCGAGGTCGCGCTGTACCGACACCTCGGCCACCTGACGGTCGACGGTGTCTTTCCCGTCGACCAGGTCGAAGCGGTCATCGCCGACATCGAGCGTTGGGGCGAGAGCTTCCTCGCCGACCTGCCCGAGGCGCAGCGCGGCTGGTACCTCGACGCGGGCGTCGGCGCGCGCGCCGTGCTGCGCAAGCTCGACAACCCGCATCACCATCGCGAGTCGGTCCGCGAGCTCGCGCGTTCGCCCGCACTCGTTGCGCTCGTCGAGTCGCTGATCGGTCCGGGCGTGTCGGTCTACTTCAGCCAGGTCTTCTTCAAGCCGCCCGAAGGCGGCGGGCCGAAGCCGGCGCACCAGGACAACTTCTACTTCGGGCCGAACGATCCCGAGGGCGTCGTCACCGCGTGGATCGCGCTCGACGACGCGACGCTCGAGAACGGCTGCCTGTACTTCGGCGAGGGAACGAACCGCGGGCCGGTCTATCCGCACGTGGCGCCGCCCGACGAGCCGTTCAACCTGCAGCTGCCGCAGTCGATCCTCGATCGGCAGCCGATGCAGCCGGCGCCGGTCAAGCGCGGAAGCGTCTCCTTCCATCACGGCAACACCTTCCACCATTCGGGCCCGAACCACTCGACGCGCTGGCGGCGTGCCTGCGCGCTGCACTACGTGAACGCCGGCACGTTCTTCGAGCACCCGGCGCTGCCGTACGACGACGGCCTGAAGCTGCGCATCACCTGAATCCCTTCCGGAGCACCGAACGAATGAGCACGCGAAGACTCGGCATCGTCATGCACGGCGTGACGGGCCGGATGGGCATGAACCAGCACCTGATCCGGTCGATTCTCGCGATCCGCGACGCGGGCGGCGTCGAGCTCGCGAACGGCGACCGCGTGATGCCCGATCCGGTGCTGGTCGGCCGCGGCGCCGAGCGCATGCAGGCGCTCGCGCGCGCGCACGGCGACCTGCGCTGGGACACCGATCTCGACCGCGCACTGAAGAACCCCGAGGACACGGTGTTCTTCGACGCGGCGACGACGCAGATGCGTCCGTCGCTGGTGAAGAAGGCGATCGCCGCCGGCAAGCACGTCTACTGCGAGAAGCCGTCGGCGACGAACCTCGCCGAGGCGCTCGAGATCCACGAGGCGGCGCGCGCCGCGGGCGTGAAGCACGGCGTCGTGCAGGACAAGCTGTGGCTGCCGGGCCTGCAGAAGCTGCAGCTGCTGATCGACGCGGGTTTCTTCGGGCGCATCCTGTCGGTGCGCGGCGAGTTCGGCTACTGGGTCTTCGAAGGAGACCTGCAGCCGGCGCAGCGTCCGTCGTGGAACTACCGCAAGGAGGACGGCGGCGGCATCATCCTCGACATGCTGTGCCACTGGCGCTACGTCGTCGACAACCTGTTCGGCGAGGTGAAGAGCGTCTCGTGCCTGGGCGCCACGCACATTCCCGAGCGTCGCGACGAGAAAGGCGAGCCGTACGCGGCCACGGCAGACGACGCCGCGTATGCCACCTTCGTCACCGAGCGCGGCATCGTCGCGCACTTCAACAGCTCCTGGTGCGTGCGCGTTCGACGCGACGACCTGCTCACGCTGCAGGTCGACGGCACGCACGGATCCGCGGTCGCCGGCCTGCGCGAGTGCCGCACGCAGTCGCGCGTGAACACGCCGAAGCCGATCTGGAATCCCGATCTCCCGCAGCCGATCGATTTCCTCGGCGGCTGGCAGCAGGTGCCCGATACCGTCGTCTACGACAACGCGTTCAAGGCGCAGTGGGAGCGCTTCATCCGCCACGTGGTCGACGACGAGCCCTTCCCGTGGAACCTGCGTGAAGGCGCCAAGGGCGTGCAGCTGGTCGAGGCGGGCTTGCGGTCGTGGCGCGAGCGGCGCTGGGTCGACCTCGAAGCGCTGCCCGGCTGATCGTCGCCGTGCGCTTCGCCCGCCCATCGCCCGGAGGATTGAACCGATGCCCTCGCTGATGCTTCCCGAGGCCGGCGGCGCGTTGCGCCGCTTCACGCTTTCGCGGCCGAAGGAATTCGCGGAGCAGCCGCGCGTCGCCTTCGATCGCGTCGCGTATTCGGCCGCGCACGTCGTCGCCGACCCGCTCGCGGCGATCGACCCGTGGATCGATTGCGCGATCGACTGGGACGCGACGCTCGCCTATCGCCGCCGGCTGTGGTCGCTCGGTCTCGGCGTGGCCGAGGCGATGGACACCGCGCAACGCGGCATGGGTCTCGACTGGCGCACGTCCTTCGAGCTGATCCGGCGCACGCTCGATGCGGCCCGCGGCGAGACCGGCGCCATCGTCGCCTCGGGCTGCGGAACCGACCACCTGCCCGCCGGCGCGGTTTCGTCGATCCACGAGGTGATCGCCGCCTACGAGATGCAGATGGACGCGATCGAGTCGCTCGGCGGCCGACTGATCCTGATGGCGAGCCGCGCGCTCGCCGCCTGTGCGAAGTCGCCCGACGACTACGCGTTCGTCTACGACCGGCTGCTGTCGCAGGCGCGCGAGCCGGTGATCGTGCACTGGCTCGGCGAGATGTTCGATCCGGCGCTCGCGGGCTACTGGGGCAGGAACGACGTGGACGAAGCGATGGACGTCGCGATCGAGGTGCTCAACCGCAATGCGGCGCAGGTCGACGGCGTCAAGATCTCGCTGCTCGACCGCAACAAGGAGATCGCGATGCGGCGCCGGTTGGCGCCCGGCATCCGCATGTACACCGGCGACGACTTCCATTTCGCCGAGCTGATCGAAGGCGACGAGCACGGCCATTCCGATGCGCTGCTGGGCATCTTCGATGCGATCGCCCCGGCTGCGTCGGCCGCGCTGTCGGCGCTCGCGCAGGGCGACACGGCGCGTTTCCACGAGATCCTCGGCCCGACGGTGCCGCTGTCGAGGCACATCTTCGGCGCGCCGACGCGCTTCTACAAGACGGGCATCGTCTTCATGGCGTGGCTGAACGGCCAGCAGGACCATTTCGTGATGGTCGGCGGCCAGCAGTCGGCGCGCAGCGCGCTGCACCTGTCGCAGCTGTTCCGCCTCGCCGACGCCGCGGGGCTTCTCGAGGATCCCTCGCTCGCCGCGTCGCGCATGGCGGGCTGGCTCGCCACGCAGGGGGTCGACGCGGAGCTCGTCCGATGAGCGTGCCGCCGGGGGCGACACCTGCCGCCGCGCCCGATCCCGCGCGGCTGTCGCTGAACACCGCCACCGTGCGCGAGCAGTGGAACCTCGCGCAGATGATCGACGGCTGCGCACGCCACGGCATCCGCGGCATCTCGCCCTGGCGCGACAAGCTCGCCGAGCTCGGCGCGGCGGAGGCGGCGCGCCGCATCCGCGCGAACGACCTGCAGGTGAGCGGGCTGTGCCGCGGCGGCATGTTCCCGGCCGCCGACGCAGCCGGACGGCGTGCGGCGATCGAAGACAACCTCCGCGCGATCGACGACGCGGCGACGATCGGCGCACGCTGCCTGGTGCTCGTCGTCGGCGGCGTCGTGCCCGGCACGCGCGATCTCGACGGTGCGCGCGCGATGGTGCGCGACGGCCTCGCCGCGATCCTGCCGCACGCGCGTGCCTGCGGCGTGCCGCTCGCGATCGAGCCGCTGCATCCGATGTACTGCGCCGACCGTGCCTGCGTGAACACGATCGACCAGGCGCTCGACCTGTGCGACGAGCTCGATCCGGCGGCGCAGGGGCAGGCGCCTTCGGGCGCGATCGGCGTCGCGGTCGACGCCTATCACGTCTGGTGGGATCCGCGGCTGCCGCAGGCGCTCGCCCGCGCCGGCGCGGCGCGCCTGCTCGCGTACCACATCTGCGACTGGCTGGTGCCGACGCGCGACCTGCTGCTCGATCGCGGGATGATGGGCGACGGCGTGATCGACCTGCCCGTGCTGCGCGCACGCGTCGAGGGCAGCGGATACCGCGGCGCGCACGAGGTCGAGATCCTGTCGACGGACTGGTGGCAGCGCGATCCCGACGAAGTGCTGCGCATCGTGCGCGAGCGTCACCTGCGTTCCAGCTGACAGGCGTTCCGGGGCGCGGCGCGGCAGGCTTGTCCAGCGGCGGCGTGGCGCTTTTCGCGCAGACGCCGACGCGCTTGCGCGGACAGGTCGGTGTCTTCGTCGTCACGCCGGCGAAGCGACGAGGCGCATCACCGCCATGGCACGGCGCTGCAGCGCCGTCTCGTTGGTCGAGAAGTGCCGACATCCGGCACTTCCAGGGCGGGGCGTGAATTGCATGCGGGAAAGCGTCCGCGTTTCGGCAGTTTTCGCGCACGCCCGCTTCGCTGCGCGCGGGATGTCCCGACTAACGGGAGATCTTGCGGTGCACGTGCCGTCACGGTCACGGCGTCGTACACGACTTGCCCACCGGCGGCGTTTGCGTGCGCCACGCTGCAGGTTGACGAGTCTGCCGCACAGCTTGAATCGTTTCGACGGCGAGGACGATGCATCGAACGCGAAACCGCCCGTCGCGCTCAGCGCGCGTCGCCGCTCTCCATCTGCGGCCGATAGCGGCCTTCGCGGGCGGCGGAGTTCATCCGCGCGCGGTGCACGAGCGCGCGCTGTGCGGCTGCGGCGTTGCCCTCGTCGCCTCGCCATGCGGTGAGCGCGGGCTCCTGCAACGCGCGTGCATACGAGAAACCGAGCACCCACGGCTGGGGGCCGAGCCGGTTCATCGCGTCGAGGTTCGCCGTCGCTTCCTCGGGCGACTGTCCGCCGGACAGGAAGAAGATGCCCGGCACCGCGGCCGGCACCGTGCGGCGCAGTACCGCGACGGTGCGGCGCGCGACCTCTTCGGGCGCGGCCTTCGCCGCGCTGCCCTTGCCGGGAAGCACCATGCTCGGCTTGAGCAGCATGCATTCGAGCCGCACCCGCTGCCGATGCAAGGCGTGGAAGACCGCGTGCAGCACCTGTCCGGCGACCTCGCTGCAGCGGTCGATCGTGTGGTCGCCGTCGATGAGGACCTCGGGCTCGACGATCGGGACGAAGCCCTCGTTCTGGCAGATCGCCGCGTAGCGGGCGAGGACGTGCGCGTTCGCCTCGACGGCGGCGCGACTCGGCAGCGTGGGCGAGACGTTGTAGACGGCGCGCCACTTCGCGAAGCGCGCTCCCTGCGCGCGGTAGCGCTGCAGGCGTTTGGCGAGCCCGTCGAGCCCTTCGGTGACTTCGTCGCCGGGCGCGTTGGCGAGCGGCACCTTGCCCGCGTCGACCTTGACGCCGGGGACGATGCCGCGCTGCTCGAGCAGCCGCGGAAAGGGCGTGCCGTCGTCGTCCTGCTGTCCGAGGGTTTCCTCGTGGAGGATCACGCCGCTCACCGATTCGGCGAGCGCGGGCGCGGTCAGCAGCAGCTTGCGCCAGGCGCGCCGGTTCGCCTCGCTGGATTCGAGGCCGATCGACGCGAAACGCTTCGCGATCGTGGGACCGCTCTCGTCGGCGGCGAGCAGGCCCTTCGGCGCCGCGACCATCGCATCGACCGTTCGTTGCAGTTCGGCGATCGATTCCATGCAACGTCTCCTTCCTTCGTCCGGCCGGTGTCGTATCCGTATCGCCCGGCTTGACAGCGTACGGCACGGCTCTCTACGATCAAGTAACAAGTTACTTGCTTACGGGGTCTCCCCGATGGATTCCGCCTTGCAGGCGTCGCCGTCCCGGCGACGCGATCCGTGGCTCGTCGCCGCGGCGGTGCTCGCGATCGTGTTCGGCCTGGCGACGATCCGCGCCGGCGCGCGCGTGCTCTTCGGCGTTCCCGAGGCCGTGGCCGACGCCGGCAACTACGTCGCTTTCGTGCTGTGGTTCAACTTCGGCGCCGGCTTCGCCTACGTGCTGGCCGGCGTCGGCTTCTGGCTGCGGCGCCGCTGGGCGGTCGCGCTCGCGGTCGCGATCGCCGTGGCGACGCTCGTCGTCTTCGCCGCCTTCGGCGTGCACGTCTACACGGGCGGTGCCTGGGAGCCGCGCACGCTGGCCGCGCTGACGCTGCGCAGCGCGGTCTGGGTCGTGCTCGCGCTGGTTTCGGCGCGCCGCATTCCGCGCTGATCCGCGGCGCACGCCCGGCAGGCGGCCGGGCGCGCCGCGCGGTCTCGTCAGTCGACGGTGCCGACGATCACGCTCGACGCCTTGAAGAGCGCGCTGACCTGCATCCCGACCGTCAGGCCCAGCGAGGCCGCGCTCTCCTTCGTGACGATCGACGCGATCGTTCCGCCGCCGGGCAGGTCGACCACCACTTCGCTGTTGACCGCGCCCGGTTCGATGCGCGAGACGGTTCCTTCGAGGCGATTGCGCGAGGAGAGCTTCGAACCGGCGAGGTCGACGGCGAGCAGCACCGACGAGGCCTTCACCAGCGCGAAGGCTTCGACGCCGGGCGCGAGCCCGAGGTTCTGCGTGCTGTCGTGCGTGACGACCGCGACGATGCGATGACCGCCGGAGATGTCGATCTCGACTTCGTCGTTGACCGTTCCGCGCTGCAACGCCGTGACCTTCCCGGCGAACTGGTTTCGTGCGCTGGTCTTCATCAGGTTCAGCCTCCTGAGCAGTTGCACGTCATCCGGCATTCCGTGCGTGTGCTTCGACAGCAGCTCGAGAAAGCGTCGGTGCTCGGCCTCGATCGTCCGGAAGTTCGCGATCAGCCGTTCGCCGCGTGCGGTGAGCCGGGTGGACCCGCCGCCCCGGCCTCCGGTGACGCGCGAGACGAGCGGCTCGCCCGCGAGGTTGTTCATCCGGTCGACGGCGTCCCAGGCGGCCTTGTAGCTTAATCCCACGCGGCGTGCGGCTGCGGTGATCGACCCTTCGGAACGAATCGCTTCGAGCAGCGCGATGCGGCCCGGGCCGCCGAAGTTCTCGTCGTCGCAGGCGAGCCAGAGCAGCCCGCGCACGTGCATCGACGAGCTCACGCCGCCTGCGTCCGCGCGGGCGCGCTCGCGGGCACGCGGATCTCGTGGCGGCGCACCCGCCCGGATTCGATTTCGACGACCTCGTCGCCGAAGCGCTCGACGTCGGCCGGATCGTGCGTGACGAGCAGCATCGGCAGGGCGAGCCGGCGTTGCAAGCCGTCGAGCTCGTCGCGCAGGCGCGCACGCAGCGCGGCATCCAGCGCGGCGAAGGGCTCGTCGAGCAGCAGTGCACGCGGGGATCGCGCGAGCGCGCGCGCGAGCGCGGTGCGCTGGCGCTGTCCGCCCGACAGCTGGTCGGGGTAGCGGTCGCCCAGCGTGTCGATACCGAGCGCCGCGAGCCATCGTTCGGCACGAGGATCGCGCGCGGACGTTCGCGGATTGCGCACCGAGCGGGCGAGCCCGAAGGCGACGTTCTGCCGTACCGTGAGGTGCGGAAACAGCGCGTAGTCCTGGAACAGGTAGCCGACGTCGCGTCGGCGGGACGGCACGTCGACCCCGGCCGCCGAGTCGAACAGGCAGCGATCGAGCAGCACGATGCGTCCGCGTTGCGGACGCAGCAGGCCGGCGATCGCCTGCAGCGTCAGGCTCTTGCCGGCTCCGGACGGCCCGCAGACGACGACCCGGCGCGCCGTCGTCGCGAAGCGCAATTGCAGATCGAAGCTGCCGCTGCGTGCGCGCAGCGTCGATCCGATGTCGACCGACAGCGTCGCGGCAGCTGCCGGCGCGTCGTCGATCGGCATCGCGAGGACCGGTGCGACACTCGTCATGGGACTTTCGGGCCGCCGGGCGCGCTCAGTTCGGCATCCGGGTCGGCGACAGCCGCCCGACCGCCAGCAGCACGACGACGCAGGTGACGGAGACGATCGCGACCAGCAGATGGGCCGTGGCGTCGTCTCCGGCCTGGACCGCTTCGTAGACCGCGATCGACAGCGTCTGCGTGCGCCCCGGGATGCTCCCCGCCACCATCAGCGTCGCGCCGAACTCGCCGAGCGCACGGGCGAAGGCGAGCAGCAGGCCGGCGACGATCCCGCGGCGCGCCAGGGGCAGGGTGACGCGAAAGAACACCGCGAGCGGCGACAGCCCGAGCACGCGCGCGGCCCGTTCGAACTGCGGATCGATCGACTCGAAGGCTGCGCGCGCCGATTTCATCACCAGCGGGAACGCGACCACCGTGGCGGCGATCACCGCACCGCTGAACGTGAAGATCAGCGTGATGCCGAAGTGCTGCTGCAGGAAGGCGCCGATCGGGCCGTTG
This sequence comes from Burkholderiales bacterium, assembly GCA_044507525.1. Classification (GTDB taxonomy): domain Bacteria; phylum Pseudomonadota; class Gammaproteobacteria; order Burkholderiales; family Burkholderiaceae_E; genus Zeimonas. Next base: position 23,287 of record JBIQJM010000019.1, read on the forward strand.
CGCCCGATCAGCACGAGAAGGTAGTAGCCGAGCACCGTGGGCGGCAGAACCATCGGCAGCGTGAGGATCGAGTCGAGCAGGTCGCGTCCCGGAAAACGCAGCCGGGCGAGCGCCAGGCCGGCGGAGACGCCGAGCACCGCATTGAGCAGCGTCGCCCAGCCGGCGACCTTCAGCGACAGCGACAGCGCAACCCATGCCGGTTCCACCGCTCGCTCAGGGCTTCGAGAAGCCGAAGCGCGCGAGGAGCTCCTGGCCTGGCGCGCCGGCGAGGAAGCCGATGAACGAGCGGGCGCCCTCGGGGTTGGTCGCCGTCGCGATCGGCGCGACCGGATACAGCACCGGGGCGTCGAGCGGAACCTCGAACGCGACGCGCACCCGGTCGGCGGCGACGGCCGCGTCGGTCGCATAGACGAAACCCGCGTCGACCTCGCCGCGCGCGACGTAGTCGAGCACCTGCCGCACGCTGTGCGCGCCGATCCGTTTCGCCGCCAGCGCCTCCCAGGTGCCGTCCGCCGCGAGCGCCTGCTGCGCGTAGCGGCCTGCGGGGACGCTGCGCGGATCGCCGATCGCGATGCGCTGGACGGCCTCGTCGCGCAGGTCCGGCAGTCCGCGCAGCGGGCGCTTGGAGGCCGAGGGAACGACGACGACGAGCGCGTTGCGCGCGAAGATGCGTCGCGCGGACGCGTCGATCAGCTGCTTTTCCTGCGCGCGATCCATCGTCTCCTCGTCGGCCGTCGCGAAGACGTCGACCGGTGCGCCCTGGTCGAGCTGTTGCAGCAGCGTGCCCGAGGCCGCGAAGTTGAGCAGCACCTTGTCGCCCGGATTCCGCGCTTCCCAGGCGGCAGCGATCGCGCGAAAGGCGTTCGACAGGCTCGCCGCGGCGGAGACGGTCAACTCGGCGGCCGCGGCGGGCAATGTGCTCAGGGCGACGAGGGCGGCGACGGCGATACGGGAGCGCATGGGCGGGAGCGACGGTGCGGACAAGCGAAGTATATCGCCGTATATAACGGTCGGGAGCGTCTTCGCACGCCTTCGCGTCGGCGGCGACGTCGTTGCGTATCATGGGTCGCATGCAGACCGCCGAAGGGAGCCGATGACTTCACCGCGACGCAACCCGCTCGGGTCCCTCGCGGCGTGCTTCTGCCGGCTCGCCGTCGCGGCGGCCTTCGTGCTCGCCGCATCCGCGACCGGCGCCGCCGAGTCGAGTCGCACGGCGCTCGTGCTCACGCTCGACGGCGCGGTCGGCCCCGCGACCGCCGACTACATCGCGCGCGGCATCCGCCGCGCCGAGCGCGACGGGGCGGCCGCGGTCGTGCTGCGCATGGACACGCCCGGCGGACTCGATACGTCGATGCGGGAGATCATCCGGGCGATCGTCTCGTCGCCGGTGCCCGTCCTCTCCTTCGTCGCGCCGGGCGGTGCGCGCGCCGCGAGCGCAGGCACCTACATCCTGTACGCCAGCCACGTCGCCGCGATGGCGCCGGGAACGAATCTCGGCGCGGCGACGCCGGTGGCGATCGGCGGCGGCGGCCTTCCGTTCGGCGGCGACGATGCGCCCGACGGGGACAAGGAACGCGATCGCGGGGGCGGCAAGGACGGCGATTCGTCGAAGAAGGGCGACGGCGACGCGGCGCGCGATGCGCCGGAGAAGGAGCGCTCGCGCGAGGCGCCTTCCGCCTCCGAAGCGAAGGCGATCAACGACGCGGTGGCCTACATCCGCTCGCTCGCCGAGATGCGCGGGCGCAATGCCGACTGGGCCGAACGTGCCGTGCGCGACGCGGCGAGCCTGTCCGCGGTGGAGGCGAAGGCGCAGAACGTCGTCGACCTGGTCGCGACCGACGTCGCCGACCTGCTCGAGCAGGCCGACGGGCGCACGGTGCTGGTCGGCAGCGAGCGCGTCACGCTGCAGACGAGCGGGCTCGCGCAGCAGGCGCTCGAGCCCGACTGGCGGGCGAAGCTGCTCGCCGTGCTGACGAACCCGAGCCTCGCGCTGATCCTGATGACGATCGGCTTCTACGGGCTGATCTTCGAGTTCATGAATCCGGGTTCGCTGTACCCGGGCATCATCGGCGCCATCTGCCTGATGGTGGGGCTGTACGCGCTGTCGGTGCTGCCGGTGAACTACGCGGGCTTGGGACTCATCGTGCTGGGCCTGCTGCTGATGATCGCCGAAGCGTTCACCCCGACCGCCGGCGCGGCCGCGCTCGGCGGCGCGGTCGCCTTCGTGCTCGGCGCGACGATCCTCATCGACACCGAGGCGCCGGGCTTCGGCGTGCCGTGGACGTCGATCGGCGGGATCGTCGTCACCACGCTCGCGTTCTCGCTGCTCGTGCTGCGCATGCTGTGGCGATCGCGCCGACGGCCGGCGATGACCGGCGAGCGCGGCATGGTGGGCGCACGCGCGACGGTGCTCGAGTGGAACGACGGCCGCGGCCGCGTGCTCGCAGCCGGCGAGCGCTGGCAGGCCGAGGCCGATGCGCCTTTCGTGCCGGGCCAGCGAGTTCGCGTCGTGTCGGTCGACGGGCTGGTCTTGCGCGTCGTCGCCGAATCCTGAACGATCCGGCCCGAACCAACGAGGAGATCCGATGCCTTTCGACCTGGCCGTCTACCTGCCCATCGTCATCATCGTCGTCGCGATCCTCGCGACGTCGATCCGCATCCTGCGCGAGTACGAGCGCGGCGTCGTCTTCACGCTCGGTCGCTTCACGGGCGTGAAGGGGCCGGGGCTGATCCTGCTGCTGCCCTACGTGCAGCAGATGGTGCGCGTCGACCAGCGCACGCTGGTGCTCGACGTGCCCACCCAGGACGTCATCTCGCAGGACAACGTCTCGGTGAAGGTCAACGCGGTGATCTACTTCCGCGTCGTGCAGGCCGACAAGGCGGTGATCCAGGTGGAGAACTTCGCGCAGGCGACGAGCGAGCTCGCGCAGACCACGCTGCGCTCGGTGCTCGGCAAGCACGATCTCGACGAGATGCTCTCCGAGCGCGACAAGCTCAACAACGACATCCAGGACATCCTCGACGCGCAGACCGACGCCTGGGGGATCAAGGTCTCGAACGTCGAGATCAAGCACGTCGACCTCGACGAGAGCATGATCCGCGTCATCGCGCGCCAGGCCGAGGCCGAGCGCGAGCGGCGCGCGAAGGTGATCAGCGCCGAGGGCGAACAGCAGGCCGCGCAGAAGCTCTTCGAGGCGGCCGAGATCCTGTCGGGGCGGCCCGAGGCGATGCAGCTGCGCTACCTGAACACGCTCGCGACGATCGGCACGCAGGCGAACACGACGATCGTCTTCCCGTTCCCGGTCGAGCTCGGCCAGATGCTGTCGGCGCTGCGCGGCATGCAGGGGGCGCGGCCTTCGCCGCAGGCGCAAGCGCAGCCGCAGTCGCAGCCGCAGCCGCAGCCGCAGTCGCGGGCGGCCGGCCAGCCAGCGGCCGGCGCCGCCGCAACGGCCGCTCCCGGCCCCGACGTGCCGCCGCCGGCGGGGCGCGCAGCCGTCTGAACGCAGGCAGTCGCCGCGCCGATGTGCGGCCGCTACGTGCTCTACGGGCCCGGCGAGGCGATCGTCGAGGCGTTCGGCCTCGACGCGCTGCCCGTATTCGGCCCGCGCTACAACGTCGCGCCTTCGACGCCGATCCTCGCGGTGCGTGCCGATGCGCGCGAGCGGCGGCGGGTCGCCGAGCTGATGCGATGGGGGCTGGTGCCGCGATGGGCGAAGGATCCGTCGATCGGCGCACGGCTCGTCAACGCGCGCGCCGAGACGATCGCGACGAAGCCGGCCTTCCGCGACGCCTTCCGTCGCGGGCGCTGCGTGATCCCCGCCAACGGCTTCTACGAGTGGAAGACGATCGAAGCGCCGCGCCGCCGCAGGCAGCCGTACTACGTGCACCGCGCCGACGGCGGGCTCCTCGCGATGGCGGGGCTGTACGACCACCACGACGCGCCCGAGGGGCGCGTCGCCACCTGCTGCATCGTCACGACGCGCGCGAACGCGGTCGCCGCGCAGGTGCACGACCGCATGCCGGTGCTGCTCGATCGTTCGGGCGTCGACCGCTGGCTCGACCCCGACGCCGGCGGCGACTCGCTGCAGTCGCTGCTCGAACCCTGTCCCGACGAGCGGCTCGCGTTGCGTGCCGTGGCGCCGGCGGTGGGCGATCCGCGACACGAAGGCGCGGCGCTGATCGAGCCCTGGCAGGCGGGTGGCGGATGAGCGGCGTGCGGCGCGGCCGCGCGGCTCAGTCGCTGCTCGCCGAATGGTTCTCGATCGCGTCGCTCGCGACGCGGAAGGCGTCGATCGCCGCCGGGACGCCGCAATAGATCGCGGTCTGCAGCAGCACGCCGCGGATCTCCTCGACCGTCGCGCCGTTGCGCAGCGCGCCGCCCACGTGCACGCGAAGCTCGTGCGGCCGGTTCAGTGCCGTGAGCATCGCGATGTTGATCAGGCTGCGGGTCTTGCGGGGAAGGTCGTCGCGACCCCAGATCGCGCCCCAGCAGTACTCGGTGACCAGTTCCTGCATCGGGCGATTGAAGTCGTTCGCCGACGCCCAGGCGCGGTCGACGTGCTCGGCGCCGAGCACCGCCTTGCGGTTCTCGAATCCGCGCTGGAACATCGCATTGTCGGGCTTGTCCATCGTCGTTCTCCTCTGGAAATGCTGTCGTGCGCCGGGCGCGCGGACCGCGCGGCCGTGGCCGCCGCGGGCGCGCCCGGGCGTTCCGGATCGCCGAGGAGATTGTCGCCGTTTCAGCCGCCGTCCGCCGGGGCGTAGACCAGCTCCCGGCGTCGGCCGAAGGCTACCGCGTTGTCGGTGAGGAAGGCGCGTTCGAGCTCCAGCCCGAACCAGCGCACGCGCGCGAAGGCGCGCGCGATCGCTTCGGGCATCCGTGCGGCGAGCCCGATCTCCGGGAACTTGGCCGCGTAGGCTTCGCGCGCCGTGCGCAGGTCTTCGCCTTCGAGCGTTCGCACGCGGCCCGTGACCTGCACGCCGCGGATCGTGCGCCAGTCGTTCGCCTGCGCATGGATCGCCGCGGCGGCGCGCGGATCGGCGAGCAACTCGCGCACGTGCCGGCTCGACGGCGAGGAGACGAACACGAGCTGCGGCGGCCGGTGGTCGTCGAAGCGCTCGGCGTAGAACACCGGCGCCGCCCAGGGCCCGTTCGCGCCGGCGCTCGCCAGGGTCATCACGTGCTGCGAGGCGATCAGCGACCGCAGTCGCGCGCGCGCATCCGTTTCCTCCGCGTCTGCGCTCATCGGGCGCCGTCGTTCGGCGCCGGCGCCTCGTGCAGCCGCTTCAGCCGATACGCGAGCTGCGGACGCGTCAGCCCGAGCATGCGCGCAGCCGACGAGAGATTGCCGCGTGCCTTGTCGACCGCGGTCTCCAGCAGCATCGCCTCGACCTGGTCGAGCGTCATCACGCCGTTGAACACCGCGTCGGAGAGGGCGCGCCCGGGCTCCCAGCTGCGCACGCCGAGCGCGCCGCGCGCGTCGACCGACAGCGTCGTGTCGTCGTCGTCCGGATGCGATGCGAACAGCTGATGCACCTCGACCCGGGTGGCCGGCGGCGCGAGCAGCACGCCGCGCTCGACGACGTTGCGCAGCTCGCGGATGTTGCCGGGCCACTCGTAGGAGAGCAGCGCGCGCTTGGCCCGGTCGCTGAAGCCGAGCAGCTTCTTGCCCTGGATCGCGCACTGCTCGGCCAGGAAACGCTTGGCGAGCAGCGGGATGTCCTCCTTGCGCTCGCGCAGCGGCGGAATCTCGATCTGGAACGCGTTCAGCCGGTAATAGAGGTCGGAACGGAAGCGTCCGTCGCGCACCGCTTCCTGCAGTCGACAGTTGGTCGCGGCGACGACCCGCACGTCGATGCGGCGGGTGCGGTGGTCGCCGACCCGCTCGATCTCGCCTTCCTGCAGCGCGCGCAGCAGCTTGCTCTGCGCGGGCAGCGGCAGGTCGCCGATCTCGTCGAGGAACAGCGTGCCGCCGTCGGCGCGCTCGAAGCGGCCCGGGCGCGCGACCTGCGCACCGGTGTACGCGCCTTTCTCGACGCCGAAGAGCTCGGCCTCGACGAGTTCGTTCGGCATCGCCGCGCAATTGAGCGCGACGAAGGGCTTCGCGCATCGATCGCTCATCCGGTGCAGGGCGCGCGCGAACAGCTCCTTGCCGACGCCGGTCTCGCCGAGCAGCAGCACCGCGATCCGGCTGCCGGCGGCGAGCTGCAGCAGCTCGAGCGCGCTGCGGAAGGTCGGGGCGTTGCCGGCGATGTCGGGCGTCACGCCTTCCTTCTGGTCGATGGACGAGCGCAGCTCGACGACCTGCGTCTGCAGCTCGAGCAGCTGCTCGGCGATCGATTCGCGGTTGAAGAACTGCTGGTGCTCCTCGGCGTCGTCCCATTCGTCGATCGGCTTGCCGACGATCCGGCAATGCTCGTCGCCCATGCCGCTGCACTCGACCTCCTTGTAGAGGATCGGCCGGCCCATGAACGTGGAGGTGTAGCCGCAGGCGTAGCCGATCTGCGTCCAGCACACCGGTTCGTCGTGCGTCCCGTAGTAGTGCCGGTGCCACTGGCCCTCCCACGAGTTCTCCCATCGGAACTCGCCGTAGAACCGGCCGGCGGAGCGGTCGAGCTCCAGGCGCAGCGGAACGACGCGGACGATGCCTTCGAGCGTGTGCAGCTGCGGGCCCGTCATGAACGCGTCGAGGTCGCTCGCGCTCTGCGAGCGCGTGCGGGCGATCTCCGCGTCGCGCGCGCCGGACGCGTAGCCCATCCGCATCAGCAGTCCGCGCGCGCGCGGCATGCCGAGCGTGTCGATCAGCTCCTTGCGCAGCAGCGCCTGCGCCTCGGCGTGCACGAGCAGCATGCGGTGCTCGCGCAGCCAGATCTGCCCGGTGTCGGAGCAGAAATGGACCTGCGCGCGCAGGTCGTCGGTGCCGATCGCGCCATTCGCGCGCTCGTCGTCCGTGGCACGCGGAACGCTGCGCAGCCTCGTCATCGTGGTCTCCTGCCGAGACTGCATTCGAGGCTTCGCCTCGTCGGTCTTCCTTGATGGAGATCAATGTTCGCCGCTGCGGCGCAAAGGCGAGCAGTTGATCAAAACATCAAAGCCGCCCGCATCCAGGGGCCGCGATTCGATCAAAGGAGCAAGCGCCGACGGACGCGCCGGCGAGGCGCGCGCCGCGCTTCGGGCACCCGCGGGGCCGTTGTTGATGCATCGCGTCATCGCGACGCGCCTGCCGCGTGTGCCCGGAGCGGCGCCCGGGGAGCGCCTGGCTTGCGGCGCTCGAGGTGGGCCCCGCGGCGCGATGCTGCATCGCGGCATCAGCGACGCGCGCAAGTGGTACGGCCCTTGCGATTCATCCCTCGCAGCGCCCGCGATGCGCGACGCCGCCCGATCACGGTTCTTCGAACCCGACGACCCAGGGAGCAGGCCAGCAATGAAATTCCCCGTACCGCACGACGTGAAGAAAGACGTGATTCCCGGCACCGAAGGCTGGGAGCGCATGTATCCGTACCAGTACCAGTTCGTCACCGACGACGCGCAGCGCAACGCCTACGAGAAGGAGACCTTCTGGTTCTACGACGGCCTGCACTATCCGGAGCCGCTGTATCCCTTCGACACGATCTGGGACGAGGCGTGGTACCTCGCGCTGTCGCAGTTCAACAATCGCATCTTCATGGTGCCGCCGGTGCGCGGCGTCGACCACCGGATCATCAACGGCTACGTCTACATCTCGCCGGTGCCGGTGAAGGATCCCGAGGAGATCGGCCGCCGCGTGCCGAACTTCATGGAGCGGGCCGGGTACTACTACAAGAACTGGGACGCGCTCGAGGCGAAGTGGAAAGTGAAGATGGAGGCCACGATCCGCGAGCTCGAGGCGCTGAAGATCCCGCGCCTGGCGGAGATGGAGGACATCTCGGTCGTCACCGACGCGATCGGCGAGTCGCAGGGCTACCGGCTGCTGAAGAACTACGACGACCTGATCAATCTCGGGATCAAGTGCTGGCAGTACCACTTCGAGTTCCTGAACCTGGGCTACGCGGCCTACGTGTTCTTCCTCGATTTCGTGCAGAAGCTGTTCCCGAGCATCCCGACGCAGCGCGTCACGCAGATGATCTCCGGCATCGACGTGCTGATGTACCAGCCCGACGAGGAACTCAAGAAGCTCGCTCGCCTGGCGATCGAGCTCGGCGTCGATCGCGCGGTGACGGCGAGCGGCGAATGGACCGAGGTCGAGCGCGCGCTGAAGGAAACGCCGCGCGGCACCGAGTGGCTCACGTCGCTGAACCTCGCGCGCGAGCCGTGGTTCAACGTCTCGACGGGCACCGGCTGGTTCCACCACGACCGTTCGTGGAACGACCAGATGAACGTTCCGCTCATCGGCATCGCCACCTACATCGGCAAGCTGCGCGGCGGCCACGACATCGACCGGCCCACCGAGAAGGTGCGCGCCGAGCGTGACCGCATCGTCGCCGAGTATCGCTCGCTGATCGAGAAGGAAGAAGACCGCAGGCAGTTCGACGAACTGCTCGGCTGCGCGAAGACGGTGTTCCCGTACGTCGAGAACCACCTGTTCTACGTCGAGCACTGGTTCCACTCGGTGTTCTGGAACAAGATGCGCGAGGTCGCTGCCGTCATGAAGGAGCACGGCGTCATCGAGGACGTCGAGGACGTCTGGCTGCTGCGTCGCGACGAGATCAAGCAGGCGCTGTGGGACGTCGTCACCGCCTGGGCCACCGGCGTCACGCCGCGCGGCACGAAGACCTGGCCGGCCGAGATCGCCTGGCGCAAGGGCGTGATGGCGAAGTTCAAGGAGTGGGGGCCGCCGCCGGCGATCGGCACGGCACCGGAGGTCATCCAGGAGCCGTTCACGATCGTGCTCTGGGGCGTGACCAACAAGTCGCTCGCCGACTGGGCCGCGGTGCAGGAGGTCCTCGACCCCGAGAACGTGCGCGAGCTCAAGGGCTTCGCCGGCAGCCCCGGCGTCGTCGAAGGCAAGGCGCGCGTCTGCCGTACGGTGAGCGAGGTGGGCGAGCTGCGCGAGGGAGAGATCCTCGTCGCTCCGACGACGTCGCCGTCGTGGGCGCCGGCCTTCGCGAAGATCGGCGCCTGCGTCACCGACGTCGGCGGCGTGATGAGCCACGCGGCGATCGTCTGTCGCGAGTACGGGATGCCGGCGGTCGTCGGCACCGGGCACGCGACGAAGATCATCCGGACCGGCATGAAGCTGCGCGTCGACGGATCGACCGGCGCGATCACGATCGAACGCTGAGGCGGCGACGATGGGTTCCGTCACCGACCCCGTGCGGCCGGCGCGCGATGCGCCGCCGGCCGCGACCGCCGCGCGGCACCTGAGCTGGTTCGAGGAGTGCGATGCGAGTTCGCTTGCGCTCGTCGGCGGCAAGTGCGCGTCGCTCGGCGAGCTGATCCACGCCGGCGTCAACGTGCCGCCGGGTTTCGCCCTCACCACGGCGGGAACGCGCGCGTTCCTGCAGCAGGCGGGCATCGAGGAGGAGATCGCGGCGCAGCTCGCCGGCGTCGACGTCGCCGACGCCGGCGCGGTCGAGATCGCCAGCGGGCGCATCCGCGCGCTCATCGAGTCGCAGGCGTTCTCGCCCGAGCTCGAGGACGAGATCGCGGAGGGCTACCGGCGCCTGGCCGTGCGTTGCTGCACGCCCGGCGTTCCGGTGGCGGTGCGATCGAGTGCGACCGCCGAAGACCTGCCCGACGCGAGCTTCGCCGGACAGCAGGACACCTACCTGTGGATCCGCGGCGTCGACGAGGTGCTGCTCCACATCCGGCGCTGCATCTCGAGCCTGTACACCGGCCGCGCGATCGCCTATCGCGCGAACCGCGGCTTCGCCGACGAGCAGGTCGCGATCGCCGTCGGCGTGCAGAAGATGGCGAACTCGTACACCGCCGGCGTGATGTTCACGCTGCACCCGGGCAACGGCGACCGGTCGGTGATCGTCATCGACTCGAACTTCGGCTTCGGCGAGTCGGTGGTGTCGGGCGAGGTGACGCCCGATCACTTCGTCGTCAACAAGGTCACCCTCGACATCATCGACCGCACGATCTCCCGCAAGGAGCTCTGCTACACGGTCGACCTCAAGGAGCAGAAGTCGCGCGCGATCGAGGTGCCCTTCGAGCGCCAGACCGTGCAGTCGCTGATCGACGACGAGATCACCGAACTCGCGTGGATGGGCAAGCAGATCGAGCGCCACTACGGGCGCCCGATGGACATCGAGTGGGCGGTCGACAAGGACCTGCCCGCCGGCGGGAACGTCTTCGTGCTGCAGGCGCGCCCCGAAACCGTCTGGAGCACGCGCAGCAGGCCCGCGGAAGGACCGCGCGGCAGCGCGATGGACTACATCGTCTCCAGCCTGCTCGTCGGCAAGCGAATCGAGTGAGCCTTTCTTCCCTTCCGCACGCAACAAACCGAAACACCGTGGAGTCGCAATGAACGCACGTACCGAAGTGGGACTGATCGACGACCTGCGCAGCTACATCGCCGCACTCGAGGCCAACGGCCAGCTGCATCGCGTCAAGACCGAGGTCGACTGGAAATACGAGCTGTGTCACGTATCGAAGGTCAACGAGGAGAAGCAGGGGCCGGCGCTGCTGTACGAGAACGTGAAGGGAAACAGCATCCCGGTATTCACCAGCGCCTTCACGACGCCCGAGCGCATCGCGATCGCGCTCGAGCAGGATCCGGGCCTGACGATGTGCCAGCTCTCGCGCAAGTGGATGGAGCTGACCACCAAGCAGATGATCAAGCCCGAGTTCGTCGCCAATCCTCCGGTGATGGAGAACGTCATCAGGGAGGAGGACGTCGATCTCGAGAAGTTCCCGGTGCCGTGGTTCTATCCGGACGACGGCGGGCGCTTCTTCGTCACCGCCGGCTACCTCGTCACGCAGGATCCGGACACCGGCTGGACGAACCTCGGCACCTATCGCTCGCAGGTGCTCGGCAAGAAGATCCTCGGCTCCCAGATCATCAAGGGCAAGCACGGGGACATGCACATGAAGAAGTACCAGGAGCGCGGCGAGCTGATGCCGGCGGCGGCCGTCGTCGGCTGCGACCCGGTGCTGTTCCTGGCCGGCTCCACGCTGGTGAGCTCGCAGACCGACGAGTACGACATCGCCGGTGCGCTGCGTGGCCGTCCGGTGCCCGTGTTCAAGTCGGAGCTCACCGGGCTCACGCTGCCGGCGAACGCCGAGATCATCGTCGAGGGCTTCATCGACCCGAACGAGCTGATGGACGAGGGACCCTTCGGCGAGTACACCGGTTACTACTCGGGCAACAAGGGCAAGGACTATCCGAAGCCCGTGCTGCGCGTGAAGCGCATCCTGCACCGGAACAACCCGATCTTCTGGTCGACGACGGTCGGCAAGCCGATCAACGACATCCACATGATCCAGTCGCTGAACCGCACCGGCGCGCTGTGGTACGACCTGGAGACGATGAAGGTGCCGGGCATCCAGAGCGTGTACCTGCCGGCGGCGGCCACCGGGCGCTTCTGGGCGATCGTCTCGGTCAAGCAGATGTATCCGGGGCACTCGAACCACGTCGGCAACGCCGTGATCGCGAGCACCACCGGCCACTACGGCCTGAAGGGCGTCATCGTCGTCGACCACGACATCGAGGCCGACGACATGGACCGCGTCTGGTGGGCGCTCGCCACGCGCTTCGACCCGAAGCGCTCGGCGCAGATCATCGACCGCGGACGCTCGACGCCGCTCGACCCGGGGCTGCCGATCGAGGCGCGCGACATCACCAGCCGGATCATCCTCGACGCCTGCACGCCCTACGAATGGGCGAACAAGCCGAACGAGATCTTCATGGACCGGGAAATGCTGCAGCGGGTGTCGGACCGGTGGAACGAGTACGGGTTCACGGGGCCGAGCCCGGTGGCGGAGATGATCGGCCGTCTGACACGTCCCCAGGTCAAGAAGAAGTCATGAAAGGCGTCGCGATCATCTGCAACCTGGACACGCGCGGCGAGGACATCCGCTTCGTGAAGGACCTGATCGCTTCGCGCGGGCACGAGGCGGTCCTGGTCGACTTCAGCATGGAGGAGCCGCCGCCGTTTCCGGGCGACGTTCGTACCGAGGAGGTGGCGGCGCGCGGAGGGCTGCCGATCGAGGTGGTGCGGGAGAAGTACCGTTCGGATCGCGATGCGGCGACGAACAACCAGATCCGCGGCGCTTGCGCGATCGTCGGGGAGATGGTCCGTGCGGGGCGCGTGCACGGGGTGATCGGCATCGGCGGGGGAACGGCGACGCTCGTCTGCACGTCGGTGATGAAGACGCTGCCGTTCGGCATGCCGAAGGTGATGGCTTCGCCGATGGCGGCGCACCCCGCGTACATCGACCGCTACGTCGGTACGCGCGACATCACGATGCATCACACGGTGCTCGACATCGTGAAGATGAATCCGCTGCTTCGCGCGCAGATCGTCAATGCGGTGGGAGCGATCTGCGGCATGGTCGAGATGACGCAGGGCACCGACATCGCGTTCGACCGTCCGTGCGTCGCGCTGTCGTCCTTCGGCTTCGGCGAGATGGCCGTGCAGGGCGCGATGGGCATGCTCGAGGAGAGCGGCTTCATTCCGATCGTCTGCCACGCACAGGGCAAGGGCGACCGCGCGATGGAGGAGATGATCCGCGACGGCATGTTCCACGGCGTGATCGACCTCTGCACCGGAGGCATCGTCGAGCACCTGTTCCACGGCAATCGCGACCCCGGGCCCGACCGGCTGATGGCGGCGGTGCAGACCGGCATTCCGATGGTGCTCGGCCCTTGCGGCCTCGACATCCTGTCGTACGGCGGTCGCCCCGACATGCTCGAGAAGACGCGCGACCGCGTGCAGTACGTGCAGGACGCGCTGCGCGTGCAGGTGCGCACCACCGCCGACGAGTTGCGCCAGGCCGCCGACGTCATCGCCGATCGGCTCAATCGCGCCAAGGGACCGTGGACCTTCCTCGTCCCGCTGCGCGGGTGGTCGTCGCTCGACCGCGAGGGTCGGCCGATCCACGATCCCGCGGCCGACGCCGCCTTCGTCGAACGGCTCGAGCAGCGGCTCGACGACCCCGGCAGGCTGCGCAAGGTCGATCTCAACCTGTACACGCAGGAGTTCGCGCGCGTCGCCGTCGACGAGTTCCTGGCGTTGTATCGCCGGGCCGGCGCGCCCGAGCTCGTCGCGGCGAAGTAGGAGGACTCGATGCTCGTTCGAAACTGGATGCAGCCGGACCCGATCACGATCTCGGGCGACGTGCTCGTCTCGGAAGCCAAGCAGCGGATGAGCGAGCACCGGCTGCACGCGTTGCCGGTGCTCGAGGGCGGACGCCTGCGCGGGCTCGTCACGCGGGCGAACCTGCTGCGCATGGGGCAGTTCGTGCTGCGCACGCAGAATCCCGACGAGTTCGACTACTTCGTCACGCGCCTGCGCGTGCGCGACATCATGGTCCGCAGGCCCGCGTGCGTGCAGGCGAGCGACACGATGGCGCATTGCCTGCGCAAGGGACAGGAACTCGGCGTCGCGCAGTTTCCGGTGCTCGACGGCGAGCGGCTCGTCGGCGTGATCTCGGCCAACGAGATCTTCCAGCTCGCGGCCCACTGCGTGGGTGCCACCGACAGCGATTACGCGGTCGCGCTGGCGCCGCTGCGGCTCGTGCCCGGGGTCCTCGCGCGCGTCTGCGCGGCGGCGGAGGCGGCCGGCGGCGTGCTGCACGGCCTGTATCCGGTCGGCAGGGTCGAGGACGCGCAGAACGCGCAGGAACCGCCGGAACCGGCCGCGCACCCGGCCGATCCCGCGCCCGCGCGCGTCATCGTCCGCTTCGGCGCCTGCGATCCCCGGCGCGTCGCGGACGCGCTCGCCGCGGCCGGTTTCGACGTGCTCGACCATCCGGTTGCCGAACCCCGCCGACAGCGGGTAGCCTGAGCGCGAGGAGCGATCACGATGAGCGAAGCGAAGAAGCTGCCCCTGGTCGTCGCGATCACCGGCGCAACCGGAGTCGTCTACGGCGTCGAGATGCTGCGCGTGCTGCGCCAGCTCGGCGAGCCCGTGCACCTGATCCTCAGCGAGGCGGCCGCGATGAACCTCGCGATCGAGACGAACGCCTCGGTCGACGAGGTCAAGGCGCTGGCCGACGTCGTGTATCCGAACAAGGACGTCGGTGCGGCGGTGGCGAGCGGTTCCTTCCGCACGCGCGGGATGATCGTCGCGCCGTGCACGGTGAAGACGCTGTCTGCGATCGCCAATTCCTTCACCTACAACCTCGTCGTGCGGGCCGCCGACGTCACGCTGAAGGAGCGCCGCCCGCTCGTGCTGATGGTGCGCGAGACGCCGCTGCACAAGGGTCACCTGGAGCTGATGACGCGCGCGGCCGACTACGGCGCCGTGATCCTGCCGCCGATGCCGGCGTTCTACCACCATCCGCAGACGATCATGGACCTCGTGCACCAGAGCATCGGCAAGGCGCTCGACCACGTCGGCATCGAGCACGAGCTGTTCCGGCGCTGGACCGGCGAAGATCGCGCAAGCCTGCGCAACACGCTTCGCGTCGCGGTGAAATGACGGCCGGGCGCCGCCTGCCCCGAGGATGAGCGAAGGTCATCTCGCCTACTGGCCGCGCGGCGTTCCCCGCCACCTGACGACGCCCGACGTTGCGCTCGTCCACAACGCACGCGTCTGCGCCGAGCGTTTCCCCGAAAAGCCGTACCTGGTCTTCTACGACACCTGCATCGGCTTCGCACGTTTCCTCGACGAGGTCGAGCGCCTCGCCGGCTGGCTCGAGCACGCGGCCGGCGTGCGCCGCGGCGACCGCGTCCTGCTGTACCTGCAGAACAGCCCGCAGTTCGTCGTCGGCTACTACGCGATCCTGCGGGCGAACGCGGTCGTCGTTCCGGTCAATCCGATGAACCTGGAGCAGGAGCTGCGCCACTGCGCGCAGGACAGCGGCGCACGGGTGGCGATCGTCGGGCAGGAACTGTATCCGCGGGTGAAGGCGCTGCTGGGCGAGGTCTTCGCGCAGGTGCTCGTCGCCACCTATTCCGACTACCTCGAGGCGCCGACCGATCTGGCGGTCCCCGACTTCGTCGCAGCGCCGCGGCTCGCGTGCGAGGACGCCGGTGCCTGCGCGTGGCACGCGGCGATGCGCAGCGGCCACCGCCCGGGCGCGCTCGCCGTCGGTCCGGACGACCTGTGCGTGATGCCCTACACCTCGGGAACGACGGGCCGGCCGAAAGGCTGCATGCACACGCACCGCAGTGCGCAGTTCACCGCGATCGCGGGCCTGCAGTGGTTCGGCGTGACGCAGGACGCGACGGTGCTCGCGGTGCTGCCCTTCTTCCACGTGACGGGCATGCAGGGCAGCATGAACGGACCGCTGTACGTCGGCGCAACCGTCGTCCTGCTGCCCCGCTGGGATCGCGCGGTGGCCGCGCGCCTGATCGAGCGCTACCGGGTCACTTCGTGGACGGCGATTCCGACGATGATCGTCGATTTCCTCGCGCAGCCGGGCCTGGACCGCGCCGCGCTCGCGAGCATCGACCGGATGAGCGGGGGCGGGGCGGCGATGCCCGAGGCGGTCGCCGCCCGCCTGCACGAGCTGTGCGGCATCGAATACGTCGAGGGCTACGGCCTGACCGAGACGATGGCGCCGTCGCACATCAACCCGCCGCAGCGGCCGAAGCGGCAGTGCCTGGGCATTCCGATCTTCGACACCGATTCGCGCGTCGTCGACCTCGACACGATGCGCGAGCTGCCGCCCGGAGAGGTCGGCGAGATCGTCACGCACGGCCCGCAGGTGTTCCAGGGCTACTGGGGCAACGAGGCGGCGACGCGCGAGGCCTTCGTCGAGATCGACGGCCGGCGCTTCCTGCGCACCGGAGACCTCGGGCGCACCGACGACGACGGCTACTTCTTCCTCGTCGACCGGCTCAAGCGGATGATCAACGCGTCCGGCTTCAAGGTGTGGCCGGCCGAGGTCGAGTCGATGCTCTATGCGCACCCGGCGATCCAGGAGGCCTGCGTGATCGCGGCGAGCGACGCCTATCGCGGCGAGACGGTGAAGGCGGTCGTCGTCCTGCGCGAGGCGATGCGAGGGCGCGTCACGGCAGAGGAGATCGTCGACTGGGCGCACGCAACGATGGCGGCGTACAAGGCGCCGCGCATCGTCGAGTTCGTCGATGCGCTGCCGCGGTCGGCGACGGGGAAGATCCTGTGGCGGGTGCTGCAGGAGGCGGAGCGGACTTCTCCGGGCTGATCGCGATCGCGCAGCTTCTGCGCGTCATGCGCAATCAGGCATGGCCGGAGGTGGCGGGGTCGGGCCACGGCTTCCATGGTTCGCCCCTGGTTTCCCCAAGGGCTCGATGCCGACCTTCCTCGCCGTACGAACGGACGGCCGCACGGCCGATCCGGCCCAGCGCCCACTTCGCGACCAGCGCGATCCACCAGGCGAGCACGAATACCGGGAGCAGGATCGCGGTCCACCCGAGCACCTGTGCGAGCAGGAACGGCACCCCGAAGAGATCCGCCACGCCGGCGAGCGCACTGCTGACCAGCGACGGGTGCCGCACGACGACGTATGCCGTAGCGACGATCGCGGGCCACTTGGCGATGCGCAGTGTCTGCAAGCCCGCCTGCACGGCTTTCGCGGCGCGTGGTCCCCAGCCGGCTGCGCGCCCGGACACGCTCGCCGCCTTCGCGGCGCGGGTCGAGTTCGCGGCGGCCTTGCCGGCGCGCAACAGGTAAGCGGCACCGACGAATGCGGCGGCGTCGAGCGCCGCCCAGCCGATGTCGGCCGCAACGATCGGCTCGTCGGTGCGCGCCTTCGTCTCGAGTGTGCGCACGCCGCTCGCGAGCAGCCAGCTGACGCCCTCGAGGAATCGCTCGGTCTGGATCCACTGCGTGTGCCCTTCGGCGTCCAGCGTGAACTGGCCGAGGAAATCGTGACCTCCTTCCGCGATGAAGTGGACCGCGTACCAGCCCCGCTGTTCGGGCGCCAGCATCGCGCCGGCTGCGTTCGCGCCTGCCGTGATACCGGGTGCTACGGCCGCTGCGTCGGGCGCATCGTTCGCGGCGCCGGCTGCGTCGGCGGCCGTGTCCGGCTCACCGGGCTGCTCGCCGGATGCGGACGACGTCATCGACCTCCACCAGTGCGCCGCGGCGCCTCTTGCGGCAGCGGCCTTGCGCGATGCGTACTCGCGGGCCGTCAGCAGGACGATCTCGTTGTCGAGGAAGTGGTCGATCGGCAGCAGGACGCCGGATCCGTAGCTGCGCAGGATCGCGCGGAACTCGGGCTCGAGCCCGTACAGCGGCAGGATCCTGCGCGCGAGACGCGGGTGCTCGAGCACGGCGGCTTGCGCTTTCAGTCGCAGCACCTCGTCGCCGCGATACGCCAGCAGCGTCACGAGCACGTCGGTCGGCTCGTTGGCAAGTGCGGCGGCGAGGTCGGGGTACGCGCTATCGGCCTGGATGCGAACGAGCCTGTCTTCGAGCGGAACGGCGTCCCAGCGGATGCCAGCCACCGTCGCCACGACGAGCGCGGCCAGCAGGAGCACGGAGAACTTCTTCATGGGGAAAGACCTCCCTGTGTGGAGCGTACCCCTGTGTCGGGCGTAGCTGCGCCTCCGGGAGACTGCGGCCGATGCTGAGGCCGATGCCGGCGAAGCCTGAAGCCTGAAGCCTGAAGCCTGAGGGCTGAGGGCTGAGGGCTGAGGTGCGAGGTGCGAGGTGCGAGGTGCGACTGGCGCTGTTTCGTGCATCGCGAGCTATTCCCGGCGGCGCCGGCGCCGGCGCCACGACGAGGCGCTCCACCGCCATGCCAAGGCGCTCCAGCGCCTGTCTCGAGAAGTGCCGATTCTCGGCACATCTGGTGCGGGTCGTGAATTGCGTGCGTGAAAGCGCCCGCTTTTCGGGCGTTCTCGACCGTGCTCGATGCGCTACGCGCGGGATGTCCCGAATATCGGGAGTTTCCGCGGTGCACATGTCGTCAACGCGTCGAACACGACTTGCCCACCGGCGGCGTCTGCGTGGCATGCGCCACGCCGCCGGTGGACAAGTCTGCCGCGCGGGACTTCGGATCGGCGTGACGGCGAGTGGCCCCGGAACTGCCGATATTCGGCACCTCTGCCTGGGGGCCGTGGTTGCATGGGCGATATCGCCCGCTTTTCGGGCGTTGTCGCCCACGGCCGCTTCGCTACGCGCGGGATGTGCCGGATATCGGGAGTCTGGGCGGTGCAGGTGCGTCAACGCGTCGAACACGACTTGCCCACCGACGGCGTCTGCGTGGCATGCGCCACGCCGCCGGTGGACAAGTCTGCCGCGCGGGAC
>JBIQJM010000147.1:0-6371 GCA_044507525.1 Burkholderiales bacterium
GCACGCCCGAGCAGATGTACGCGGTGCTGCGCACGCAGGTCGACGTCGTGCTCGCGGGCGGTGCAGCGGTGCTCGACGCCGCCGACCCGATGGTCGCGGAGATGGCCGGCCTGTGCGAAGGCGAGACGATCTTCTACGCCGCCGATCCCCGCGGCGACGCGTGCATCGACGCGCACCTGCTCGAGGGCCGGCGCGCGGTACGCGTCGAACGCGGACGCATCGCGCTGCGCACGGGCGCCGAGGTCGAGTACGTCGGCGACGAAGACGTGCTGGGCGAGGCCGAGACGCTCGACGATCTGCTGCCCGCGGTCGCCGCCGCGTGGGCGGCCGGAACCTCGCCGCGCCGGATCGCCGAACGGCTGGCGCTGCTCGCGCGGCAACCGGTCGAAACCGTCGACGAGACGGCCTGAATCGTCCGCCGCAGTGCCGACGGCGTGCACCGCGCGCCGCCGCCCTGCGGCCTGCGGAAGCCCCTATGCAAGTAGAACGAATCCGCGCGCTGCGCGGCCCCAACCGCTGGACCCGCGCCCGTGCGATCGAGGCGCTCGTCCGATGCGACGAACGAGAACGCGAGGTCCGCGCGATCCCCGGCTTCGTCGACCGGCTCCGCGCCCTCTTCCCGGACCTCGTGCACCTGCCGAACGGCGCGAGCGAGTCGCGCACGCCGGCACACGCGCTCGGCGCAGCCGCGTTCGCGCTGCAGTCGCGCGCCGGATGCCCGATCGGCTTCGCGCGCACCGTCGCCACGTCCGAGCCGGGCGTCCACCACGTCGTCGTCGAGTACACCGAGGAAGCGGTCGGGCGACTGGCCTTCGAACTCGCCGAGGCGCTGGTCGGCGCCGTGTCCTCCGGTGCGCCCTTCGACCTCGCTGCGGCCGTCGCGCGACTGCGCGCGCTCGACGAAGACCAACGCCTCGGACCGAGCACCGGCGAGATCGTGCAGGCGGCCCGCACGCGCGGCATCCCGTACCGTCGACTCACCAGCGGAAGCCTCGTGCAGCTCGGCTGGGGCAGCCGGCAGCGCCGCATCCAGGCGGCCGAGATCGACGCGACGAGCGCGGTCTCCGAGCAGATCGCCCAGGACAAGGAGCTGACGAAGCGCCTGCTGGCGGACGCGGGCGTCCCGGTCCCCGAGGGCGTGGCCGTCGAGACGCTCGAGGACGCATGGGAGGCGATGCAGCGGCTCGGCGGCGCCGTCGTCGTCAAGCCGCGCGACGGCAACCAGGGCAAGGGCGTCTCGGTGAACGTGCGCACGCGCGAGCAACTCGAGGCCGCCTGGACGAGCGCATCGGAGTTCGAGAGCGAGCTGATCGTCGAGCGCTACATCCCGGGCAGCGACTTCCGCCTGCTCGTCGTCGGCGGACGACTGGTCGCCGCCGCGCGACGCGATCCGCCGGCGGTGATCGGCGACGGCGTGCACACGATCCGCGAGCTCGTCGACGAGATCAACCGCGATCCGCGCCGCAGCGACGGGCACGCGACGGCGCTCACGCGCGTCGCGCTCGATGCCGTCGCGTGCGCGCGGCTCGCCGGGCTGGGGCTTTCGCCCGCCTCGGTGCCCGCCCCCGGCGTGCGCGTCGTCCTGCGCCACAACGCGAACCTCAGCACCGGCGGCAGCGCGACCGACGTCACCGACGACGTGCATCCCGAGGTGGCCGCACGCGCGAGCGAAGCGGCGCGCATCGTGGGCCTCGACATCTGCGGCGTCGACGTCGTCTGCGAGAGCATCTCGCGCCCGCTCGACGAACAGGGCGGCGGCATCGTCGAGGTCAACGCCGCCCCGGGCCTGCGCATGCACATCGCACCGTCGTACGGCAAGGGCCGCGCGATCGGCGAAGCGGTGATGTCGGCGATGTTCGACGTCGGCGACGATGCGCGCATCCCGGTCGTCGCCGTCACCGGGACGAACGGCAAGACGACCACCGTCCGCCTGGTCGCCCGGATGCTCGCCGCATCGGGCGCACGCGTCGGCATGACGACGACCGACGGCGTCTACGTCCAGGGCCGGCGCATCGACGACGGCGATTGCAGCGGGCCGCGGAGCGCCCGCAACGTGCTGCTGCATCCGCAGGTCGACGCCGCGGTCTTCGAGACCGCGCGCGGCGGACTGCTGCGCGAAGGGCTCGGCTTCGATCGCTGCCGCGTGGCCGTCGTCACCAACCTCGGCGAAGGCGACCACCTGGGCCTGAACCACATCGACGACGTCGACGCGCTCGCTGCCGTCAAGCGCGTCGTCGTGCAGAGCGTGTCGGTCGACGGATTCGCCGTGCTCAACGCGGCCGACGCGCGGGTGGCGCAGATGGCGCAATGGTGCCCGGGCTCGATCGTCCACTTCGCGTGCGACGCGGCCAACCCGGTGCTCGAGTCGCATCGGCTGCACGGCGGGCGCGTCGTCTACGTCGACGGCGGGGCGATCGTCTGCGCACAGCGCACGATCGAGCAGCGGATCGCGCTCGACGAGATCGCGATCACGCGCGGCGGCACGATCGGCTTCCAGGTCGAGAACGCGATGGCGGCGATCGGCGCCGCGTGGGCGCTCGGGCTCGACTGGACGACGGTGCGCGCCGAGCTGCGCCGCTTCGCCGGCGACGCGCAGACCGCGCCCGGCCGCTTCAACGTCTTCGACCACGCCGGCGCGACGGTGATCGCCGACTACGGACACAACGTCGACGCGATCACCGCGCTCGTGCGGGCGGTCGACTCGATGCCCGCGACGCGGCGCTCGATCGTCATCAGCGGTGCGGGCGATCGCCGCGACGAAGACCTGCGCGCGCAGACGCGCCTGCTCGGCGAAGCCTTCGACGAGGTGATCCTCTACGAGGACCAGTGCCAGCGCGGACGCGCCGACGGCGAGGTGATCGCGCTGCTGCGCGAAGGGCTCGAGGGCGCAGGTCGCACGCGGACGGTCCGCGCGATCCGCGGCGAGTTCGCCGCGATCGACGCCGCGCTCGACGGCCTCGCGGCCGGCGAGCTGTGCATCGTCCTCGTCGACCAGATCGAGCAGGCGCTCGCGCACATCGAGCTGCGCACCGCGCGGGCGGGGACGGTCGCCGCGGCCTGAGCCGGCAGTGGCGCGCGCCCGCCGGGCGCGCCCCGTGCCTCAGGCGCGCGGCGTCGCGCGCGCGATGATCGCCGCGCAGTCGACGCCGCGCGGCAGCGTCCCGTAGTTGTGGTGTCCCGACGAAGCGAGGCGCGACGCGCAGAAGGCGTCGGCGATCGCCGCCGGCGCGTGCTGCACCAGCAGCGCCGCCTGCACCGCGAGCGCCATCCGGTCGACGACGTCGCGTGCGCGGTACTCGAGCTCGCCCGGATCGGCGAACTCCCTGCCCAGCGCGGCGACGTAGCGATCGAGCGTCGCGTTCGCGCCCTTCGCCTTCGCGAGCTCGGCGAAGTACGCGTCCACCGTCGCCGGCGTCTTCTGCATCGCGCGCAGCACGTCGAGGCACTGGACGTTGCCGCTGCCTTCCCAGATGGCATTCACCGGCGACTCGCGGAACAGCCGCGGGAACGGGCTGTCCTCCATCACGCCGCTGCCGCCGATGCATTCCATCGACTCGTAGGCGTGCTGCGGCGTGCGCTTGCAGATCCAGTACTTGCCGATCGCGGTGACGAGCCGCACGAGGAGTTCGTCGTGCTCGCTGTCGGCACGCGCATCGAGCGCGCGCGCGATGCGCATCGTGAGCGCCACCGAGCCCTCGCTCTCGAGCACGAGGTCGGCGAGCACGTTCTGCATCAGCGGCTGTCGGTTCAGCACGCGGCCGAAGGCCGAGCGCAGCGAGCAATGGTGCAGTGCCTGCACCACCGCAGCACGCTGCCCGGACGACGAGCCGACCATGCAGTCGAAGCGCGTCATCGCGACCATCTCGATGATCGTGCGTACGCCCCGCCCTTCCTCGCCGACCATCCATGCGAGCGCGCCACGCAGCTCGGTCTCGCTCGACGCGTTCGAGACGTTGCCCATCTTGCGCTTCAGGCGCAGCACCTGCATCGGGTTCTTGCTGCCGTCCGGCCGCCAGCGCGGCATCAGGAAGCACGACAGGCCGCCCGGCGCCTGCGCCAACACCAGGAACGCATCGCACATCGGCGCCGAGACGAAGAACTTGTGGCCGACGAGCTCGTAGGCCTCGCCCGGACCCTGCGCGGCGCCCACCGGGAACGCGCGCGTCGTGTTGGCTCTCACGTCGGAGCCGCCCTGCTTCTCGGTCATCGCCATGCCGATCGTCAGGCCCGCCTTCTGCGCGTCCGGCACGTTGCGCGGGTCGTAGACGCGCGCGGTGATGCGCGGCTCCCACAGCGCCGCGAGCCGCGGCGTCGTGCGCAGCGTCGGCACCGCGGCGAAGGTCATCGTGACCGGGCACTGATGCCCTGCCTCGACCTGCGAATGCAGGTAGACGCCGGCCGCGCGCGCGACGTGCGCACCGGCGCGCGGATCGGTCCAGGGCGACGAATGCAGGCCGTGCTCGATCGCGCTCTTCATCAGCGCGTGATACGCGGGATGGAAGCGCACGAGATCGACGCGATTGCCGAAGCGGTCGTGCGTGTCGAGCTCGGGCGGAACGCGGTTGGCGACCGCGCCCAGCTCGAGGTATTCGGCGGTGCCGATCCGCGCGCCGAAGGCCGACAGCGCGGCGTCGGCCCAGTCGGCGCCCTCGCGCCGCACCGCCTCCTGCAGCGCGGCGTCCTGCGCGTAGAGGTTGTAGTCGACGAGATCGTGCGCGACGTTGATCACCTCGTGCGTCTCGGCGAGGTACAGCGAATCCTTCGGCAGCGTTTCGGGAGCGTTCATGACGGCGTCTCCGGGGTCGAAGAGGACAGGGCGGCGGACCGTGCCCGCGTTCGCGTTCGCGCAGGCACGACCGGAATGGTGGAACCGAGGGCAGCCCGCTCCGGGCGCACGAGACCGCCCGTCGCACCGAGCAGGAAGCGGCGCCAGATCGAATGCCCGACGGAGTCGAAGCGGCGCACGGCGTCGACGAAGGCACGCCGCGCGTCGACGTCGACGAGCGGTGCGGGCAACAGCGGATCGAAGACGAGCTGGCGGATCGCGTCGTTGCCCAGGAGGAAGGATTCGCGTGCGGCCGCCTCGATCGGCAGCGCGGGCGTGCCGGCCGACCAGCGCGCGAGCCAGGATTCGAGCAGCGCGCGCGTCTCGCGGTAGCCGCGATCGAGCGCCCTGGTGTCCCACAGCCTCGCCGCCCGCCGCCCGCGCTCGTCATCGAGCTCGTGCGCGACGAACACCGCCGCCTCCGGGCCGAGCCCGAGTCGCGCGAGCCGCTCGCGCACCGCGCGCACGCCGCCGATCAGGTTGTCGGGGCGAACGAACAGTCCGGCATCGAGCTCGCGCAGGCCGAGCAACCCGAGCGCACGCTCGCGCGCACGCACCGCGGTGCGGTCGCTGCGGGGAAGTGCGCCGACGTGCACGACGATCCAGCCGTCGTCCCAATCGCGCACGCGCTGCTCGACGTCGCGCCAGGTGGAGATGTCGCCCGCCAGCCCCTCGGCCTGCGGGCCGAGACGGTACTGCCCGCGCTCGATCGGCTCGATCATCCCGGCGGCCGCGAGCCGCGCGAGCGCCACGCGCACGTTGTTCTCGCGGATGTCGAAGAGCGCGCACGAGGCGATCGCCTCGCGCGCCGAGAGCCGCCGGTGCGCGGTGCCGAGCAGCAGGTTCAGCACCAGGTGGCGGGCTTCGGGGCGGGGCTTGGCGCGCATGTGGCAAGATTACACCCAACGACGAGCGGTGTGCGAGCAAGTAATGTCTCGCCGGGCACTTGAAATCGCCTGGAAGGCCTATACTTGGGAGGTGCGCGAGTCGTCGCGCACGTGTTGCCAGATACCGAATTCGGGGCCGACCAGGTTTCGACGTGGGTAGCGAAGCGGCACAGGGCATGCCGAGGCGCCTTTTCCTCGTAAATCCATTGGCAAAACCACAAACGCCAACGACGAGCGTTTCGCACTGGCCGCTTAAGGCCTGAGCCGCTGCACCGGGTCGCCGACAGCCCGGGTTCCGCAAGGAACAGCAGCGTCATTCATGTCGGCTCGTGCCGCATCGGGCTACTTGATGCGGAGCTAAAACCAAGGTGGCTGGGTGCAGGTCGGCCTGTCGATCGGCTAAGCCTGCGCTGAGATCCAAATAGATCGACTACGCATGTAGAACTGGTCGTAGAGGACTTGCGGACGGGGGTTCGATTCCCCCCGGCTCCACCAATACATCCCCAAGGGCGTCTTCGGACGCCCTTTTTCCTTGCGGGTGCCTGCGCACGTCACCGCAGGGATCGGCGCGCCGCCGGCTGCCGAGCCGACGGCCCCCGCCCTGCGTCGCTCAGACCATCCCGCCGTTGGAGCGCAGCACCTGGCCGTTGATCCAGCCA
>JBIQJM010000148.1:0-6351 GCA_044507525.1 Burkholderiales bacterium
TTGCAGGTGATCGTGCCGGCGCCGATGTTCACGCGCTCGCCGATCGTCGCGTCGCCGACGTAGGCGAGGTGGTTCGCTTTCGACCCGGCGCGCATCGTCGTGTTCTTCATCTCGACGAAGTTGCCGACGTGCGTCGCATCGCCGAGCTCGGTGCCCGGGCGCAGCCGCGCGTAGGGGCCGATGCGCGCCTGCGCGCCGATGCGTGCGTCGTCGATGTGCGAGAACGCGAGCACCCGGCTGCCGGCGCCGATGCGCGCCGAGCGCACGACGCAGTAGGGCCCGATCTCGACCCCGTCGCCGAGCTCGACCTCGCCCTCGAACACGCAGCCGACGTCGATGAAGACGTCGCGCCCGCAGCGCAGCTCGCCGCGCACGTCGAGCCGCGCCGGATCGGCCAGGCGCACGCCGTCCTCCTCCATCAGGCGTTCGGCGATGCGCGCCTGGAGGTGGCGTTCGAGTTCCGCCAGTTGCCGTTTGCTGTTCACCCCGAGCGTCTCGGATACATGCCTCGGCTGCGCCGAGGAGACACGGACCCGATCATCGACCGCCGAGGCGACGATGTCGGTGAGGTAATACTCGCCCTGCGCGTTGTCGTTGCCGAGCGCGGCCAGCCAGCGCTTCAGCGCCGGGGTGGGTGCGACGAGGATGCCGGTGTTGATCTCGCGCAGCGCGCGCTGGGCCTCGTCCGCATCGCGGTGCTCGACGATCCGGACGATCCGCCCGTCCCGGCGCACGATGCGCCCGTAGCCGGTCGGGTCGTCGAGTTCGACGGTGAGCAGCGCCAGCGCATCGTTGCCCGCTGCGTCGGCCAGCCGTGCGAGCGTATCGCGCGAGATGAGCGGCACGTCGCCGTACAGCACCAGCGTGGGAACGGCGTCGTCGAGCAGCGGCACCGCCTGCTGCACCGCGTGCCCGGTGCCCTGTTGCGGCTCCTGCAGCACCCATTGCAGGTCGTCGCCGCGGATCGCCTCGCGTACCGTCTCGCCGCCGTGCCCGTAGACGACCACGATCGTGCGCGGGCCGAGTGCGCGCGCCTCGTCGACGACGTGCTGCAGCAACGGCCGGCCGGCGAGGGGATGCAGAACCTTCGGGAGCGCCGAGCGCATTCGCTTGCCCATCCCGGCAGCGAGGATGACGACGTTCACTATTTCCTTTGGTATTTCAGGGACTTGCAAGCGGCTGTCGAGGCGCTTGTCGAAAAGCTTAACACGCGGCCGGCGTGTGTCCCGGCGAATGCGACGGGCGGTGGGGGGTTGCCGCAGGGGCGTTTGCGTACGCGCCCGATATCAGGGCGCGGTCTTGCTCCGCACCGCCTCGGGATGGCCGGCGCCGCCGGCAATGCGCGGGGCGATCGAGCCGAAGACCATCCCGAAGATGGCGGCGGCGAGCCCCACGAACTGCGGCGGGATCAGCGCCTCGGGCGCGGTGAGCTCGGAGATGCCCCACGCGACCAGGCCGAAGACGACCGAGAACATCGCGCCCTGCGGCGTCGCGCGCTTCCAGAACAGGCCGAAGGCGAGCGGCGTGAACGCGGCGACCAGCGTCACCTTGTAGGCGTTCTGCACCATCTGGAACATCGACGACTCGCTGTTCAGCGCGAACACCATCACGGCGAGCGCGAAGACCACCAGCACCATGCGCAGCAGCATCAGTTGCTGCCGGTCGCCGAGACGCCCGCCCAGCAGCGGGCGCACGACGTTCTCGGTGAACACCGCGGTCGGGGCGAGCAGCGCCCCGCTCGCGGTCGACAGGATCGCCGACAGCAGTGCGCCGAAGAACATCACCTGCGCGAACATCGGCGTCTGGTTCAGGATCAGCTGCGGCAGGATCAGCTGGAAGTCGAGCGAGTCGTCGCCGAGGATCTCGCGCACCTTGTCGGGCTCGATCAGCAGCGCCGATACCGCGATGAACATCGGCACGAAGGCGAAGAACAGGTAGAACGTGCCGCCGATCAGCGTGCCGCGCACGGCGGTGTCCTCGTCCTTCGCCGAGGTGACGCGCTGGAAGACGTCCTGCTGCGCGATCGAGCCGATCGCCATCGTCGCCCACGCGGCGACGAAGGCGATCCAGTCGCGCAGGTTGGCGCCCGGCCAGAACTCGAGCTTGCCCTCGCGCACGGCGACGTCCCATACCGCGCCGAAGCCCCCGGCCATGCCGCCGAGCAGGAAGGCGATGTAGACCAGCCCGACGATGATGATCGTCGTCTGGAACAGGTCGGTGAAGGCCACCGACCACATCCCGCCGAACAGCGTGTAGACGGTGACCACGGCCGCCCCCAGCATGATGCCGTGCGACAGCGTGATCGCGCCGCCCGACAGCGTGTTGAACACGATGCCGAGAGCGACCATCTGCGCGGAGGTCCATCCGAGGTACGACAGCGTGATGGCCAGCGCGGTGCCGATCTCCACCGTGCGGTTGTAGCGCTTGCGGTAGAAGTCGCCGATCGTCAGCAGTTCCATCCGGTAGAACGGACGCGCGAAGACGAGCGCGACGATGATCAGGCAGAAGGCCGCGCCGAAGGGGTCGGCGACGACGCCGCCGAGGCCGTCGCGCAGGAAGGTCGACGACACGCCGAGCACGGTCTCGGCGCCGAACCACGTGGCGAACACCGTCGCCATGTTCATGTACAGCGGAAGGCTGCGGCCGGCGACGAGGTAGTCGGCCGAACTCTTGACGCGCTGCGCCGCGTACAGGCCGATCCCGACGGTCACGGCCAGATAGAGCATCACCAGGGGGGTCAGCATCCGGGTCAGTCGCTCATCGAGTCGGAGAGTCGAGAAAAAGCGCGCAACATTACCTGATTTTGCGCAGGCTGGGGAGGCCGCCCGGCGGCGCGTCGCCGGGGCGCGATCGTCGTGCGATCGGGCCTAGGAGATCGAGCGGATCGCCTCGATGACGGCGACTGCGACGACGAGGACCGCGAGCAATGCGATCCAGCGCCGCATCGTCCGCTGCTCGCGCACCAGCCGCTCGAGCGCGCGCGTGAGCGGGTCGATCTTCGGATGCGCCTGCCGCTCGAGCGCCTGGTGCGCGAGCCGCGGCAGCTCGGGCAGCATCCGGCTCCAGTGCGTCGCCTCGATGCGCACCCGTTCGAGCAGGCCGGCGAGCCCGACCTGCTCCTGCATCCAGCGCTCGAGGATCGGCTTGGCGGTGACCCACAGGTCCAGCTCGGGATCGAGCTGGCGGCCGAGCCCCTCGATGTTCAGCAGCGTCTTCTGCAGCAGCACGAGCTGCGGCTGGATCTCGACGTTGAAGCGGCGCGAGGCCTGGAACAGGCGCAGCAGCACGAGGCCGAGCGAGATCTCCTTCAGCGGACGATCGAAGAAGGGCTCGCAGCACGCGCGCACCGCGCCGGCGAGGTCCTCGACGCGCGTGTCGGGCGGAACCCACCCCGATTCGACGTGCAGCTCGGCCACGCGCCGGTAGTCGCGCCGGAAGAACGCGAGGAAGTTCTGCGCGAGGTAGTCCTTGTCGAACTCGGACAAGGTGCCGACGATGCCGAAGTCGAGCGCGATGTAGCGGTTGAAGTCCTCTCCCTCGTCGCCGACGAGGATGTTCCCCGGGTGCATGTCGGCGTGGAAGAAGCCGTGCCGGAACACCTGCGTGAAGAAGATCTCGACGCCTTCGCGCGACAGCCGCTTCAGGTCGATGCCCGCCTCGCGCATGCGCTCGATCTGGCTGATCGGGATGCCGCGCATGCGCTCCATCGTCAGCACGTTCGCCGCGCACCAGTCCCAGTGGATCTCGGGCACGCGCAGCAGCCGCGTGCCCTCGAAATTGCGGCGCAGCTGGTTCGCGTTCGCGCCTTCGCGGATCAGGTCGAGCTCGTCGTGCAGGTAGGTGTCGAACTCGTCGATGACGTCCAGCGGACGCAGCCGCCGCGCGTCGGCCGAGAGGCGCACGAGCAGGTTGCCCGCGGTGCGCATCAGCTCGAGGTCGCGCCCGATGACGGCGGCCATCCCCGGGCGCACCACCTTGACGGCGACCTCGCGTCCGTCCTTCAGCCGCGCCAGGTGCACCTGCGCGATCGACGCCGAGGCGATCGGTTCGAGCTCGAAGACGTCGAACAGCTCGTCGATCGGGCGGCGCAGGCCGCGCTCGATCTCGCGCACGGCGAGCGCGCCCGGGAAGGGCGGGACGCGGTCCTGCAGCAGGGCGAGCTCGTCGGCGATCTCGGCGCTGAGCAGGTCGCGACGGGTCGACAGCACCTGGCCGAACTTCACGAAGATCGGACCGAGGCTTTCCAGCGCCTGTCGCAACCGGGCGCCGGCCGGCGCATCGAGCCTTCGCCCGAAACGCAACACGCGACCGGCGGCGAGCGCCCATCGCGAGCCGGTCGTCGCCGCCGCGCCGGAGACGGCGATCTCGTCGAGCCCGAAGCGCCAGGCGACGAACAGGATCCGGATGAGTCGGGTGATGCGCAAGGCGTGCGGCGCTTTCGGAAGGGAAGGGAGCGGACCGGCGGGAACGCGCCATTCTATCTATGCGCGCTGCCCTCGCCGGGTTTCCCCGTGACTGGACGAACCCGACCCGATGGCACTAGATTGCGTTGGCACCCAACGGAGGAGGCCTTCATGCAGTCATCCCGTCGTCGCGTCGTCGCCGGCGCTGCAGGTGTCGCGGCCATCGGCGCGTTCCCGGCCATCGTGCGAGCGCAGTCGAAAGTCCAGTTGAAGCTCAGCCACTACCTGCCGCCCTCGCACGGGCTGCACACCGACTTCATGGAGCCGTGGGCGCGAGAACTCGAGGCGAGGACGCAGGGCGCCGTTTCGGTGCAGATCTCGCCCGGCACGTCGTCGCTGGGGCGGGCGGAGAACCAGCTCGACCAGGTGCGCAACGGCGTCGTCGACATCGCCCTGGGCCTGTGCGGGCTGCCGCGCGGACGCATGACGCGCAGCACGATCGTCGAGATGCCGCTGCTCGTGCGCAGGGCCGAGGCCGGTTCGCGCGCGCTGTCGAACCTCTATCCGAAGATGCTCGGGCCCGACTACCAGGGGCTGAAGCCGCTGCTGCTGATGACGCACAACGGCGGGCATTTCCACACGCGCGACAAACGCGTCGCGATGCCGGACGACCTGCAGGGGCTGCGCATCCGCACGCCTTCGCCGACCGTCTCGATGATGCTCGAGTTCCTCGGCGCGAGTCCGGTCGGCATGCCGCCGGCGCAGGTCTACGAGAGCCTCCAGCGCGGCGTGCTCGACGGCGCGTGCTTTCCGTGGGATCCGGTGCGCGCGTTCAAGCTCGGCGAGGTCACGAAGCACCACTGCGAGGCCTACGTCTACACGGCCGCCTTCTGGTTCGCGATGAACGATCGCAAGTACAAGGCGCTGCCCGCCGACGTGCGCAAGGTCGTCGACGAGATCTCGGGCGAGGCGCTGCTGGCCAAGGTACAGGGCTGGTGGGACAAGTGGGACGCCGCCGGCCGGGCGACCGCCGTCGAGCGCAACAACGAGATCGTCACGCTCAGCGACGCGCAGCGCGGGCAGTGGGAAGAGCGGCTCACGCAGATGTTCAACAAGGCGATGCAGGACTTCGAGCAGCGCGGCGTGCCGGACGCACGCGACATCTACATCGCGATGCAGCGAGAGGTCGCGAAGGTCGAGAAGGCCTGAGCCGCGCGCCGTCCCCCGGTCGCCGCCGGGTCGCTGCATGCCATCGCGCGCCGCCGGCGTGCTGACGCGGATCGAGTCGCTGCTGCTCGGCGTGTGCCGCGCCTGCGCGTGGATCGGCGTCGCGATCCTGATCGCCTGCGCAATGCTCACCGTTGCCGACGTGGCGCTGCGGCGGGTCAGCGGCGAGGCGATCCCCGGCATGGTCGACATGACGCAGCTGATGGTGATGACCGGCGTGTTCCTGTGCGTGCCCTACGTGTTCGAGCAGCGCGCGAACGTCGAGGTCGAGCTGCTGTACGAGCGCCTGCCGGCGGCGGTGCAGCGGTGGGCGTCGCGGCTGTGGTCGCTCGTCGCGATCCTCTTCCTGGGGGCGATCGCGTGGTACGTGGGTATCGCGGCGAGCCAGGTGCTCGAGTACGGTGACCGTTCGCCGACGGTGGCGATTCCGATGATCTGGTACTGGGCGCCGATCCTGTTCGGGACGATCGTGTCGGCGGTGGTGTGCGTGTTGCAGCTCGTGCGTTCGCTGGCGGGCGCGCGGTGAGCGCGGATCTTCTTCGGTCGACGGTCGCGCGCTCGCGGCAGCCGGCAGCGTTGCGGGCCGACGGCGGGCGCAGCCGAGGCCCCGCCGGGCCGTGCGCAACGCATCGCGGCCGCCCTGCGGGCGTTGCGCGGTGCGGGGCGCCCGCTGCGGCGGTCGGTGCTGCGCACCGACTGCCCTCGCTGCTCGCCTCGGGGT
>JBIQJM010000149.1:0-6159 GCA_044507525.1 Burkholderiales bacterium
GCGCCGGCGCTGCTGCGCTTCTCGGCTGCGCACAAGCGCGCCCGCGGCAGACGGCGCGCGCCTTTGCCGGTTGCGTCGGTGTTCGCGTGACGAACACCCGCCTGTGCGCGCGGACATTCGCGCAGGCTTCGCACGCCACGAACATCACTCGCGTGGCAGGCGGCAGCGGGTCGCTTGGGTCGGCGGCCTTCGCATCGCAGCGCGTGCGCCGCACGCAGCGGCAAGGGCTGCGCCGGGCGGGGCGACCTCTGCGGCGCCGAGCAGCGCAGCCTCGGGGTCGGCGCGCGAAGCGCGCTTCGTACCATCTGACTCGCGGCCGCCTGTCTGAGCGGAGCGCGCGAAGCGCGCGCAGCGAGTTCGGCCGCGCGACCCCGAGGCGAGCAGCGCAGGGCAGTCGGTGCGAAGCACCGACCGCCGCGGTGGGAGTCCCGCCCGGCGCAGCCCTTGCCGCTGCGTGCGGCGCACGCGCTGCGATGCGAAGGCCGCCGACCCAAGCGGCCCGCCGCCGCCTGCCGCGAACGCACCGTCATTGGCCCTTGTGGAGATCCTGCAGCTTGCGCCGGATGAGCTTGCCCGTGGCCGTACGCGGCAGCGCCTCGATGGGGTGGAACCAGCGCGGACGCCGGTACGGGGGCATCGACTGCGTGTGCGTGCGAAGCGCCGTTTCCGCCTGTTCGACGCTCGCGGCGTCCTTCGGCACGTAGAACACCGCGACGGCATCGAGTCCGTCGTCGTCGGGAACGAGCACGGCGGCCGCCTCGAGGATGTCGGGGCTGACGAGCCCGAGCGTCTCCTCGATCGCGATCAGGTCGACCCAGCGGCCGTGCACCTTGACCAGCGAGCCTTCGCGTCCGGCGAAGCGGTAGGAACCGTCGTCCTGCGGCTCGAAGAGGTCGTTCGGGCAGAAGTGGCCGTCGCGGAAGTGCTCGGCCTGGTCGGTCGGCGAGTTCCAGTAGCCGAGCGCGATCATCGACGCGCCGAACGCCAGGCGCGTCGGAGACGCGCCGTTGGCGGCGAGCGGCTGCGCGTCGATGCCCGGCGAAGGACGCAGGCCGCGGCCGTCGCCGGGATCGGTCATGACGAGCACCAGCGTTTCGGAGGCGCCGTAGCCGTTGACGATCGAAGCACCGGTCTGCCGGCGCCATTCGTCGCGCAGGTCGACCGAGAGCGCCTCGCCGGCCGAGACGAAGCGGCGAACGCCGTCGTGCACGAGCTGCGCGGCAAAGCCTTCCTTGAGCAGGTTGCGGTACAGCGACGGAACGCTGCAGAGAACGGTGGGGCGGGTGCGCGCCACGGCCTGCGCGACACCGGCCGCCGTGGGCCATGCCGGATCGAGGACGATCGACGCGCCGAGCTTCAGGCCCGCATACAGCGCGTTCGTCTGCGGGTACGAGAAGAACATCTTCGAGCTGGCGAAGATGCGGTCGCTCGCGCCTGCGCCGACCACCTCGGCGGTGATGCGCTCGATCTCGAGCGCGAAGCGATGACCGTGCACGACCGCCTTCGGCTTGCCGCTCGTGCCCGACGAATGCACCCAGATTGCGGGCTGCGTCGGATCGCAGGGCATCGGGTCGACGGCGCTGGCGGCTTCCTGTTCGGACAGCCACTGCTCCAGCGGAATCACGCGCTCGCGATACGGCGCCGGCGTCTCGGCGTTCGAATCGGCCAGGATGAAGCGGAAGTCGGCCGCATCGAGCATCGCCTTCCACTCGGGCTCCGACAGCCGGGGATTGACGCCGACGGCGACGCCGCCGGCCCAGATGCAGCCGAGGAAGGCCTCGACCCACGCGAAGCCGTCGGGCAGTTGCACGGCGACGCGCTCGCCGGGGAGGAGTCCGCGGGCGCGCCATGCACCGGCCGCGCGTGCGACCGATTCGCGCAGCTGCTCGTAGCTGCGCGTCTGTCCGTCGCAGACGAGAGCGACGTCGCGTGCCCGGCCGTTTTCGAGGAGAACCGAGGCCGCGTTGAGCTTCATGGCCGACTCCGTTCCTGGGTTGTCTCTATCCCTTCGGCCGAAGGTCGCGGACCCGTACCGCCTTGCCTTGCGAGCGCGGGATCTCGCCGGGCTTCTTCACCTCGACCGTGGTCGAGATGCCGATCATCGACTTGACGTGGTGCACGACCTGCTTGCCGATGCGCGCGTATTCGCTCTCCGGCACGCCGGGTTGCGCCTCGGCTTCGATCGACACTTCGTCGAGCGAGCCCTTGCGCTGGACGACGAGCTGGTAGTGCGGCGAGACGTCGGGCAGCCCGACGAGGACCGCCTCGACCTGCGACGGATACACGTTCACGCCGCGGATGATCAGCATGTCGTCGTTGCGGCCGGTGACGCGCAGGATGCGCACGTGCGTGCGGCCGCAGTCGCAGCGCGTGGTGCTGAGCTTCGTGATGTCGCGCGTGCGGTAGCGGATCATCGGCAGCGCCTGCTTGGTGAGCGTCGTGATCACGAGCTCGCCCGCTTCGCCTTCCGGCAGCGGCTTGCCGCTGTCGGGGTCGATCACTTCGAACAGGAAGTGGTCTTCCCAGCCGTGCAGTCCGTTGCGGTGCTCGCACTCGCAGGCCACGCCCGGTCCCATGATCTCCGACAGTCCGTAGACGTCGACCGCCTTCAGACCGAGGCGCGACTCGATCTCGCGCCGCATCGCGTCGCTCCACGGCTCGGCGCCGAACATGCCGATCTGCAGCGGACCCTTCGAGAGGTCGACGCCCATCTTCTCGGCGACCTCGGCGATCGCCAGCGCGTACGACGGCGTGGAGCACAGCACGCGCGCCTTCAGGTCGACGATCAGCTGCACCTGCCGTTCGGTGGAGCCGCCGGAAACCGGCACGACGGCGCAGCCGAGGCGTTCGGCACCGTAGTGCGCGCCCAGGCCGCCGGTGAAGAGTCCGTATCCGTAGGCGTTGTGGACGATGTCGCCGCGACGCACGCCGGCCGCTGCGAGCGAGCGCGCGACCAGATTGGACCAGTTGTCGAGGTCGCTCTGCGTGTAGGCGACGACGGTCGGCTTGCCGGTGGTGCCCGACGACGCATGCACGCGGTTGATCTCGGTGAGCGGGCGCGCGAGCATGCCGAACGGATACTGATCGCGCAGGTCGGTCTTGACGGTGAACGGCAGCCGGTGCAGGTCGTCGAGCGACTTCAGCGCGTCGGGTTCGATGCCGGCGGCCGCGAGGCGGGCGCGGTGCAGCGGAACGTTGTCGTAGGCGTTGCGCACCGTCTCGCGCAGGCGCGTCAGCTGCAGTTCGGCCAGACGCTCGCGCGGCATCGTTTCGTACTCGCCGTGCAGGTGCGCCTGGGTGTCGTTCGCGCTGCGGGCGGCGGGATTCGCGGTGATCGTCACGGCCATCGGGGGTCTCCTGGTTCCGGGAAATTCGTTCCTCGCAGCGCCTCAGGCGAGGCCTGCCTTTTGCGCCTTCGCCGCCAGCCGGGCGACGGTGGTCTCGACCCCGACGACGAAGCGGTTGTGCTTGCCGCGGCAGATCGCCTCGACGCTGTCGCGGCCTTCGATCTCGAGCGAGACCGCACGGCCCTTGACCTCCGACACGGTGACGGTGAGCTCGACGTCCATGCCCATCAGCGTGGCGGCGAGGTGGTCGACCTCGACGCGCGTGCCGACGGAATCCTCGCCGGCGTCCAGGTGCTCGAGCAGCAGCTCGCGGCAGATCTTCTCGATGTCGAGTACGAGCATCGGCGTGGCGTACACGCGGGCATTCTCGCCCATGAAGTCGATCGTGCGATCGCGGTCGATACGGATCTTGCGCGTGGTGGACAGGCCCTTGGCCAGGGATTCCTTCATTCTGTTCTCCGGTTTTGCTGCAGGGGGTTGTTTCGCGCGGCTGCGTTCACAGCCCGAGGTAGGCTTGCTGCACGCGCGGATTGCCGAGCAATTCCGCGCCGCTGCCGGCGAGCGAAATGCGGCCGACCTCGAGCACGTAGGCCCGGTCGGCGATCGAAAGCGCCGCACGCGCGTTCTGGTCGACGAGCAGGATGGTCGTCGCAGCGTCCTTCAGCGCACGAACGGTGGAGAAGATCTCGGCGACGAGGCGCGGTGCCAGCCCCATGCTCGGTTCGTCGAGCAGCAGCAGCTTCGGGCGCGTCATCAGCGCGCGGCCCATCGCGAGCATCTGCTGCTGGCCGCCGGAGAGCGTGCCGGCGAGCTCGCGACGCTTCTTCTCGAGGATCGGGAACAGCGAGTAGACGCGGTCGATGCCCTCAGCGAGCTCGCGTGCCGGCCGCACGAATGCGCCCAGCCTCAGGTTGTCCTCGACCGACAGCGGGCCGAAGACCTGCCGGCCCTCGGGGACCTGCACGATGCCCATGCCGACGCGCTTGCGCGGCGCCGCCTTGGTGACGTCGGCCCCTTCGAAGTGCACGCTGCCTTCGGCGATCGGCTGCACGCCGGACAGCGCCCGCAGCAGCGTCGTCTTGCCGGCGCCGTTGGCCCCCACGAGCGCGACGAGCTCGCCGCGCCCGACGCGCAGGCTGACGTCGTGCAGGGCGGTGATGCGCCCGTAGCGGCTGGACAGCGCGCGGACCTCAAGCATGCGCGGCCTCCTCGGTGGCCGCGCCGAGGTACGCCTCGATGACGCGCGGATCGCAGCGCACCTGCTCGGCGGTGCCTTCGCACAGCTTGCGGCCGTAGTCGAGCACGACGATGCGGTCGGAAACGCCCATGACGAGCTTCATGTTGTGCTCGACGAGGACGACGGTGGTGCCCTGGCTCGCCAGCTGGCGGATCAGGTCGGCGATCTCCATCGATTCGGTGGGGTTCAGTCCGGCGGCGGGTTCGTCGAGCAGCAGGAACTTCGGCTCGCCGGCGAGCGCGCGCGCGATCTCCAGGCGCTTGAGCGCGCCGTAGGGCATGGAATCGGCGCCGGCGTCGGCGTACTCGGCAAGGCCGACGAAGCGCAGCAGCTGCAGCGCCTGCGCGCGGCACTCGTGCTCGGCGCGCACCAGCGACGGCATGCGCAGCATCGCCGACCACAGGTTGCAGCGCTCGCGCAGATGACGCCCGGTCATCACGTTCTCGAGCGCCGTCATGTTGACGAAGATCTGCAGGTTCTGGAACGTGCGCCCGATGCCCGCCGCGGCGAAGCCGTGCGCCGGCAGCCCGGTGAGGTCGCGCCCTCCGAACGAGACGCGGCCCGCGCTGGGCAGGTAGACGCCGGTGAGCAGGTTCAGCAGCGTCGTCTTGCCGGCGCCGTTCGGGCCGATGATCGAATGCACGAGCCCGGACTCGAGCTCGAAGGACAGGCCTTCGACGGCGTGTACGCCGCCGAACTCCTTCGACAGGTTCTCGACGCGCAGCGTGGTCATCGCGAGCGTCGCCCGAAGTAGGCGGCGAGCGTCGGGACGGCGCCGCGCGGGAAGAAGATCATCGTTCCCATCATCACCGCGCCGAGCACGACCATTTCGTATTCCTTGACGACGGTGAGCGCCTGCGGCAGCACGGTGAGCACCGCTGCGCCGACGACGGCGCCGAAGGTCGACGCCATGCCGCCGAACACCACCATGGTGACGAGCTCGACCGAGTGCAGGAACGATGCCTTCGACGGCGTGACGAAGCCGCTGTAGAAGGCAGTGAGCCCTCCGGCCGCCGCAGCGAAGGCGGCCGACAGCACGAAGACCATCACTTTCTGGCCGGCGCTGTCGATGCCGACGACCTCGGCGGCGACTTCGGATCCGTGCAGCGCGCGCAGCGCGCGACCCTTCGGCGAGTCGATCAGGTTCAACGCCAGCCAGACGGCGACGAGCAGGCAGGCGCCGATCACCCAGTACCACATGCGTTCGCCCTGCACGGCGAAGCCGAGCACCGAGAACGGCGGGACCGGCATGCCGTCCGGGCCGCCGGTGACCTGGTCCTCGTTGGCGAGCACGATGGCGATGATGATGCCCAGCCCCAGCGTGGCCATCGCGAGGTAGTGGCCCTTGAGCCGCAGGATCGGGCGGCCGACGACGAAGGCGAGCAGCGACACCGCCGCGGTGGCGAGCAGCAGCGCAGCGAAGGGTGGCACGCCCCAGTTCGCGCAGAGCAGCGCCGATCCGTAGGCGCCGAGCCCGAAGAACCCGGCGTGCCCGAGGCTGATCTGGCCGGCGTAGCCGATCAGCAGGTTCAGCCCCACGCAGACGATCGCGTTCAGCCCGACGAGGATCGCGAC
>JBIQJM010000150.1:0-6042 GCA_044507525.1 Burkholderiales bacterium
GGCATCTGCGGGCCGCGCATCGCGCCGGTGACGACGACCGGCGCGTCGCTCGCGACCAGCAGGTCGAGGAACCACGCGGTCTCCTCGATCGTGTCGGTGCCCTGGATGACGACGGCGCCGTCGACGTCGGCACCGAGCCGCGCGTCGAGCAGCGCGGCGAGGTGCACGAGGTCGTCGACGGTGAGCGATGCGCTCGGGATGCGCAGCGCCGAGTGCGCGACGACCTCGGCCACGTCGGCGAGCCCCGGCACCGCCTCGATCAGCTCGGCCGCGCCGAGCGTGGGAACGACGCCGCTGCCGGCGGCTTCGCGCGTCATCGTGATCGTCCCGCCGAGCGAGACGAGGAGGACGCGCGGGCGACGCCCCGGTGCAACCGGGTTGCCGGCCGTCACGGCTGCTTCTCCGACGGTACCGCGCGCCGCGCCGCGAGCTGCCCCTTGTACCAGTCGAGGATCTCGCCGCCGGTCCAGTGCACGACGCCTTCGTGGCCGAGGATGTAGTCGTACAGCTCCTCGAGATAGCGGATCCGGTGCGGCACGCCGGTGAGATAGGGATGGATCGAGATCGCCATCACGCGCGGCGCGCGCGCGCCGTCGCGGTGCAGCCGGTCGAACTGGTCGCGGCCGCGCCGCAGGATCTCGTCGGAGGGCTGCAGTTGCACCGCGCTCATCACGACGTCGTTGATCTCCACCGTATACGGCACCGAGTAGAGCTCGCCCGCGCGCGTCGCGACGCGCACCGGCTGCTCGTCGAGCACCCAGTCGGCGACGTACTCGATGCCCGCTTCGGCGAGCAGGTCGACGGTCTCGTCGGTCTCGGTGAGCCCCGGACTCTCCCAGCCGCGCGGCGGCTTTCCGGTGAGCGCGCGGATCGCGCCGATCGTGTCCTCGATCGCGCGGCGCTGGTCGTCGACCTTGTGCATCGGCTGCTGCACGAAGCCGTGCCCCATGAACTCCCAGCCGGCGTCGCGCGCTGCCTCGCAGGCCTCGCGATAGACCTCGCAGGCGCTGCCGTTGACCGCGAAGGTCGCGCGCAGGCCGCGATCGCCCAGCGTCTCGAGGAAACGCCAGAAGCCGACGCGCATCCCGTATTCGTGCCACGCCCAGTTCGGCACGTCGGGCAGCAGCGGCTGGCCCATCGGCGGCGGCAGCACCGCGCGCGGCATCGGCGCCTCGGGCCGCCAGTTCTCGACGTTGACGATCGTCCAGACGGCGACGCGCGCGCCGTCGGGCAGCGCGAGCGGCGCACGCCGGTGGATCGGTTCGTAGGCGACGCGCGCGCGCACGCTGCCGCCGGTCGATGCAGTCACTTCGCTCCTCCTTCGCCGAGCAGGCGCAAGGCCGTGCCGCAGCACAGCTCGTGGCGTTCGCGGTCGGTGAGACGCGGAACCGCCGCGATCGTCGCGGCCGCGTCCTCGTCGCCCATGTCAAAAGGCGCATCGGTGCCGATGCAGACGTGGTCGGCCCCGACGAGATCGATCAGGTAGCGCAGCGCCTGCGGCTCGAAGACGAGGCTGTCGAAGTACAGCCGCTGCAGCAGCTCCTTCGGCGACGTGCCGCTGCGCGCATGCGTCTCGGCGCGCACGCGATGGCCGTGCACCAGGCGGCCGATCTGGTAGGGCGCGAAGCCGCCGCCGTGCGCGAGGCACAGGCGCAGCTCGTCGAGCTCGTCGAGGGCGCCGCTGAACATCAGGTTCGCCAGCATCACCGTCGTGTCGAGCGGATTGCCGACGAGGTTCGTCAGGTAGTAGCACTCGAGCCCGGTCTTGGCGCCCACGTAGTACGGGTGCGCGAAGACGAAGACGCCGAGCTCCTGCGCGCGGCGCAGGACCGGACGGAACCGCGCCTGCGCGAGCTGCGCACCCTCGATCGACGTGCCGATCTCCACCGCCTTGAAGCCGTACTCGCGAACGACTCGCTCGAGCTCGTCGACCGCGGCATCGGGGTGCTGCATCGGGACCGTCGCCATCCCGCGCAGGCGCGACGGCTTGCCGGCGACCATGTCGGCGACGCCGTCGTTGACCAGCCGTGCCATCGACGCGGCGAGCTCGACCTCGGCCCAGTAATAGAACATGGGCGGCGCCGGCGACAGCACGGCGACGTCGATGCCGCGCCGGTCCATCGACTCGAGCTTCGCATCGACGTCGTGGAACTCGGCGAAGAGCGGATAGGCGTAGCCCTGCTCGTGCACGATGCGCCGCGCATCGCCCTCGCCCTCGACGCGCGCGAAGAAGCGCCGCGGCTCGCGCTCGATGCGCTCGACGACGCGCTTCGGGATCACGTGGTTGTGGATGTCGATGCGCATGTCAGGGGCCTTGCCGGCAAGGGGGCACGCTGCGACGCGCGCAAAGGCACGGGCCGTCTGCCGCGGGCGCGCCGATGCGCAGCCCCCCGCTTCGCGGGGGGTTCGCTGCGATGCTCGCAGCGCCGGCTGGCGCCGCGTAACTCGCTACGCGCGCTGCGCGCGCTCCGCTCAGACAGACGCGGCGAGAATGAGTACGACGCGCGCTTCGCGCGCGCGCCGGCGCTGCTGCGCTTCTCGCCTGCGCATAGGCGCACCCGCGGCAGACGGCCCGCGCCTTTGCGAGTGAGGGCGGCTGTGCGCGCGGCGCATGCGGCCGTTCGCACGCACGCCGAGCGGCAGGCGGCAGCGGGCCGGTCGGGGTTGCGCGCACGCCGGCCCGGGGCGGTGGGGCGCGCAAGGGCACGCGGTGGGCACGCTTCGCTCGGTGCGGCGACCTCTGCGGCGCCGAGCACCGCAGCCTCGGGGTCGGCGCGCGAAGCGCGCTTCGTGACTCTGACTCGCGGCGGCTGTCCGAGCGCAGCGAGCGCAGCTCGCGCAGCGAGTTCCGCCGCGCGACCCCGAGGCGAGGAGCGCAGGGCAGTCGGCGCGTAGCGCCGACCGCCGCGGTGGGAGCCGCACCGAGCGAAGCGTGCCCACCGCGTGCCCTTGCGCGCCCCATCGCCCCGGGCCCGGCGCGCGCGCAACCCCGACCGGCCCGCTGCCGCCTGCCGCGAACTCGCCGACGACGGCACCGATGCCGATGCCGGCGGGACGAACGCACGTGGATGATCGGCGACCGGCATCTCAGCTGTAGCGCTTGTCGTGCTCGTCGTCGGCGTACCAGTCGAAGGGCGCCTCCGACAGGTTGACGACGACGTTCTGGATCTGCGTGTATTCCTCGTAGGCGACGAGCCCGTTCTCGCGGCCGATGCCGCTCATCCGGAAGCCGCCCCACGGCGACGCGGGATCGATGCGATGGTGGTCGTTGATCCAGACGATGCCGCATTGCAGCCGGTGCGCCACGCGATGCGCGCGTGCGAGCTCGCGCGTCCACACGCTGGACGCGAGCCCGAAGTCCGTACCGTTGGCAATCGCCACCGCCTCGTCCTCGGTGTCGAAGGGCATCACGCAGACCAATGGCCCGAAGATCTCCTCGCGCGCGATGCGCATCGACGGCGAGACGCCGGTGAAGATCGTCGGCTCGAGGAAGTGACCGCGCTCGAGGTCTTCGCCTTCGGGACGCCGGCCGCCGGCGGCGAGCGTCGCGCCTTCCTCGACGCCGATGCGCACCCAGCGCTCGACGAGCTCGCGCTGACGGGCGCTGACGAGCGGGCCCATCTGCGTCGACGGCTGCTGCGGGTCGCCGAGACGGATGGCGCTCGCGCGCCGCACCAGCCGCTCGACCACTTCGTCGTGGACCGACCGGTGCACGAGCAGCCGCGATCCCTGCACGCAGGTCTGCCCGGCGGCGATGAACGAGGCGAACAGCGTGGCGGCGACGCAGCGGTCGACGTCCACGTCGGGAAACGCGATCAGCGCCGCCTTGCCGCCGAGCTCGGCCGAGATACGCTTGAGCCCGGCGCCGGCGATCGCCGCGACGCGCTTGCCGGTCTCGGTGCCGCCGGTGAGGTCGATCTTCGCGACGCCGGGATGTGCGCAAAGCGCCGCGCCCGCCGTCGCGCCGAAGCCCGGCACGACGTTGCAGGCGCCGTCGGGCAGGCCGGCATCGCGCAGCAGCTCGCCGAGCATCAGCGGCGTGATCGGCGCGAGCTCGCTTGGCTTGACGACGACCGTGTTGCCGGCGGCGAGCGCCGGCGCGAGCTTCTTCGTGAGGATCAGCAGCGGGTGGTTCCACGGCGTGACCTGGCCGACGACGCCGAGCGGCACGCGCCGCGTGTAGTTCAGGTGCTGCGTGCCGAAGGGCGGCACGGTGTCCTCGTGCGTGCGGGCGACGGCGGCGAAGTAGCGGTACCACTCGGGCAGGCGCGCGAGCTGCGCGGCCATCTCGCGGCGCGGCCGGCCGATCTGGTCGACCTCGACCGTGACGAAGTCGGCGAGCCGCTCCTCGAGCCGCTGCGCGGCGCGATGCAGCACGTCGGCGCGCTCGGCGCCGCTCTTCGTCGACCAGGACGCGAATGCGCGGTGCGCCGCACGCACCGCATCGTCGACGTCGGCCTGCGCCGCCTCGGCGACCTCGGCGACGAGCGCACCGGTCGCCGGGTTCCTCACCGCGAAGCGCCGGCCGTCGTGCGCCGGACGCCACTGCCCGTCGATCCACAGCTCGCAGGGAAGCGCGGTCGCCATCGTCCCCGTCCTCAATGAACGCCGAGGTAGCGCATCAGCGACTCGGGCGCCGCGCGCACGTCGTCGGCCGGCGCCTCGTGCACGATGCGGCCGGTCTCCATCACGTAGACGCGGTCGGCCGCCGACAGCGCGCTGTAGAAGTTCTGCTCGACGAGCAGGATCGTCAGCCCGCTGCGCTTGAGCTCCAGGATGATCCCCTCGAGCGCCTGCACCATCACCGGTGCCAGGCCTTCCGACGGTTCGTCCATCAGGATCAGCTGCGGGTCGATCACCAGCGCACGCGCGATCGCGAGCATCTGCCGTTCGCCGCCGGAGAGCTGTCCGCCGCGGTGGCCCTTGCGCTCGGCGAGCCGGGGAAAGAGCGTGAACAGCCGGTCGACGGTCCACTCCGAGGTCCCGCCCGGCGGCTTGAGCATCGTCAGGTGCTCGAGCACGGTGAGCGAAGGGAACAGGCGGCGGCCCTGCGGCACGAGCGCGATGCGCCGGCGCGCCACCTCGTGCGGCGCCAGGCCGATCAGCTCCTCGTCGCGCCAGCGGATCGACCCCTGTCGCACGCCGGGCTGCGCGAGCCGCATCACCGAGCGGATCAGCGTCGTCTTGCCCATGCCGTTGCGGCCGAGCAGCGCGACGACCTCGCCGTCGGGCACGACGAGCGAGGCCCCGTGCAGC
The DNA here is from genome assembly GCA_044507525.1 of Burkholderiales bacterium. Taxonomy (GTDB): domain Bacteria; phylum Pseudomonadota; class Gammaproteobacteria; order Burkholderiales; family Burkholderiaceae_E; genus Zeimonas. The sequence continues at coordinate 5,257 of JBIQJM010000150.1, forward strand.
ACGTGCGCCTCGCCGTAGTAGCTGTGCAGGTCACGAATCTCGAGCATCGCGCCTGGCCTTGCCGAGATAGACGTCCTGCACCGCCTGGTTCGCGCGGATCTCGTCGGGCGCGCCCTCGGCGAGCAGCTTGCCGTTGTCGAGGCAGGTGACCCAGTCGACGAGGTTCAGCACGAGGTCCATGTCGTGCTCGATCAGCATCACCGTGAGCTCGCGCGACAGCGAGCGGATGATCTCGACGACGATGACGCGCTCGGCGGGCGACAGCCCCGCCGCCGGCTCGTCGAGCAGCAGCAGGCGAGGCTCGGCGGCGAGCGCCATCGCCATCTCGAGCTGGCGCTGCTCGCCGTACGAGAGCTCGCTCACGACCGTGTCGCTGCGCTCGACGAGGCGCGAGACGTGCAGCGCGTGCGCGGCGCGTTCGCGCTCGGCGCCGCTCAACCGCGGCGACCCGAACAGCGAGAAGCGCCGCGGCGACAGCCCGCGCAACGCCAGCTGCATGTTCTCTCCGACGGTGAGCCGCATGAAGAGGTTCGTGATCTGGAAGGTGCGGCTCATGCCCCGATGCGCGCGCAGGTGCGGCGCGAGCCGCGTGACGTTACGCCCTTCGAAGACGATTCTCCCCGTCGACGGCGGACGGATCCCGGTGATCGCGTTGAACAGCGTCGTCTTGCCGGCGCCGTTCGGCCCGATGATCGCGCGCCGCTCGCCGCGCTTCACCGAGATCGAGACGTCGTCGACGGCCTTCAGGCCGCCGAAGCGCACGCCCACCTGCTGCAGCTCGAGCAC
>JBIQJM010000151.1:0-5982 GCA_044507525.1 Burkholderiales bacterium
CTCAAGGGCATCCACCTGTCGATGGCCTCGCGCATCGTCAAGCTGCTCAAGGTCACCGGCGTGAAGTACGGCACCACGCTGCTCACCGGGGGCCTGGCGCTGGACACCGGCCTGCTCGCCGCGATCCAGGAAGAGATGGCCAGCGAGAAGGTCAACGTCGAGGTCGTCAACCACCCCGATTCGATCTACGCGGGTGCGATCGGCGCGGCACTGTGGGGCGCGTTCCGCCACGACAAGCTGCGCGAACTCGAGGCGGCCTGATCGCGCCGCCCGATTCCTCGATCACCGATTCTGCACACGACTCCAGGAGAATCGAATGGCTCTGATGATTGACGACAACTGCACGTCGTGCGACGCCTGTCGCCCGGTCTGCCCCAACGAGGCCATCAGCGCGGGCGACGACATCTACGTGATCGACCCGATGCGCTGCACCGAGTGCGTCGGCGCGGAGGACGAGCCCCAGTGCATGCTCGTCTGCCCGGCCGACTGCATCCTTCCGCATCCCGACTTCCGGGAGACGCCGGAGGAACTGCAGGCGAAGTACGAGGCGCTGAGGGGCTGAGGCAAGCCACGCGCGAAGGGTGAAGGGCAGGACCGCCGAGCCGGAGCATCCGTCGGGTCCTCGCCCTTCGCCTCCTTCACTGCAATCCCGGCAGCAACTCCCGCAGTCCCTCGGCCATCGTCTGCACCGCGATCGCGGCGAGCAGCAGGCCGAGGATGCGCGTCGCGATGTTCAGGCCGGTGAGACTCATCCGCGAAGCGATCAGGTGGGCGCGCGACAGCACGAGCCACGCGATCGCGCAGATGAGCGCGATGCACAGCACGATCGCCACGCGATGGACGAAGCCGCCGTTCTCGGCCGCGAGGATCGTCGTGCTGATCGCCCCCGGGCCGGCGAGCAGCGGTATCGCCAGCGGCACGACGCCGCCGACCTCGCCCTGCTCGAGCTCCTGCGCCTCGGCCGGTGAATGGCGTACCGCACCGGCCTCCGCGTTGAGCATCGCCAGCGCCATCAGCAGCAGTACCAGGCCTCCGCCGACGCGAAACGACGGCAGGCTCGCTCCGATCAACGCGAGCAGCGGCTCCCCGATGAAGGTCGCCAGTGCCAGCACGAGGAACACGGTGACGACGACCGCGCGTGCGAGGCGCGCCTGTGCCTGCGCGCGCATCGTCGCGGTGAGCGTGATGAAGATCGGGACCGCGAGGAACGGGTCGACGACGGCGATCAGCGTGACGACGAAACGCAGGTAGTCGCCGGCTGCCGCCATTCGGCCGTCAGGCGCGCGCCGGGCCTGCCGATGCGTGCACGCGCGAACGCCTGCCGCGCAGCACGGCCGCGAGCATCGTCGCGATGAAGGCGACGAGCGCGACGGCGTTGAGCAGGCCGCCGACGCGTGTCCACGGGTAGCCCGCGCCTGCGTCTCCGGCCAGCCGGATCGCCACCGAGGCGTGCAGCAGCGCGAGCGGCAGGTAGAAGCTCGGATGATAGGGGAGGTTCACCCGCAGCACGGCGGGCAGGATGATCGCCGCGTGTCCGAAGACCATGGAGAAGACGAAGCCGAGCGTGAGCGCGTGCAGTGCGGCATCGTAGGCGCTGTTGCCGGGGACGAAGCCGCCGGCGAGCAGTGCGACGACCGAACCCACTGCGAGCCAGGCATAGCCGGCGAGCAGGCAGACGGCGATGAAGCGCGTCAGCGCGCGGCCACGCACGGTGCGTCGCGCGATGTCCTGGCGCAGCAGCCAGGCCGACAGCGCGAGCATCGCCGCGGCGAACACGATGCCGCCCCAGCGCGCGGTCGACCCGCCGAGCCCGACGACGACCACGACGAGGATGGCGCCGAAGGCCGCCTTCGCACCGGGCGAGGGCGGCAGGAAGCGCGACAGTTCGAGCCGCTCGCCGGCGATCGTCAGCACGAGGAATGCGAGCCACCAGGGCACGATCGAGTGCAGCGGATGCCCCGCGAGCCACAGTGCGCTTCCGACCGGCCAGCAGGCGGCGCCGAGCGCCAGGGTGACGGTGAAGAGCGCACGCTGCCGGCGCAGCACGTCGAGCGACGCGGCGAGGAACACCAGCCCGCCGCCGAGGAAGAAGAGTGCCGCCCACGCGAGCACGGGCGCGCCGCTGGCCGCCCACGCGGCGAGCAGGGCACCGATGCCGGCGAGCAGGGGGCCCGCGTAGCCCCAGTAGCGCCCGATCGCGACCGCACGCTCGAGGGCGATGACGACGCCGAAGAAGCCGATCATCAGCGGTCCGTGCAGCGCGGCCGCACCGGCGAGGGCGTCGGGCATCGGCCAGCCGAGACGGGCGAGTCCGGCGCCGGTGCCGAAGAGCAGGGCGATGAAGCCGAGCATCAGCAGCGGCACCCGCCACGCGGGCGGCAGGCCGCCCGTGCGCGAGACCGCGTCGGCGGGGTTCGTCACCTCAACCCGGCGACCAGCCGAAATGGTCACGGGCGAAGCCGGTCATCTTCTCGGGGGTCCAGGGCGGATCCCAGACCAGCTCGACCTCGATGGCGGTGCCTTCGGGAACGATCGCGCGCACGACCCGGCGCATGTCGTCCATGATCATGTCGGCCATCGGGCAGGCGGCGGTCGTCATGGTGACGTCGATGAAGACCGCCTTCTCGCCCACCGCGATGTTGTAGACGAGCCCGAGGTCGACGATGTTCATCCCGGCCTCCGGGTCGTCGACCTGGCGCAGCGCCTCGCGGACGGCGTCGTCGTCGGGCATCGAGGGCATTGGCGTTCCTCCGTGAGGGTTCAGCCGAAGCGTCGCACGAAAGCGATGCGCTGTGACGGAACGAACCCGGTGTCGTAGAGGAAACCGAGCAGGCCCAGGTCGTCGGGCGCGACGCTCGTCTCGACCTGCTCGATGCGCAGCGCGCCGAGGTTGACGAACAGCTGCGACAGCAGCGCGCGTCCGACGCCGCGGCCGGCGTACGCCGGGTCGACGCCGATCGTGTCGATCACCGCGACCGGATCGGTGCGCCCGTAGTCGCCGAGGTCGACGCGCGCCATCAGGAAGCCGATGACCAGGTCTTCGTCGACGCGAGCCGTGAGCGAGACGCGGATCGCCGAGTCGGCCGTCGTCTCGGCGAACTTGTGCACCATGTACTCTTCGCGATTGCGCCCGGTGATCGCGCGGTCGATGCGGACGATGTCGCGCAGCTCGCCCGCGTTCATGGCGCGCACGTCGGCGGTGTCGCGCGCAAGGCGCTCGAAGTCGTTGGCCGCCTGCCCGCTGAAGTCGATTTCCGACGGCGGGGCGGCTTCGGCGTCGGCGAGCACCGGGTCGTCGCGCTCTGCCCGGTAGGCGCCGCCGGCGACCGCGCAATCGACGATGTGGTCGGGCGCGCGCTCGAAGCCCATCGCGCTCATCCAGCGCAGCATCGGCAGGTCGTTCCAGCGTGCCTGCGTACGCAGGCTCGCGATGCCGTGCCGCGTCGCCCATTCGGACAGCGCATCGAACAGGTCGCGGCCGATGCCCTGGCTCTGTGCGTCGGCGCGAACGCCGATCGCCTCCAGGCGCAGGGCGGGTTCGCTGCGCCCGAACTCGCCTTCGAGCACGCGTGCGAGCACGTAGCCGGCGAGACCCTTGCCGTCGATCGCGGCGAACTGCGCATGCAGCTTCGGCTCGCGGCGCGCCGACTGGAGACGGCGCTCGAAGTACAGGCCGCGCGGATGGCCCTCGATGGCGGTGTCGATGGCCACCACCTCTTCGAGGTCGCTGGCGGTGAGCGGACGGATGTCGGCGCGAAGCGTGTAGGAAGCTTGCATCGGAACTCCTGCTGTCGACTGCGCAGTGCGGGCGGAATGCTTGCAGGCGGGGCGCGGGCGCGTGTGCCGGCCGGGCTCAGCTCGTGGCGTAGGCGAAGGCCAGCTCGCGATCGGTCTCCTCGTCGAGCAGGTCTTCGAGCATCGGCAGCAACGCCATCGTTTCCTTCTGGATGTGCGCGACCTGGCGCTCGACCATCTCGGCGACGCCGACCTTCAGCTGCATCCAGCCGGCGTCCTCGAGCGTGCCGGCGGCAGCCGCGTGCGCCAGCGGCAGCAGCGTCTCGGCCGCCTCGCGGATCGCCTGGTGCTCCTCGGCGAGCAATTCGGCGATGTCGCCTTCACCGGATTCGGCCAGACGCGGGAACAGCTCGTTCTCCTCGAAATCGAAGTGACGGCTGATGTCCTGCTCGAGGTGGCGTGCGAACTGACCGGCCAGCCGCGCGAGTTCGGGATTGCCGCTGGCGCCCGTACGCGGTGCTCGCGCGAAGGCCTGCTCCACCTTGCCGAGCAGGTCCAGGTTCGTGCGGTGTTCTTCGTCGAGTGCGTGAGCGACCTGGCCCTGGAAATTCATTGCGGCTCCGAATTCTGCATCGCGCTACCAGAATAGGCGCGGGGCCGGGTGCCACCATTGATACGGGTCAAGCAACGGGCGCCGGCGGACGGACGCCGGCGCGCGGCGCGGGCGGCCTTCGCATCCGGTGCACGAGGATCGCGAAGAAGACGAGGAATGCCGTTGCGCCTGCCGTCCCGACGACGCTCGCGGCAAGGGCCAGCCATGCGGAATCGGCGATCGCGGCCGCGGCGAGCAACGCGAGCGCGCACAGATGGCAGGCGTAGTGCACGGCGAGCGGACGATCGGCGGTGAGCGACGACGGCGTGCGCGGCAGCTTCGTTCCCGGTGCCTTGTGCATCGATGCGAGAAACGGGACGATCCGCTGCATCATGCCGAGTACCAGCGTGAGCAGCCAGCCGGGGACCAGCGCGATGCCGAACAGCGTCGCCAGCACCGGCGTGTCGGGGGCGAGGATCATCGCCAGCGCGAGCGCGAGGCTCGCGACGAGCAGCGCCCACGCGATGCGCACCAGGCGGAACGAGCGGCCGAGCTCGCGCCGCATCCCGGTGCGCAGCGCCTGCAGCGCGAGCTTCAGGTGCAGCGCGACGGCCGCCGCGCCGGCGGCGAGTGCGGCGATGCGCAGCGGCACCGCATGGATGTCGAAGGCGGCGACGCCGGCGATCGCGAGCGCGACGGCGGCGAGTCCGGCGGAGACCCGCACCTGCGTCTCGTCGGGTGCAGGCGAGAGCGCGAACATCGGCACCAGGATGTACGCCAGCCCGAGCGCGAGCATGCCCATGAAGCCGTACGCGGCGAAGCTCACGTGCAGCGCAAGCCCGGTCCCCCGTTCGAACAGCGGCCAGCCGAGATACGTGAACGCGAGCGAGACCCCACTCGCGAGGACGATCGCGAGCGAGGCGAGCGCGACCCATCCGTGCGCGACGATCCCGGCCATGCCGCGTGCGCCCACGAGGTTGCGCGCGGTGAGCACCCCGTAGCCCGACAGGCCGCCGACGACGGCGATCGCACCGGCGCCGAGCAGCGCCGCCTCGCCGCTGCCCATGCCGATCGTGGTGGCGACGATGCCCGCGGTGTAGATCCACCAGATGGCCGCCGGCCATCGCGTCGAGTGCACCGGCTGGCGCGTGGCGACCGGCATCAGCTGCAGGCTCGCGCCGATCGCCGTCATCGCCAGCACGCCGAGCGTGACCAGGTGCAGCGCCGATAGCGGCCAGCCGAGGCCGCCGACGAAACGGGTCGCGCTCGCGGCGCCTGCGCCGAGCGCGATCCACGCAGCGAGATGGAAGACCGCGGCCGCGCCGAAGTAGCGCAACGGGATCGACGCAGGGAGCAGCCGGCTCGTCGCCCCCGAGAGGAAGCCCGCGGCGAGCTTCGGCCGTGCAGCCTTGGTGCTCATGCGTCGCGCGAGAGCCGCAACCGCACCTCGCCGGGCTCGCCGTCGATGCGCTCGGCCGACCAGCCGATCTCGGCGAGCTCGGGATAGAGCAGTTGCGGTTCGCGGTCGTGGTGCACGATGACGGCACGATCATCGTCGATCGTGCGCACCAGCGAGAGGATCTCCACCATCGGCTGCGGAGGCGGCAGGCCGCGCACGTCGATGTGCACGCCGTCGGGTTCGGTCCAGCGCTTCA
>JBIQJM010000152.1:0-1866 GCA_044507525.1 Burkholderiales bacterium
AGCTGGTTGAACAGGTCGGGGCCGATCAGCGTGTTGCCGGGCACGGCGAGCTGCACGCGGATCGCGAGCGCGAGCACGCCGGCGAGCACGAAGAAGAGGATCGCCGCGCCGAGATAGAAGACGCCGACGTAGTTGTTGTTGATGACGGTGAGGAAGGCGAAGCCGCGCGGCGCGGACCAGATCCGCCGCAGCTCCTCGACTTCGCCGGGCGGTCGTTCGGCTGGATTGGGCAGCAGCGGCATCGTCAGTCGAGAGCGGCGAGATACGCCGTCAAGGCACGCAATTCCCCCTGCGTGAGCTGCCGGAATTCGGGCATCAGGTTGCCCGGCTTGACGTGCTGGCTCGAGACGATCCAGCGCTCGATCGATGCCGCGTCGTTCGGCAGCGTTCCCGCGCCGATCGACAGGCGGCTCGCCACGTGCGTGAGATCCGGACCGCGCGCGCCCGCGGCGTCGGTGCCGCGAACGACGTGGCAGACGGCGCAGGTCGACGCGAAGATCGCGCGGCCCTGAGCGTCCTCGTCGGCGTCGGAGCGGGCGTCGGCGCGCTGCCCGTCGCGCCAGCGCTCGAAATCGACGGCCGGCTGCGCGACGAAGTGCAGCGCCATCTGCGCGTGCGCGGTGCCGCAGTACTCGGCGCATTGCCCGCGCCACGAACCCTCGCGCTCGGCCACGAGCACCAGCCGGTTCGTGCGTCCGGGGATCATGTCGAGCTTGCCGGCGAGCGGAGGTACCCAGAAGCTGTGCAGCACGTCGGCGGACTTCAGCCGCAGCTCGACGCGGGCCCCGACCGGCACCCGGATCTCGTTGGCGGTGGCGAAGTCCGGTTCGCCGCGTTCGTCGAGGTACTCGACGCGCCACCACCACTGCTCGCCGACGACCTCGACGACGAGCTCGGGCTGCGCCATCGACGCGAGCAGGCGCGCCGGCGAGAACAGCGAATCGACGAGCAGCGCGGTCAACACGACCAGCGGGAACACGAAGCCGCCGACGACGACGGTGGAGCGCCCCGACAGCCAGCGCGGCGAACGCCGGATCGCGATCGCGGCCAGCACCATCACCAGCACGAAGATGAACGCCGCCCCGCCAAACAGCATCCACGCCGTTTGCGCGATCTCGTCCGCCTCGGGCCCGGCAGGCGCGAGAGCGGATTGCGGCCCGTCGAGCACGTTCATGGCGCACGCTCCGGGGGCAGGCGCCTGCAAGCCGGGCGCCTGCCCGTCGTGCCGGAAAGGAGCCGGCCGAGCGAAACGCGAAAAATGCGGCGGCTATAATCCCCCGCGTCGATTCCATCCGGGGCGCTACGCATGAGCGACGAGCATCAGTCCTTCATCAAGAGTCCGCGTCAGCTGATCGTCGTCGTCGTGCTCGCTTTCGTCGTTCCGATCGCGGTCATCATGTTGATCACCACGCTCGTGCAGACGACGACCCGCACCGGCACGGGCGCCGACACGATGACCCCGGAGGCCATCGCCCAGCGCCTGCAGCCGGTCGGAAGGCTCGAGGTGGTCGATGCGAGCGCGCCGAAGGCGCTGCGCAGCGGCGAGGAGGTCTACAAGACCGTCTGCACGGCCTGCCACGACACGGGCGTCGCCGGCGCACCGAAGATCGGCGACAAGGCGGCGTGGGCGCCGCGCATCCGGAGCGGTCTCGATGCGCTCGTGCAGTCCTCCGTGAAGGGCAAGGGCGCGATGCCGCCGCAGGGCGGCGGCGCGTTCGACGACACCGAGATCGCGCGCGCGGTCGTGTTCCTCGCGAACGGCAGCGGCGCGAGCTTCGACGAACCGCAGGCGCCGCAATCGGCCGAAGCCTCTGCGGCACCGGCCGCGGCGCAAGCGCCCGCAGCCGCTGCACCTGCCGCCGCCGC
>JBIQJM010000152.1:1966-5975 GCA_044507525.1 Burkholderiales bacterium
CTGCGGCACCGGCCGCGGCGCAAGCGCCCGCAGCCGCTGCACCTGCCGCCGCCGCGCAGTCCGCCGCTGCGGCGCCCGCCGCGCCGGCCGCCGAAGAAGCGGCGCCCAGCCAGGCGAGCGCCGGCGACGCCGCGGCAGGCGAGAAGGTCTACAAGGGCACCTGCGGGGTGTGCCACGACAACGGCGTGGCCGGCGCGCCGAAACACGGCGACAAGGCGGCCTGGAAACCGCGTCTCGAGCAGGGCTTCGACGTTCTCGTGAAGCACTCGATCGACGGAATCCGCGCGATGCCGCCGCGCGGCGGCAACGGCAAGCTCAGCGACGACGAACTGCGCGACGCGGTCGCGTACATGGTCGCTTCGGTGCAGTAGGCACCGAAGCGCTTCAGCTCGCCGGCGGCTTCAGCCGCCCGAAGAGTTTCTCCATCGCCATCCCGATCGCCACCAGCCGGCGGTCGCTGCCTGCCGGGCCGTCGATCTCCAGTCCGACCGGAAGGCGTGTCGTCGCGCCGAGCGCGATCGGCAGCGTGACGCCGGGAACGCCGGCGTTGCTGCCCGGGTCGGTATTCCGGATGTAGCGCAGGAAATTCTCCAGGCTGCTCGATTCGGCGTTCGCGGGCATCGCCACCGAAGGCACGGTCGGGAAGACGATGCCGTCGAGCCGGTGCTGCGCGAAGGTGTCGGCGTAGAGCTTCTGCAGCGCCGGACGGGCTTCGCTCATCGCCGCCTCGTAGGCCGGCCTGGCGTCGATCGCCGTACCGTCGGGCCCGGGCAGCTTGCGCGGCAGCACGAAGTTCTCGTAGGTGCTCTTCACGTCGGGGCTGGCGATCTCGGCCACGAGCTTCTCGAGCGAGACGTCGGTGGAATGGTGCTTCAGGTAGCCGGCGACGTCGTCGTGCGCCTCGAACAGCGCCAGCGGAAAGCCGACCTTGGCGTTGAGCTCCATCAGTTGCGGCATCTCGACGTCGACGAGCGTCACGCCCGCGGCGCGCAGCTTCTCGAGCGCGGCATCGGTCGCAGCCTTCGTGTCCTCGTCGAGATCGGCGAGCAGCGGCGCGACGATGCCCAGTCGCACGCCGGCGAGATCGGCCGCTTCGACCGGATCGTCGCCGCTGATCACGCGATCGAGCAGCTCGACGTCGACCATCGATACCGCCATCGGCCCGGCCGTGTCGCGCGTGTGCGAGATCGGCGTGATGCCCGATGCCGAGTAGCGCCCGATCGTCGGCCGCAACGCGGCGCAGCCGTTGAAGGCACACGGAATGCGCACCGAGCCGCCGGTGTCGGTGCCGATGGCGGCGGGCGCGATGCGCGCGCCGATCGCCGCGCCGTTTCCGGCGGACGAGCCGCCCGCCATCCGCGTCGGATCGTAGGCGTTGCGCACGCCCCAGGATTCGCCGGTCTTGAAGGCCATGTTGTAGCCGCTGATGCCGAAGGCGAGCTCGTGCATGTTCGTCTTGCCCATCACGATCGCGCCCGCGTCGCGCAGCTTGCGCACGACGGGCGCGTCCATGTTCGGCTCGAAATCCTTCAGCGCCGGGGTGCCCGCGGTGTTGGGCAGTCCGGCGACGTGGATGTTGTCCTTGACGACGATCGGCAGGCCGTCGAGCGGCAGGCACTTGCCGCGCGCGCTGCGCGAGGTGTCGGCCGCGCTGGCCGCGCGCAGCGCGGCCGCCTCGTCGAGCGTGATGAACGCGTTCAGGTCGGGCCGCGTGCGCGCCCGGGCGAGGTACGCATGCATCAGCGACTGGCTCGGGATGCGCCCCTCGCACATCGCCTGCACCGCCTCGGCAGCGCTCAGCGTGTCGATCGGCAGCTTCGGGCCGACGGCCTGGCCCGCGGCGCTGCCGGCGAGCGCAGCGAGCGCGGCGGCGAACGCCAGGCGTGCCGGGCGCAAGGTCGTTTCGGTGGTGGACGCGAATCGCATCGATGCCTCCCCGCGAACGAACGGCAGGGCCCATTCTCGCGCAACCGCTGCGCGAAGCACGGCACAGCCGTTCACCGTTCGTGGATGACCCCACAGGGCGCGGGGACGCGCTTCGGCGCGTTTCAGGCGCCGGGATACGAGGCGGAGCCGCCCAGCAGGCGCGCGACGCCGTCTCGCGCCTCGACGCCGCCGACGGTGGCGACGAAACGTTCGCGCTCGGCTTCCAGCGCACGCTCGATCGCATCGAGATCGCCGGCGAGCAGGCGCTTGCCTTCGCGCATCGTCGCGCCCGGCGCAGCGGCGATACGCTGCGCCGCTTCGCGCGCGAGCGCGTCGACGCGCTCGCGCGGGGCGAGCTGCGTGACGAGCCCGCAGGCGAGCGCCTCGTCGGCATGCAGCGCGCGATCGAGCAGCAGGCAGGCCGTCGCCCGCCGACGACCGACGACGTGCGGCAGCAACGCCGTCCAGCCGCCGTCCGGCGTGAAGCCGGCGCGTGCGTACTGCGGATCGAAGCGGCAGTCGTCGGCGGCCACGACGACGTCGCAGCCGAGCACGAGCCCCACCGCTCCGCCGGCCACCGTCCCGTGCACCGCCCCCACGACCGGCTGCGGCAGGCGCAGCAGCGAGACGATCGCCTGGTTCAGCAGGCCGACGAGCTCGGCCGAATACGTCTCGAGCGCGGCGCCCTGCATCTCGCGGGCGAGGCGGCGCAGGTCGCCGCCGATCGAGAAGCTGTCGCCGTCGGCGGCGAGCACGACCGCGCGCGTCTCGTCGCGCCGACCGAGCTCCTCGAGGGAGACGCACAGGTCGAGCAGCAGGTCGGGCACGAGCGCGTTGCGCATCGACGCGCGCGCGAGCGTCACCGTCGACACGGCGCCGGCGTGCACGAGCCGGACGGACGGGGCGACGGCGCTCATCGCAGGCTCCGCGCGATCGCGCGCGTGCGCAGCCGGCCGACGACGCCGGTCGGGAAGTAGTACACCGAGAGCACGAACAGCAACCCGAGCCACAGCAGCCAGCGGTCGGGCGAGAACAGCGCGGCGAGCAGCGGAATCGGCTCGAAGGCCCCCGAGACGAGCCGCATCAGGTCCTGCAGGTAGCTCTGCGCGAGCACGAAGATCGCGCTGCCGATGACGGCGCCGTACATCGTGCCCATCCCGCCGATGACGACGATCAGCAGGATGTCGAGCATGATCTCGAAGGACAGCGAGGTATCGGGTCCGTTGTAGCGCAGCCAGATCGCCAGCAGCGCGCCGGCGAGCGTCGCGAAGAGCGCGCCGAGCACCGTCGACACCGTGCGGAAGACGACGGTGCGGTAGCCGATCGCCTCGGCGCGGAAGTCGTTCTCCCGGATCGCCTGCAGCACGCGCCCGAAGGGCGAGTTGACGATGCGCACGAGCACGAGAAAGAGCACGAGCACCGAGAAGAACACCAGGTAATAGGTGAGGAAGCGACCGTCGATCGACGCGCCGAGCACGGTTTCCTCGAAGAGCTCGAAGGACGGCTGCAGCACCTCGGGCACCTTGAAGCTGAGCCCGTCCTCGCCGCCGGTGAGCCCGGACAGCTGCGACGCGAGCGTCTGGAAGGCCGCGGCGACCGCGAGCGTGATCATCGCGAAGAAGATCGCCTTCACGCGCAGGCTGAACAGGCCGATCGCCAAGGCGAGCAGCGCCGACAGCGCGAGCGCGAGCACGAGGCCGACGGCGATCGCATCCCAGCCCGGCCCCATCCGCGTGCTGGCGATCGCCACGCCGTAGGCGCCGATGCCGAAGAACATCGTGTGCGCGAAGGAGACGATGCCGGTGTAGCCGAGCAGCAGGTCGTAGCTCGCCACCAGCAGCACGAAGACGAGCACCTTCGCCGCGACCGAGAGCGAGCGCGCGCCGGGGAACACGAAGGGCACGAGCAGCAGCACGAGCACGATCGCGACCAGGATTGCGGCGACGAGACGGCTGCGCGGATAGTCGCCCGAGAGCAGCGTGCGGATCATCGACGGCGCTCCTTCAGCGGCGAACGAGCGGGAACAGTCCCTGCGGGCGCCACAGCAGGATCGCCATCATCAGCAGGATGTTCGAGAACAGCG
>JBIQJM010000153.1:0-5883 GCA_044507525.1 Burkholderiales bacterium
TCTTCAGCGACGACCTGACGATGGAAGGCGCGACGGTCGCCGGCGACATCGTCGCGCGCGCGAACGCGGCGCTGGGTGCGGGATGCGACATGGTGCTCGTGTGCAACCGGCCCGACCTGGCCGACGAGCTGCTCGCGCGCCTCGAGTGGAGCGAGCCGGACGGATTCCGGGAGCGGCTCGCCGCGCTGTTCCGCGCCTGAGCGCGGTGCGGGAGCACTGAACGGCCGTGGGCGAGAAGGAGTCGACGACCCCCGACGAAGGAGCGCCGCAGACCGCGGTCGCGCGCCCCGACTTCGACCTTCGCACGTACCTGTCGCAGCTGCCGAACCGCCCGGGCGTGTACCGGATGATCGGGGCGAACGACGTGCTGCTCTACGTCGGCAAGGCGCGCGACCTGAAGAAGCGCGTGTCGTCGTATTTCAACAAGGGCCAGCCGAGCCCGCGCATCGCGCACATGATCGAGCGCATCGAGCGCATCGAGACGACGGTCACGCGCTCGGAAGCCGAGGCGCTGCTGCTCGAGAACAACCTGATCAAGACGGCGGCACCGCGCTACAACATCCTGTTCCGCGACGACAAGTCGTACCCGTACCTGAAGATCACCGGGCACGAGTTCCCGCGCCTGGTCTACTACCGCGGCGCGGTCGACAAGCGCAACCGCTATTTCGGGCCGTTCCCGAACGCCAAGGCGGTGCGCGAAGCGATCCAGGTGCTGCAGAAGGTGTTCCGGCTGCGCACCTGCGAGGACAGCGTGTTCGCCAATCGCACGCGTCCGTGCCTGCTGCACCAGATCGGAAGGTGCAGTGCGCCCTGCGTCGCGAACATCGACCGCGAGGCCTATGCGGCGGACGTCGAGGCGGCGGTGCGCTTCCTGCAGGGCGAGCACCGGCAGGTGCTTGCGGAGCTCGAGCAGCGCATGCACGACGAGGCGGCGGCGCTGCGCTTCGAGGCCGCGGCGGTGCTGCGCGATCGAATGGCCGCGCTCTCGAAGGTGCTCAGCCGCCAGTCGATGGAAACGATGCCCGACGCCGATGCCGACATCATCGCGGTGGCGATGCGCGGCGGCCGCGTCTGCGTGAATCTCGCGATGGTGCGCGGCGGGCGCCATCTCGGCGACAAGCCGGTCTTTCCGGTGCACGCGGTCGAAGCGGGGGATGCCGGGACGAGCGCCGAGGTCGTCGAGGCCTTCGTCGCGCAGCACTACGACGGCGTTCCCGTGCCGCCGGTGATCGTCGTCGACGGCGTGCCGCCCGACGCGGCGCTGCTCGAATGGCTCGAGCAGCAGGCCGGCCACGCGGTCCAGTGGATCCGCCAGCCGCAGGGCGTGCGGCGCGAATGGCTCGACCTCGCACGTCGCAACGCCGAGCTGTCGCTCGCCCGCGTGCTCGCCGAGGAGGGCTCGCAGCAGGCGCGCACGCGCGCGCTCGCGCAGCTGCTCGGCCTGGACGACGCGAGCGACCTCGATGCGCTGCGCATCGAGTGCTTCGACGTGAGCCACACGATGGGCGAGGCGACGCAGGCCTCGTGCGTCGTCTACCAGCACCACGCGATGCAGCGCTCGCAGTACCGGCGCTTCAACATCCGCGACATCGAGCCGGGCGACGACTACGCCGCGATGCGCCAGGTGCTCGCGCGCCGCTATGCGGATGCGCCGTTGCCCGACGTCGTGCTGATCGACGGCGGCGCCGGGCAGGTCGAGGCCGCGCGCCAGGTCTTCGCCGACCTCGGCCTCGACATCTCGACGCTGGTCGGCGTGGCGAAGGGCGAACTGCGCAAGGTCGGCCTCGAGACGCTCGTGTTCGCCGACGGGCGCGCGTCGATCGTTCCGGGCGCGCATTCGGCGGCGCTGATGCTGGTCGCGCAGATTCGAGACGAGGCGCACCGCTTCGCGATCACCGGCATGCGCGCGCGCCGGGCGAAGACGCGCCAGACCTCGCGGCTCGAGGAGATCGACGGCGTGGGCCCGCGGCGGCGCCAGCGCCTGCTCGCGCGTTTCGGTGGGCTGCGTGGCATCATGGCGGCGAGCGTCGACGACCTGGCCTCGGTGGAGGGCGTCTCGCGCACGCTCGCCGAGGAAATCTATCGTCGTCTGCACTAGTGTGAACAGGCCCCGGGGCGTTGCGGGCCACGCGAACCGGCGCAACCCTTCACTCACCAATTCGCGATGCCCGCATGGATCTGAATCTCCCGACGCTGCTGACCTGGACTCGCGTGCTGGCGATTCCGCTGCTCGTCGGGGTCTTCTACCTCCCGGTGAGCGAACATGCGCAGAACGTCATCGCCACCGTGCTCTTCGTCGCCGCGGCGATCACCGACTGGCTCGACGGCTGGCTCGCGCGTCGCTGGGGCCAGACCTCGGCCTTCGGCGCGTTCCTCGACCCGGTCGCCGACAAGCTGATCGTCTGCGTCGCGCTCGTGATGCTGGTGGCGCTGGGGCGCGTGGACGCGATCATCGCGGCGATCATCGTCGGTCGCGAGCTGACGATCTCGGCGCTGCGCGAGTGGATGGCGCAGGTCGGCGCGCGCACCAGCGTCGCCGTGCACTCGATCGGCAAGTTCAAGACCATCGCGCAGCTCGTCGCAATCCCGATGCTGCTGTACGACCGGACGCTGTTCCGCGTGCTCGACACGCACCTCGTCGGCACCTGGCTGATCTACGCGGCGGCGATCCTCACCGTGTGGTCGATGACGTACTACCTGCGCCGGGCGTGGCCGTACCTGCGCGATTCGACCTGACCGCGCCGACCGCTTCGTCGTCCGCGAGCGAGTCGAGGATCGGGCATTCCGGACGCTCGTCCCCGTGGCAGGCCTGCGCGAGGCGCTCGAGCGTCGCCTTCATCTCGAGCAGCTCGCGCGCCTTGCGGTCGAGCCGCTCGATCTGCTCGAGCGCCAGCGCCTTCACCTTCGCGCTCGATCGCGAGCGGTCCTGCCACAGGCTCACGAGCTGCGCGATCTCGGTGATCGAGAAGCCGAGGTCGCGCGCCCGCGCGATGAACGCGAGCAGGTGCACGTCGTTGCCCGAATACCTGCGGTAGCCGGCGTCGCTTCGTTCGGCCGGCGGGATCAGCCCGAGCGATTCATAGTGGCGGATCATCTTCGGCGAGACCCCCGAAACGCGCGAAGCCTCGCCGATGTTCATCGCCTGTCGGGTCATGCGTCGCTCACTCGACGGCGGGGACGCCGCTGGCGCCCGCGTCCGGGGCAGGGCTCTTCGCGGCCCGCCGCATGCCGGCCGTCGCGGCGTCGCCTCGTTGCTCGACGGGCCGCCAGCGGCGCAGCAGCAGTGCGTTGCTCACGACGCTCACGCTCGAGAAGGCCATCGCGGCGCCCGCGATCACCGGATCGAGCAGGCCGAAGGCGGCCAGCGGCACGCCGACGGCGTTGTAGACGAAGGCCCAGAACAGGTTCTGGCGGATCTTCGCGTAGGTGCGGCGCGACACGTCGATCGCGTCGGCCACGAGGCGCAGGTCGCCGCGCATCAGCGTGATCCCGGCGGCTTGCATCGCGACGTCGGTGCCCGTCGACATCGCGATGCCCACGCTCGCCGCGGCGAGTGCCGGCGCATCGTTGATGCCGTCGCCCACCATCGCGACCACGGCGCCGCTGCGCTTGAGCTCGCCGACGATCGCGGCCTTGTCTTCGGGCAACACCTCGGCGCGCACTTCGTCGATGCCGAGCTCGCCGGCGACGGCATTGCCGCTGCCGCGGTTGTCGCCGGTGACGAGCACGGTGCGAATGCCCTGCGCATGGAGCGTGGAGACCGCCGCCGCGGCCTCGGGCTTGAGCGTGTCGCCGAAGGCGAGCGCACCCAGCAGCTCGCGCCCGTTCGCCGAGTCCCGCGCCAGCCACGAAACGGTGCGGCCTTCCTGCTGCAGGCGTTGCGCCTGCCCGGCGAGCGCTCCCTGCGGCAGGCTGAGCTCGTCGAGCAGGCGAGGGCTGCCGAGATACAGCGTCTCGCCGTCGACGACGCCCCGGATGCCGCGACCGGCCAGTGCCCGGACGTCCTGCGCCTCGGGGATGGGCAGGTCCCGAACGCGCGCATCCTCGGTCACGGCCCTGGCCAACGGGTGCTCGCTGAAGCGCTGCAGCGCTGCCGCGCGTCGCAGCACCGCGTCGGCGTCGCGTCCGTCGGCGCCGAGCACTGCGGACAGACGCGGCTGTCCGATCGTCAGCGTTCCGGTCTTGTCGAAGGCCACGGTGTCCACCGCGTGCGCCACCTCGAGCGCCTCGGCGTCCTTGATGAGGATGCCGTGTCGGGCGGCCACGCCGGTCCCTGCCATGATCGCCGTCGGCGTCGCCAGGCCGAGCGCGCAGGGACAGGCGATGACCAGCACCGCCACGGCGTTGAGCAGGGCCTGCTCCCAGTCGCCGGTCGCGATCCCCCAGGCCGCCAGCGTGACGAGCGCGATGACGAGCACCACCGGCACGAACACGGCGCTGACGCGATCGACCAGGCGCTGGATCGGCGCCTTCGCGGCCTGTGCGCCCTCGACCATGCGGATGATGCGGGCGAGCCGCGATTCGCTGCCGACCGCGAGCGTGCGCACGACGATCAGGCCCTCGGCGTTGATCGAGCCGCCGGTGACGGTATCGCCGACGCTCTTGGCGACCGGCAGGCTTTCGCCGGTGATCAGCGCTTCGTCCGCATGGCTGCGACCCTCGACGATCTCGCCGTCGACCGCGATGCGCTCTCCCGGACGCACGACGACGAGGTCGCCGATGCGCACGCTCGCCGCGGGCAGCTCGGATTCGATACCGTCGCGGCGCACGCGCGCGGTCTCGGGTCGCAGCGCGTTGAGCGCGCGGATCGCATCGGTGGTCTGTCGCTTCGCACGCGCCTCGAGCCACTTGCCCAGCAGCACGAGCGTGACGACCGCCGCCGACGCCTCGAAGTACAGGTGCGGCGCGCCGTGGTCGCCGTGCGTGAACATCAGGTAGGCCGACAGGCCGTACGCGGCCGTGGTGCCGAGCGCGACGAGCAGGTCCATGTTGCCGGTGCCGGCGCGCAGCGCCTTCCAGCCGGCCCGATAGAAGCGGGCGCCGAGCCAGAACTGCACGGGCGTGGCGAGCAGCAGCTGGGCCCACGCGGGCAGCATCCAGTCGCGGCCGAAGGGCGCTCCGACCATCGGTGCGACCAGCGGCAGCGTGAGGATCGCCGCGAGCGCCACCGGCCACCACGCGGGCAGGGGCGGGGTCGTTCGCGACGCCGGCTCGCTGCCGTCGACGGCCGCCTCCGGCGCCACCTCGTAGCCCGCGCGCTCGATCGCCTCGTGCAGCGCCTCGAGCGGTGTGCCGCCCAGCGTCCGGACGCTCGCGCGCTCGGTGGCGAGGTTGACCGAGACGTGCAGCACACCCGGCACCTTCGACAGCGCACGCTCGACCCGGCCCACGCAGGACGCGCAGCTCATCCCGACGACGGGGACGTCGAAGCGTGCGCCGGCCACCTCGTAGCCGGCTTTCTCGACCGCCAGCGCGACGCTCTGCGTCAGCGCCGCCGCGGGAACCGAGCCGTCGAGGCGGAGCGACGCCGTTTCGGTCGCCAGGTTGACGTTCGCCTCGAGCACGCCCGGCAGCTTCGCGAGCGCGCGCTCGACGCGGCCCACGCAGGACGCGCAGCTCATTCCCGCGATCTGCAGGCGCAGGAGGGAGGCGGCGAGCTCTTGCCCGGGTGACGGGAGGACAGCGTTCATTGGGGCCTTCCGGAGGCGATGGCAACGGATGCATCGTGTGCCTTGACATGATGTCAAGGTCAAGCGCCGGAATTCAAGCCCGAGCGGTCCCCGAGAAGCATGTGGGCGAGCCGGTTCGAGGCCGGGTCGAGACGGATTCGCCTTGTATCTTCAGGTCTCGGACCAACTCGGGTAGCCCGAGCGGCCTCTGGGC
>JBIQJM010000020.1:0-38725 GCA_044507525.1 Burkholderiales bacterium
GAGCAGCGGACTCATAATCCGTTGGTGCCGGGTTCGACTCCCGGGGGGCCCACCACGCGCTCCCTCGCTCGTTCGCGTGTTCTCCTGCGCCGATCGACCGTGCGCTCGCCGGACGGTGCATCACTCGCCGCGCCGGTGCGGTTCGTACCAGTCGACGATGGGGCCCAGCGGAACGATTCCGTTGGGATTGATCGTCGGATGACTGCCGTAGTAGTGCTGCTGAATGTGCGCGAAGTTCACCGTGTCCGCCACGCCGGGCCACTGATACAACTCTCGCGCGTAGGCCCAGAGATTCGGGTAGTCGACGAGACGTCGTAGATTGCACTTGAAGTGGCCGTGATAGACGGCATCGAAGCGGACCAGCGTCGTGAACAGCCTCCAGTCCGATTCGGTGATGCGGTCGCCCAGCAGATAGCGCTGCCCGGACAGACGCGACTCCAGCTCGTCGAGCGTTTGGAACAGCTTCGTCACCTCGCGTTCGTAGACGCGCTGCTGCGTGGCGAAGCCGGCCTTGTACACGCCGTTGTTCACCGTGTCGTAGATGCGTGCATTGATCGCGTCGATCCCGGTCAGGCGCTCCGCCGGGGCGTAGTCGCCGGCCTTCGCTCCGATTCCGTCGAAGGCACTGTTCAGCATCCGCACGATCTCGGACGACTCGTTGCTGACGATCGTGGCCCGCTTCCAGTCCCACAGGATCGGCACCGTGACGCGTCCGCTGTAGTCGCCTTTCGCGCGCAGGTAGACCTCGTAGAGGTACTGCGCGCCGCCGGGATCGGGGACCACACCGGGCGCGGGTGCGAAGGTCCATCCGTTCTCCGCCATGTGCGGATGGACGACCGATACGCCGATGCATTCGCCGAGTCCTTTCAACGCGCGAAGGATCAGCGTGCGATGCGCCCACGGGCAGGCGAGCGACACGTACAGGTGATAGCGGCCGGCTTCGGCGGGGAAGCCGCCTTCGCCGCTCGGCCCGGGGCGGCCGTCCGCGGTAACCCAGTTGCGGAACTGCGCTTCGCTGCGCACGAAGCGGCCGCCCGTGCTCGCCGTGTCGTACCACCGGTCGAACCACTTCCCGTCCACGAGCAAGCCCATTGCCTCTCCTTGCGCGCGACCGTCCGTGCTGCGCGCCGCGTTCCGTCATGAAGACTGCAGCCCACCGCCTCCGCCCATGAGCTTCACTCGCCCCGACCGCAAGCGGGGGATGCCCCCTCCGACGCATCAGGTTCGCCGGCGACGAACCGGCACTGGCGGATACAACGAGAAAGAAGGAGGCGAATGCGATGAGCCACGAGGAAGCGTCGAAGGAACCGGAAGTCACGCGCGAGGAAAACGCGAGCAAGGGCCGCTATGGCGCCCGGCTGGACGGCGTCGAAGCCGAGATGACCTATTCGCTGGCGGGCGGACACACGATGATCATCGACCACACCGGGGTGCCGGACGCGCTGCGCGGACGGGGCGTCGGCCAGGCGCTGGTGCGCCGTGCCGTCGAGGACGCGCGCCGCGAGAAGCGACGGATCGTGCCGCTGTGTCCTTTTGCCAAGGCACAGATCGCTCGCCATGCCGAATGGCAGGACGTGCTCGAGCGATCTCCGGAATGAGCCTTTCCGACCGCTCGATCCTGCCGTCGTTCGCCGGCCAGTATCGGGGGTCGACGAGGTGCGCGGGCGGCGCCGTCGAGGCTTCAACCGCCCGGGGGCGCATTCGCCGTCTCCCATGCGTCGATCCCGCCGGCCAGCGGGCGGATCCGCCCGATCCCCCGCTTCTGCAACTGCAGCGCGATCCTCGCCGCCGTCGCCTCGTTCGGGCACGCGCAGAAGACGACGACTTCGCGATCGCGCGGGATCGCTTCGAGCGCACGCTCGAGATCTGAGTATGAAGAGACGCTTACCCGAACCGGCCCGAACCCATCTGCACCAATGTGCCTTCGCGACGCAGCAGCCACAGCGCCTCGAGCCCGAGTCGGTGCGCCAGCGCCAGTCCCTCGCCCGGCCCGGCGACCAGCAGCGCCGTGGCCCAGGCGTCGGCGTCCATGCAGCTGCCTGCCAGCACGGTGACCGACGCGACGCCGTTGTTCACGGGCGCCGCCCGTCGGCCGTCCATGGTGTGCGCCACGCCCGCATCGCCCAGTTGCGCGAAGCGGCGGTAGTCGCCCGAGGTGGCCACGGCCAGGTCCTGCAGTTCGATCACGCTGTGCGCGGAACGGCGCCCCGGCTGCGGACTCTCGACTGCCACCGCCCAGGGCTCGCCGTTCGCCCGCTTGCCCACCGAGCGCAGGTCGCCATCGAGTGCCGCCAGCGCGTGGCGGACGTCGTGCTGCCGTAGTACGGCCACCATGCGATCGACGGCGTAGCCCTTGGCGATTCCGCACAGGTCGATCTGCACGCGCGCGCGCTTGCACGCCCGGCTCGCGCCCGGATCCAGTTCCAGCCCGTGATGGGCGGGGCAGTGGGGATGCGCACGCGCGGCACGAATCGCATGCGCATCGGGCGTGTCGCGCACGGCGCCGAAGCCCCAGGCGTCGACCAGCATTCCGACGGCGGGGTCGAATGCCCCCGCGCTCAGGCGACTGATCTCCAGCGCCCGCGCCAGTACGTGCATCGTCTCCGTCGGCAGGTCCACCCACGCGTCGACGGGCGCGCGGTTCAGGCGCACGAGGTCGCTGTCGCGCCGCCAGGGCGACATCTGCGCATCCACTCGCTCCACCGCCGCTTGCAGGGCGGCGTGCAGCCGTCGCGCGTCCTGGTCCGGCGCGGCATCGCAGCGCACCGACCAGTGCGTGCCCATGGTCGGGCCCTGCAGCTGAAGTCGCACGCGGCCGGACCGGCCTGCGTCGGCTCGCTCCGGCGCAAGCTCAGAACAGGTCTTCGGCATAGCGTCCCTTCGCCTTGAGCTGCTGCACGCTCAGGCGCAGCGTGCCCAGGATGTCGTCCAGCGTCTCGGCCACGCCGCGTGCCATCGCGCGGCTGCCGCAGACGCGCACGATGGCGCCGCGCTGCAGCAGCTCGCGCAGGCGGATGGCGTCGCGGCGCAGCGCATCCTGCACGTAGCCGCCGCCCGGTACGCGGGAGAACGCGGTCTGCACGGTGGCCAGGCGCTGCTCGTCCAGCCAACGGCGGATGTCGGGCTCGAAGTAGAAGTCCAGCGTCGGACTGCGCCCTCCGTAGTACAGGTACATGGGCGTGCGCCGGTCGTTGCCCCGGATGAAGCCGGCGAGCGGAGCCACGCCCGTGCCCGCGCCGACCAGTACGACGGCCTGGCGCGTGCTGCGCAAGGCGAAACCGGGATTGCGGCGGATGAAGGCTTGCGCGGAGTCGCCCGGCTGCAGGTCATGAAGGTGGGTGGAGCACAGGCCGCCCGGCAACTGGCGCACGCAGATCTCGAGGAACCCGTCTTCGGTGCTCGAGGCGAGCGAGTAGTAGCGCGGCACGCCGGTGCCCGGCGGGACGATGCCCACCAGGTCGCCCGCCGCGAAACGCGCGAGGCCACGCCCGCGCAGGCGATCGAGCCAGCTCGCACGCGGCCAGCGAAAACGCAGGATCGCCGTGGGCCTGTCCGCCTGGCCCGGGTAGTCCTGGCGCGATACCAGCGTGAGCGTCGTGCTCGACGGCACGCGCGGTACATGGTCCAGCGTGAGCGGCTCGCCGAGGGCACGCGCCAGATCCTCGCCCCAGCGGGCGAACTGCTGGCTCGACTGCTGGTGGATGCATTCGAGCGGCAGCAGCACGGGCCAGCTCGCTGCGCGCAACGTTTGCTCCAACGCTTGCGCGAAGGCGCAGAAGGCGGGGTACTGTCGGTCGCCGAAGCCCAGCACCGCCACCGGCACGACGTTGCCCGCGTGGCGTGCAATGCGCTCCAGGGCCTGACCGGCGTGGGCCGGAGCCTGCCCCTCGCCATAGGTCGAGGCGAGCACGAACACGAGTCGCGTTGCGGGAGCCGTCGCGAAGTGCTCCAGAGCGCTGGTGTGCACGCGGTGGCCGCATCGGACCAACGCATCGTGCAGCGCTTGCGCAAAGCCCCAGGTAGTGCCGCCTTCGCTGGCGACGAAGACCAGCACGTCGGCCTGTCCCAGCGGGCTGTTGCCGGCGATCCGAACCGACGGACGGCGTGCACGCCACCAGGCGAGCAAGCCCGACAGCCACAGGGGCACGGTGGAGGCGCTCGCCAATGCGAGCAGCACGGCCCATGGCCAGGCGCTCTCGCCCGTGTGCAGCACCACCGCCCAGTCGTACAGGCGCTGGGCAACGGTGGCGTCCTGCCAGGCCAGGGCGTGACCGCTGTGGCGATCGATCCAGCCCCGGCCCCGGCGGGTGGTCACTTTCCAGACGTCGTCGGGGTCCGTGGCGCTCGGAAAGTTCAGTTTGCGCAAGTCCTGCACCTTGAGGCCTTGCAGCGCCGGCAATTGCGCGACCGACATTTCGGTCCGGCTGCCGGCGACCGACACCACGTCGGGCTCCGGTGCGGTGTCGAGTCGCAGCAGTTCCAGCGTCGTCGCACTCATGAAGAGCGCCGTGAGCGAGGACAGGCACAGCACCGCAAGCGCGAGCCTGCCCACGAGCACGTGCAGGCGCTGCGCCAGCGGGCCGCGGACCCGCCCCGCCAGGTGCTGCCAGCCGCCCATGCGCCGCAGCAGCAGCACCAGCCCCGAGAACGAAATCAGCGCCATGCCGAGCGCAATGCCGGCCGTGCCCCAGCGTCCGGCGTCGCCCGACAGCAGGGAGCGGTGCAGGTTCTTGACCCAGCGCGGCAGTTGCGAGGGACGGTAGGCCGCGAGCGCACGGCCGTCGACCGGATCCACATGAGCGGCCTGCGGCTGCTCGCCGACGAAGCCATGGGCGACGATGGCCCCCGAGGGAAGGCGGCGGATCTCCTCGACGCCCGGCATGGCGCGCTGCACCCGTTCGGCGAGCGTCGCCACGGACAGATCGGCCGGGGCGGGCGCGGCTTGCCAGGCCTGTTGCACAGGGTCGACGGCCAGCAGGGCGCCGGTGACGCCCAGCACCATCGCGAAGCCGCCGACGACCAGGCCGAGCCAGCGGTGGATGGCTTTCCAGTTCACGCGTGCTCCCTACTTCAGCTGGTAGGTGAGGGACCCGATGTACTGCTTGCCCGCGTGGGGTTTCGCGGCCTCCTGCGTGGACAGCGGCACGCGGATCTCGGAGGGGCTGTCGCGCATGTCTTCCGCGGCCGCATCGATCCGGATCTCGTAGCCCGCATCGATCAGCGCGTCGGCCAGGTCTGCCGTCACCTCGAGCGTGCGCCCGGCGCCGACGCTGGCGCCGGTCACGCCGTCGAGGCGCTTGGCGTCGCGGGCGGACAGGCGATTCCAGTCGGCCAGGTGCTTGTAGTACTTGGCCTTGCCCCCGGCCACCCACAGCGTTCCCGCATAGGCGCCCTTGGCGTCGGTCAGGTACACGGCCAGGTAGGCGCCGTCACCGTCGTAGTTCTTGAGTTGAGTGCTCAGCGTCACCTGGCGGCTGTGGGCGAAGACGGGCGTGGCAAGCGCAGTCGCAAGGGCCACGACGGTCAGGAGGGGTCTGTACATGGCGGTTGCTTCCACTACTCGACGCGGCCGTGCGTTGCGGCCGCCTTGTGCTTGAACTTCACGACCTCCAGCGTCTGCGGATCGATCTTCGCCTTGAAGGCGCGGCCCTCGGCATCCGTGCCGCGGACTTCATAGCAGCCGTCGTCGATCTTGAGTCGTTGCACCTGCCAGCCTCGGGCACTGGCCATTTGGTGCACGGCTTCGCGCGCCTGCCACTGCTGGACCGGGGCCGCGCAATCGTCATCGGCGAAGGCGGACCCGGCGGTCAGGCCGAGCGCCAGCACGAGCAGGGCGTGGCGCAGCGAGGGGTACGGATTCATCACGGAACTCCTGGAACTGCAGTCGGTATCGACCGTGCGTGCAGTCTGCTCACGCGAAGCTGAATCCGTGCTGAATGCGCTGGTTCGACGCCGTTCAGCTTCGATTCAGCAATGCCCACCGATACTGCGTCGCAACGGCCGGATATGCCGGCCTCGAAGGGAGCGAATCGTGACGCAGGTCGATCAGGTGGCGGTGTGGGATCCCTTCGTTCGCCTTTTCCATTGGGGGCTGGCGGCGAGTTTCGCGACGGCCTTCATCGTCGAGGACCACAACCTCGCGGTGCACAGCTGGGCCGGGTACCTGGCACTCGCGCTGATCGCCGCGCGTATCCCGTGGGGCCTGCTCGGTCCGCGGCACGCCCGCTTCTCCGACTTCGTGCGCTCGCCCGCTGCCGCGCTGCGCTACGCGAAGGAAAGCCTGACCGGTCGCGCGGCACGGCATCTGGGACACAACCCTGCCGGTGCGCTGATGGTGGTCACGCTGCTCGTCCTGGTTCCGCTGCTGGCCCTGACCGGCATGGCGAGCCTCGCGATCGAGGAAGGGGCCGGGCCGTTGGCCGGACTGCTCGCCGGAGTCGGTCGCAAGGGCGTCTGGGTCGCCGAGCTGCACGAGATCCTCGCCGATACGACGCTGGTGTTGGTCGGCATTCATGTAGCCGGCGTGCTCGTCGAGAGCCTCGTCCATCGCGAGAACCTCGTGCTGTCGATGATCACCGGCCGCAAACCCGCACGTTCCGAAGACCGGATCGCCTGAGCGGCGCAGCAGCGCCGCACTTTTCGCAAGACCTTTCCATTAGAGTTTCACAAGGAGTCACGACATGCGTACATCCCGTGTCCTCTCGATGCTGGCCGCGGCCGGCTTGTCCGCGGCGGTGCTGATGTCCGCCGGCACGGCCAGTGCCGACAGCGACCGCCTGCGCCAGGGCGAGGTGCGCCAGCTGCGCGAAGCGGGCAAGATCCTGCCGATCGAGAAGATCCTCGAGCAGGCGCGGGCCGCGCAGCCCGGACAGATCGTCGAGGTCGAGCTCGACCGCGAAGACGGCCGGTACGTCTACGAGGTGAAGCTGATCGACGACGGCGATCGCGTCCACAAGCTCGAGCTCGATGCGGCGAGCGGCGACGTGCTGAACCGCCGGAAGAAGTGAGGCGGTGCGACTGCTGATCGCCGAAGACGACGCGGAGCTGGGACCCCGGCTTCGCGATCGTCTCGTTCGCGAAGGCTACGCGGTCGACCTCGCCGCCGACGGCGTCGACGCAGGCCACCTCGGCGCGACCGAGCCCTACGATGCGGTGATCCTCGACCTCGGCCTGCCGCGCCGCAACGGCCTCGAACTGCTGCGCGACTGGCGTGCGGCAGGCAACGCGGTTCCCGTGCTGATCCTGACCGCCCGGGACGGCTGGAGCGAACGGGTCGAGGGTCTGCGGGCGGGCGCCGACGACTACCTCGGCAAGCCCTTCCACACGGAGGAGTTGCTTGCCCGCGTGCACGCGCTGCTGCGCAGGGCGGCGCCCGTCAGCGCGCCGCAGTTGCGCGTCGGCCAGTGGCGACTCGACGAGGCCCGGCAATGCCTGGTCGCCGAAGGCGGCGATCGGGCCGAACAACCGCTCACCGGCACCGAGTTCCGGTTGCTGCGCTACTTCATGCGCCATCCCGGCGAAGTGCTGTCGAAGACGCGCCTCGCCGAGCACGTCTACGACTACGACGCCGAGCGCGACAGCAACGTGATCGAGGTCTACGTGCGCCGCCTGCGCCAGTTGCTCGGCGAGGGGCGGATCGAGACCCGACGCGGCCAGGGCTACGTCTTCGTCGCCGACGCCGGATGAAGTCGCTGCGCAGCCGGCTGACGCTGAGCCTGTCGCTTCTGCTGGTCGTCGCCGTCGCGCTGCTCGCCGTCGGCTTCGAGCGCTTCTCGCGCGAGCTCGTCGAGCAGTACGTGCTCTCGCGCCTCGAGCACGACGCGGACCTGCTGTACGCGCGCGTGCACGACGCGGTCGACCGCGAGCGGGCGGCGCAGGACGCTGCCGGCACCGTCTACGACCTGCCGCTGTCGGGCCACTACTTCCGAATCGTTCAGGACGGACAGGCGATCCGGTCGCGCTCCCTGTGGGACGCGGACCTCCCCGCGCCGCCCGCGGCCGGTGCGCAGGGCGTTGCCCGGCAGGCCGGCCCGGCCGGCCAGTCGCTGCTGGTGTACCGGAAGCGCTTTCCGAACGATGCGCACGAGTGGCTGATCGAGGTGGCGGAAGACGTGTCGACGATCGACACCGCCATCGCCGCTTTCCGCCGCGCGCTGCTGATCGGCCTCGCGCTCGCGGTGGCCGCGCTGGTGCTCGTGCAGCGCAAGCTGCTGGTTCGCGGCCTCGCGCCGCTCGACGATGCCGTGGCGGCGTGCCGAAGGCTCGAGCAGGGCGATACGCGCGTGGTCGACACGGCGGCACCGCGCGAGGTGCAGCCGATGCTCGATGCCGTCAATCGACTGGTCGACCACCACGCACGCCGACTGGCGCGCGTCCGGCACGCCACCGGCAACCTGTCGCACGCGCTGAAGACGCCGCTCGCGGTCCTCGGCCAGGCGGCAGATGCGGTGGCCGAGCAAGGCAACGAGGCGCTCGCCGAAACGCTTCGCGCCCAGCTCGACACGATGCGCGCGACCATCGATCGCGAACTGCAGCGCAGGCGGCTGGCCGGCGGCGGCGCTTCGTCGGCCGGCTTCGACGCACGCGCCGAATTGACCGGGCTCTGCGAGGCGCTCGAGCGCCTGTATCGCGAGCGTGGCATCACGATCGCGGTCGAGTTGCCGTCGCGCCGGTTTCCGTTCGATCGCGAAGACATGCTGGAGCTGTTCGGCAACCTGATGGACAACGCCTGCAAGTGGGCCCGCTCGCGTGTGCGCCTGGTCGTGCGCGACGGCCATGCCGGTTCCGAGGCGCTGCACTTTCGCATCGACGACGACGGACCGGGCGTTGCCGACGAGATGGTCGCTCGCCTCGGACAAGCCGGATTCCGGATCGACGAAGGCCGGCCCGGGCATGGAGTCGGCCTGACCATCGTCGACGACATCGTCGCGCAATACCGCGGCGAGATCGCCTATGGGCGCTCGGAACTGGGCGGGTTGCGGGTGGAGGGCTGGCTGCCTTGCGCGGATTTTCGGGGCGAAGCGTAGCGGCCCTCGGGCTCGCAGCGGGCCCGTTGGGAAGCCACCGCCGTCAGGGTTCGAAACTCCAGATTCGATGCGCATCGAGCAGCAGTCGCGCGTGGCTCTCGAGCGCATCGACCTGCAGGTCGACCGCGCGCAACGCGGCATCGAGTGCCAGCCGCCGCGCCCGCAGCACCTCGGCGACGTCGGCTTCACCGAGTTCGCGCGCCTTCGCGACGCGTTCGGCCGCGCTCGACTGCAGTTCGGCACTGCGCCGCGCCGCCTGCCAGCGAGTCGCGCCGGAACTCGCCGATGCCAGCAGCATCGCGGCCTGCGCGTCGACCTGCCGGCGGCGGGCTTCCGCGCGCCGGGCGGCCGCGCCGGCGCGAGCGACACTCGCGTCGGCGGCCGCGCGGCGAGCCTCGCCGCCGAAGGGAATCGAGACGAAGACGCCGACGATGCGTTCCTCGGCCGACCGCTCGGAGCTGAGCTGCACGCCGACCGTCGGATCGGCTCGGCGATCGGCCAACGCACGCTGCGCTTCGATCCGGGCGCTGGTTGCCGCGGCAAGCGCACCGCTCAGTTCGTGATCCTCGTCGACCGCCTGCCGCGCGAGCGCGGTCAGGTCTTCGGCGGGCGCGGGCGGCTCGGGCAGCGCTTCGGGCGGCTCGACTCCCGCCATCGCCGGAAACTCGCGCGCGAGCGCGATCGAGGCGCGCTCGGCGCGATCGAGCGCGACACGCCGCGCCGCTTCGACCTGCTCGGCCTCGGCGGCGGCCTGCGTCTCGTCGAGTCGCGAAGCATCGCCGAGCTCGCGTCGGCGCGCGACGGCGGCCGCTTCCCGCGCGGCCAGCCGGGCCTGCCGTGCGAGCAGATGGGCAGCCTGGCGTTCGCGCAGCATCGCATACCACAGCGAGAGCAGGCGTCGCGATGCCTGGTGCCCGGCGTCCGCGAGCGCGATCTCGGCTTCGGCGACCCGACCCGCGCCGAGCGTGCGATCGAGCTCGGCCTTCCCCGGCAGGCGAACGCCACGCTCGAGCGACAACGCCCACTCGTTGAAGCGGTCGTTGGCACCGGTCTCGTGAATCCGTCGGCGCTGGTAATCGACACGCGTCGACCATTCGTGCGGTCCGGCGCCGAGCTGACGCCGCTCGGCGCCCGCTGCCTCGAGCAACGCCGCCGCGGCCTGAACCTTCGGTGCGTCGGCGATCGCCGCGCGCACACGTTCCGGGGGCGGCAGTTCGGATGGGTAGGCATCCTGCGCGACCGACATTCCGGGCAACGCGCCGCCGAGCAGGAGGACGAGGATCGATACGACAACGACCTGCATTCGGTTCACGGCCTCGCCTCCGCGGGCGCGCGATCGCCGAGATTTCCCCATTCGACCATCGGACAGATCCAGTAGTAGACGTTCGCCTCGCCCAGCGACGCCCGCAGCCGCGCGAGCAGCGCATCGGCGTCCGCGCGTACGAGCGCAAGCTCGAAGCGGGTTCGCCGTCCCCTGCCGCGCACGCGCTCGCTCGCCGCTTCGAAACGCAGCCCCGCGCCGTGGCCCGACGCGGCGCTCGACGTGAAGCCCGTCGTGAGCTCGGGCGCCTCGAGCAGCAGATCGGCGACGTTCTCCCCGAGCGAGGCGGGCGCAATCAGCGTCAACAGGACCGGCGCGGAAAGCCCGGAATCCCTTTGCATGTCGCTTCGTTCGGTCATTCACGCTCCTCGGCGGCGAGCGGAGCCGCGGACGCTTCGGCAGCCGACTGCGCCTTCGCGTGCCCCGACTGCACGGACGTTTGCGGCTCGCCCGCCAGGTGACGGCGCCGTTCGGGCGCATGCCGTGCCGGATCGGCTCGCGTCGGTCCACCTTCGTCGGCTGCCCGCTGCGCCTCTCGCTCGACCCCGAAGCGCCGGAACAGGATCGGGAACAGCAGCAGCGTCAACAGCGTCGACGTTGCCAGCCCGCCGATGACGACGATCGCGAGCGGCCGCTGGATCTCCGAACCAGGCCCGGTGGCGAACAGCAGCGGCACCAGGCCGAAGGCGGCGATCGACGCGGTCATCAGCACCGGGCGCAGGCGCCGGCGCGCGCCTTCGGTGACGACCCGATCGATCGGCAACCGGTGCTCGAGCAGCTGGTTGAAATGCGCGACGAGCACGACGCCGTTGAGCACCGCGATGCCGAGCAGCGCGATGAAACCCACCGACGCGGGAACCGACAGGTATTCGCCGGCGGCGAGCAACGCGAACACCCCGCCGACCATCGCGAACGGCACGTTGGCCAGCACGAGCGCCGCCTGGCGCACCGAGCCGAAGGTGGAGAAGAGCAGCAGGAAGATCAACAGCAGCGCCACCGGCACGACGACGGCCAGGCGCGCCGCCGCCCGCTGCTGGTTCTCGAACTGCCCGCTCCACTCGATGCGATAGCCCACGGGCAGCGGCAGCTCCGAGGCGATGCGCGTGCGCGCCTCGTCGACGAAGCCGACGAGGTCGCGCCCGCGCACGTTGGTGCGGATCGTCACGTAGCGCGCCGCGTTCTCGCGTTCGATCTTGACCGGCCCGTCGACGCGCTCGATGCGCGCGACCGCCGACACCGGCACCGCGTTGCCGTCGGGCAGCGCGATGCGCAGGTCGCCGAAGCGCGCGGCGCTTGCGCGGACGTCCTCGCCGGCGCGCAACAGGATCGGCACGCGCCATCCGGCCTCCATCACGGCGCCGGCCGGCTGGCCCTCGATCAACGCGCGCAGGCTCGCCTGCAGTTCGTCGACCGAGAGTCCCAGGCGTCCCGCCGCGAGCCGGTCGATGCGCACCTGCAGGTACTGCACGCCCTCGTTGCGCGCGGTGAAGACGTCCTCGGCGCCCGGGGTCGTCCTCAGCAGCGACTCGATGCGCGACGCGAGAGCCCCGAGCTCGGCGAGATCGGTGCCGAACACCTTGATCGCGACGTCGCCGCGCACCCCGGTGAGCATCTCCGAGATGCGCATTTCGATCGGCTGCGTGAACGACGCTTCCAGGCCCGGGAAGCCGTCGGTCACTTTGCGCAGTTCGTCGGTGAGCCACGCCTTGTCGGGCACGCGCCATTCGTCGATCGGCTTGAGCACGAGGAAACCGTCGGTCTCGTTCAGGCCCATCGGGTCGAGGCCGAGCTCGTCCGAACCCGAGCGCGCGACGATGCTGCGCACCTCGGGCACCTGCTCGAGGATCGCGCGCTGCACGCGCGCGTCGACGGCGATCGTCTGCGCGAGGCTGATCGACGGCAGCTTCTCGAGCTGCATGATCAGGTCGCCCTCGTCCAGCGTCGGCATGAAGCTCTTGCCCAGCAACGTATACGCGCCGCCTGCGGCGATCAGCAGCGCGACCGCGACGCCGACGACGAGCTTCGCGTGCCGCAGCGACCAGGCGAGCATCGGAACGTACAGCGCGTCGAGCCTGCGCGCGAGCCACGGCAGGTGCGCGTGCCTGCGGCGCAGCAGCAGCGACGCGAGCACCGGGATCACGGTCAGCGCGAGCACGAGCGAGGTCGACAGCGCGTAGACGATCGACAACGCCACGGGCACGAAGAGCTTGCCCTCGAGACCTTGCAACGAAAGCAGCGGTACGAAGACGATGATGATGATCGCGACGCCCGAGACGACCGGGACGGCGACCTCGCGCACGGCACGCCAGACCACGTGCAGCATCGGCAGCTGCCGCTGCGCGCCGCCCTCGGCGAGGCGGCTCTCGATGTTCTCGACCACGACGACTGCGCCGTCGACCAGCAGCCCGATCGCGATCGCCAGCCCCCCGAGGCTCATCAGGTTCGCCGACAACCCGGTGTAGCGCATCAGCACGAAAGTGCCGAGCGCGGCCAGCGGCAGCGTCAGCGCGACGACGAATGCGGCGCGCATGTTGCCGAGGAACGCGAGCAGCAGCACGAGCACGAGGACGATCGCCTCGAGCAGCGCCTTCGTCACCGTGCCGACGGCGCGATCGACGAGCGCCGAGCGGTCGTAGAAAGGCACGATCGTCGTGCCTTGGGGCAGTGACGGCGCAAGCGCGGCGAGCCGCTGCTGGACCCCATCGATCACCTTCTGCGCGTTGGCGCCGCGCAGTCCGAGCACGAGCCCCTCGACCGCCTCCTCGCCGTCCCGCGTCACCGCCCCGTAGCGCGTGAGGCTTCCGATGCGTACGTCGGCGACGTCGGCGAGGCGCACCGGAACTTCGCCCGGCGTCGCGACGACGATCTCGCCGAGCTCGGCGACGCTGCGGATCGCGCCTTCCGTGCGCACGATCAGCACCTCCTCGCCCTCGACGATGCGACCGGCGCCGTCGTTGCGGTTGTTGCGCTCGATCGCGGCGCGCAGCTCGTCGAGGCCGAGGCCGCGAGCCGCCAGCAGCTGAGGGTTCGGCACGACCTCGTAGCTGCGCACGAAGCCGCCGAGGCTGTTGACGTCGGCGACGCCGCGCACGGTGCGCAGCTGCGGTCGCACGACGCGCTCGAGCAGCGTTCGCTTCTCCTCGAGCGACAGCGGCCCCTCGATGGTGAACATGAACATGTCGCCGAGCGGCGTCGTGATCGGCGCGAGGCCCCCGCTCGCCTGGGTCGGCAGCGATTCGGCGGCCGCGGCGAAACGCTCGCCCACCTGCTGGCGCGCCCAGTAGATGTCGGTGCCGTCGTCGAAGTCGACCGTGATGTCGGTGATG
Organism: Burkholderiales bacterium; assembly: GCA_044507525.1. GTDB lineage: Bacteria > Pseudomonadota > Gammaproteobacteria > Burkholderiales > Burkholderiaceae_E > Zeimonas. Next base: position 13,674 of record JBIQJM010000020.1, read on the forward strand.
CCGTACTTCGACACCGCGCGCAGCAGGCGCTGGCGCTCGATGCCGAGCAGTTCCTGCTCGATCGGGATCGTGATCCGGCTCTCGACCTCCTCGGGCGTCATGCCGGGTGCCTTGACGATGATCTTGACCTGCGTCGTCGAGACGTCGGGGAAGGCGTCGATCGGCAGTTCGCGCAGTGCGACGATGCCCGCGCCGACCAGCAGCGCGGTCAGCACGAGGACGAGCAGACGCTGGGTGAGCGAGAAGTCGATGATTCGCGCCAGCATGGTCGCGCTTCAGCGGGATGCGGGAGTTGCGGCAGGCGCGGCTGCGGGGGCTGCGGCCGCGGCGGCGGGCGCGACTGCGCTCTCGGGTGCCCCGGCGCCGGCAGGCGTTGCCGCCGCGAGCGCCGCCTTCAACTGACTCGCACCGGACACGACGACGGCTTCGTCTTCGTTCAGCGCTCCCTGCACGACGAGATCGCGACCGGACTCGCCGATCGGAAGCGCCGACACGGCAACGTAGCGCTCGCCTCGACGCACGAAGATGACGGGTTGCGTTCCCGCCGCGCCCAGCCGCACCAGTGCGGCGGACGGCACCACCCAGTTGCGCGCGCCGACCGGCGCGGGCCGTGCGTCGATCTCGGCCTCGACGTGCTGTCCGGGACCGAGCGCACCGAGCCCCGAATCGAGGAGCGCGCGCACCGACACCGTCTGTGCGTCGCCGACTGCGCGACCGACCGCGACGACGCGTCCCGATGCGCCTGCTGCCGGCACGCGCGCCGAGGCTCCCACCGCCACCCGCGACGCGGCCGCGATCGGCACGTCGATCTGCAGTTCGAGCGGCTCGAGTTGCGCGATCTGCAACAGCGGCGTAGCGGCGTCGATGCGCTGGCCGGGACGGACGTCCTGCGACAGGACGACTCCCGAGATCGGCGCGAGCACTTCGAACGATCCGGACGACGAGGGCCGTATCCCCGACAACGCGAGCAGGCCTCGCTTCTCGGCGAGTGCCGCCTGCGCCTGACGGTCGGTTGCCCGGCTCGCTTCGACGCGCGATTCGGCCACGAGACCTTCGGCGAGCAGCCGCTCGTCGCGCGCGAGCGCGTGCTGTGAACGCTCGCGCTCGGCTGCGGCCTGTGCGATCTCGCGCTGCAGCGCGAGCAGTTCAGCGCTGACCACACGCGCCAGCGGCTGGCCTTCCTTCACAGGGTCTCCCACGCCTGTGCGGAGTTCGATGACGACGCCGCCGATCGGAGCGGCGACGAAGCGCTGCTGTGCGTTCGGAATCTGGACGTGCGCGGGCAGATGCGACAGTCGATCGGAAGCGGCGGCGCGTGCGGGGGCCGTCTCGATACCGAGCGCAGAGACAGCTTGCGCCGGCAGCGAAGTTTCTCCCTCGTGCAGTGCGAAGGCCGGCGACGCGATACCGGCCGAGACGAAGAGCGGCAGTGCCGCAGACAGAGCGGCAATGCGAAGACGGACCGGAAGCATGGTGTGTAACGACGGGATCGGCGCGGGTGGTGGACCGCTGACGAAACCGAGGTTAGACCGGCGCAATGAAACGAACCTGAACGAGATCAAGATTCGTCGATCGGGACGTCGCGACGCTGTCGCCGGCCAGGCCGACGACCGCGACGGCTCGGCAGCGATCGGAAACGGGATATGCCGCGCGCGGCGCTCGAGCCGCGCGCGGCCGCCCAGGATCAGGCATTCGGCCAATACAGCGCACGCTGCGCCCGGCGCTCGCGCTGGCTGGCCTGGCTGGCCTCGCGTTGCACCTGCTCGCGCGACTTCGCCGAGGGCGCGAGATCGAGCGGCTGCGCGATCTCGTGGTTCGCCGAGATCGCGCCATCGCGTTGCGCTTGCTCGAACTCGGCGATCACCTGCGCACGCGTGACCTCGCTGGGCGACACGACCATCTCGTACCCGATCTCGTTGTTCGCGAAGCGCAGCTCGTCGGCGAGCGCGGGCGCGGCGACGACGGTGAACGCAAGCGTGGCGATCCAGGCGGAAGCGGTGTTCATGAGAGAGACTCCTTCGATGAGCGTGGGGGACGACCCGCCTACCTTGCGGGCCGCAGGACGCGAACTTCGCTGTCTTGCCCATTGGAACGAACGAGCGAGCAGGATGTTCCCGAGAAAGCGAGGAGCGTGCCCCCTCAATGCGCGACGTGCGGCGCCTCGAATCCCGGGTGCTCGAAATGCTCGGCGTACAACTCGAGCGAGTGCATCACCCGCTTCACGCCGTCGATGCGCTCGACGTGCGGATCCTTGCCCTGCAGCGCATCGTTGCCCTGGATCATCTCGGCCAGGATCGCATGAAGCACTTCATCGGCCGCAGGCTCGAGCTTGCAGTTCTGGACGATGTTCGCGATCTGCGTCTCGATCTCGCGCCCCAGTGCCTCGTACGGCGCGGCCTGCTTCGCGGCGTGGATCGCCGGCAGGTTCGCTTCGATCGAAGCGCGGATCTTCGTCATGCTGTCGCGCAGCGCCTGGTCGCTCGCCCACTTCTCGCCGTCGTCGAGCACGAGCATCCGGGCCGCGTCGGCGTGTGCGTGTCCATGGGCGTGATCCGAGGCGGCATGCGCCGGGGCGCCTGCCAGCGAACCGGCCGCCATTGCGCCCGCGAGAACCAATCCGAGCCACTTGCGTTTCATTTTCGTTCACTCCGTTCGTAGGGTTGATCGCGCCGGCGCGGTGCCTTCCGATGCGCGCATCGGAAGCGCGATTCGTTCCACGCCGGCGACCCTCGAACGAAGCAGCGCCCGAAAAGTTCCCTTCTAGATGTCCGTCTGGGCCGCGGCGACCCACTTCAGCCCCTTGCCGCGGCTGTAGTAGTAGTCGCCTTGCGGGCTGATGACGACCGCGCGATGCTCGTCGGGGGCGGAGAAGTATTGCCATCCGTAGCTCCGCTCGTGGACGCCCGCGGTGTGGGGGACCGCCTGCATCTCCTGGCCTGCGGCGGCACGAGCGCGCGAGACGTGGTCACGGTCGCGGCCGTCGTGGCGATCTCCGGCCAGCGCGGAGTTGACGAGAATGGCTGCCAGCATTCCGAGCGAGGCGAGCCGTAGCGTCCTTTTCATGATGCGCTCCTTTGCATTCGAACTGCAGTCGATGCGACTGTGGATGCAGTCTGCGCACGGGGAGCTGAATCCGTGCTGAACGAACCGCGGAGGGCTTCCGCGATGTGGGTGATCCCGGTCAAACCGGAACGGTCTTCGCCGCGTTAGAGTCCCGCGCCACAGCCGGATCGTCGGAGATACGAGAATCGAATGAAGCGCATCAAGCTGGCGTTCTGGGGGGTGCTGGCCCTGCTCAGTGCCCTCTGGCTCGCTGCCGATCCCTCGGCCCTGCGGCCCGCGAACTTCTTCGCGTTGCGCAGCTCGGCGGTCCAGTACAGCGGCCTCCTCGCGCTGGCCTGCATGAGCCTTGCGATGATCCTCGCACTCCGGCCGCGGTGGCCCGAGCGATGGCTCGGCGGGCTCGACAAGATGTACCGACTCCACAAGTGGCTCGGCATCGGCGGACTGGTCCTGGCGATCGTGCACTGGCTGTGGGCCGAGGGTCCGAAGTGGGCCGTCCGCCTGGGGTGGCTGGAACGGCCGCGACGCGGTCCGCGGCCGGCCCTCGACAACCCGATCGCGCAGTTCCTTCTCGAGCAGCGAAGCCTCGCGGAGAGCGTCGGCGAGTGGGCTTTCTATGCCGCCGTGCTGCTGATCGCGGCGGCGCTCGTCCGTCGCATTCCCTATCGCGTCTTCTACAAGACGCATCGCCTGCTCGCGCTCGTCTATCTGGTGCTGGTCTTCCACTCCCTGGTGCTGATGACCTTCGGCTACTGGGCTTCGCCGCTCGGCTTCGCCGTGGCTGCCCTATTGGCCTATGGAACGTGGGCCGCGATCCTGGTGCTGCTGCGCCGGGTCGGCGCGGGCCGCAAGGTGGACGGAACGATCACGCGGCTGCACTACTATCCGGAGCTTCGCGTGCTCGAAGGGGAAATCGCGGTTCCGCAGGGATGGCCCGGACACGAGGCGGGCCAGTTCGCGTTCGTGACGACGCACGAAGCCGAGGGCGCACATCCGTTCACGATCGCCTCGGGATGGAATGCGACCGAGCCTCGCCTCACCTTCGTGGCAAAGGAATTGGGCGACTTCACGCGACGATTGCCCGAGATCCTCTATCCCGGCCGACCGGTGAAGGTCGAAGGCCCCTACGGTTGCTTCACCTTCGACGATGATCGTCCGCGCCAGGTCTGGATCGGCGGCGGCATCGGCATCACGCCCTTCATCGCACGGATGAAGGAGCTCGCGATGCGGCGACAGGCGCTTCCGACGCGGTCCCGTTCGCAGGAGATCGATCTGTTTCACACCACGGCCGACTACAGCGAGGACGCCCTGTCCCGGCTTCGGGCCGACGCGCAGGCGGCCGGGGTGCGCCTGCATGTGCTGCACGACCCGCGCGACGGGCAACTGACCGGCGAGCGCATCCGTGCTTCCGTGCCCGACTGGCGCGAGGCGAGCTTCTGGTTCTGCGGCCCGTCCGGCTTCGGTGCGGCGCTCCGTGCCGATTTCGCGAGTCATGGCTTCCCGGTGGCCGATCGCTTCCACCAGGAGCTGTTCGCGATGCGCTGAGCGAGGCGACGATCAATCCCGATGCAGCTGCTCGAAGCCCCCGGCGCCGGGCGGTTGCTCGAGCAGCAGCTCGACGAGCCGTTCGCGTTGCCCGGCATCGAGCAGTTCCCGTTCGCGCAGCAGCTGCTCGATGACGGCGCGCTGCTGCGCGTCCTGCAGTTCGGAGATCCGGGCGCGCTCGCTCTCGATCGCCGCCGGATCGGGATCGTCGGCGAAGATCGCGCGGATCAGGCGGTCGCGACCTTCGCGGATCTCGGCGGCGCGCGGCTCGAACTGCGCGAGGAACGCGGCTTCGGCGTCGCGCCAGTGCCGTTGCTGTTCCTCGCGCAGCCCGAGGTAGCCGACGAGTCCCGCGAATGCCTCGTCGGAATGGGGTGCCTGCGCCGACCCGAGGCTGCGGTAGCCGACCGCGGCGAGCACGCCCAGATTGAGCGAGACCGACAGGACGAGGACGTAGAGAAGCAGCCGGGACCGGTTCATGGAAGTTGCCTCGTCGGAGTCGCCGGGCGCCAGCACGAGCCGCGCACCGGGCACAGTCCGCCGGGTGCGATCGGCGCGAACACTTCGAGTGCGCTCATCGCCGGAGCGACGGCGACCGGGGCGGTCAGGCTGGTTCCGAGGAAGAGACCCAGCGAAAGCGATGCCGCGGCTGCGCCCACCGGAACGAGCCTGTGCCAGTTCGCCGGCCGCCAGCGCGGTGCGCGCCGGGCTTCCGGGCGAACCGGCAGCGCCTCGATGCGACCGCGAATGACCTGCGAGAGGTCGAAGCCGAGGCGTTCGTCCGGCAGTGCCGCGAAGTCGGCCCGCAAGCCCTCGAGGTCGGCGTAGCGGGACGCGCAGGCGGCGCACGAGGCCAGGTGCGCGGCCATTCGCTGGCGCACCTCGACCGGCAGTTCGCCGTCGAGGTACGCGGACAGGTCTTCGAGAGCCGGACAATGCTGGGTCATGCGTTCTCTCCGCCCATTCGACGATGTTGTTCGAGCAGCGCCGCCCGCGCGCGCGCGATGCGCGACTTGACGGTGCCCTCCGCGATGCCGAGCGTCCCGGCGATCTCGGCGTACGAAAGCTCCTCGACCTCGCGCAGCAGCAGGACTTCGCGATGCTCGACGGCGACGGCCTGCAGCGCCTTCTCGAGCAGTTCGTAGCGCTGGCGGGTCCGCAGCTGCTGCTCCGGTCCGGGCGCGTGATCCGCGATCGGCGCGTCCTCCTCGATCGGCTCGAAGCCGACGACGCCGCGTCGACGCAGCAGATCCAGCGCGCCGTTGCGCGCAATCTGCAGCAGCCAGGTGCCGAACTGCGCTTCGGGCCGCCACCGGGGCATCGCCTGCCAGGCTTTCATGAAGGTTTCCTGGGTCAAGTCCATCGCGTCGTCGCGCGTGCCGGTCATCCGCATCACGAACCGGAACACGCGGTCCTGGTGGCGGCCGACGAGTTCGATGAAGGCGGGCGAGTCGCCGTCGCGCGCGCGGGCGGCCAGGACGGCATCATCGATCGTCAACGCACACTCGCCTCCGGCGCCTACGGACGCCTTTCCCGGTATGGAACGGACGACGACGGGAATTGTTCCCGTCAGCGGGACGCGTCGCCGGAAACCACGGCAGCCTGCTTCGCCGGCGTGGCGACGGCGGACAACATACACCGACGCTGCGAAGAAGACCCGGGCCGCGGGGACTGACGCGGGCGGATCGCCGTGCAGGGGGTCCGGGCGGGCGCCGGTCGCGTACCGCTCAGCGTCCGCCCGTCGCGCCTGCCACGAAGTCGGCGACCGCCTCGATCTGCTCGGCCGTGAGCGTGCCCTCGAAGCTCGGCATCACGCCGATGCCGTCGCGCACCGTCGTGATCACGCGCTGCCGCTCGGGCCTGAGCTCGTCGAGCGAGGGTCCCACCGTGCCGGTGGCGCCGGCGGCCTCGAGCGTGTGGCACAGCGCGCACGGCGGCTGCGCGATCTCGGTGAAGACCTCGCGGCCGAGGTCGCTCGCGAAGACGCTGCAGGGGACGACGAAGCAGGCCGCGATCGCGAGCCGGCGTGCGGACATCAGACGACGATGACCGCGACGCCGTGGTCGCGCCACCCGTTGTGCGCGTAGCCCCGCTCGTTCTCGACGCGCAGCTCCGGTTGCATCGTGCCGTCGGCGGCGACGGCACGGCTCGTGAACAGATAGGAGCCCGGCTGCAGCGTGACCGGCAGCATGAACTGGCGCCATGCGTAGGGGCCGAGATCCGGCCCGAAGAACTGCGCCGTGTGCCAGGTACTGCCGCCGTCGGCCGAGATCTCGACCGCCTTGACCGGGCTCTCTCCGGTGAACGCGACGCCGTGGACCTGGTGCAGCCCGGCGCGCAAGGGCTCGCCGGTGCCCGTCGGGTGCGTCACGAAGGACTTCAGGTTCATCCGCCACATCGACGGCTGCGTCGGATTGCCCTTGGCGCCGATCTCGCGAACGCGATAGCTGGAGGTCTGGATGTTCGCGGCCGTTTCGTCGCGCGTGAACACGACGCTCTTCACGTACTTGATGTGGTTGACGCCGTAGTAGCCGGGAACGATCAGGCGCAGCGGTCCGCCGTGCGCGAGCGGAATCGGCCGCCCGTTCAGTTCCCACGCGAGGATCGCGTTCTCCACTTCGGTCCAGGGAACCGAGCGCTCTACGACCACCGTCTTCGGGTCGATGCCGGCGGGGAAGCTCTCGCCGCCGGTGCTCGTCATGTAGCGCATGCCGCCCTGCACGCCGCCGAGCAGGTGCACGACGTCGCGCAGCGGCACGCCGCTCCACAGCGTGTTGCCGGCCGCGCCGACGGTCCACGGGGAACCGGAAGGCTTGTGCTCGAAGAAGCCGCGGCCGTTGCCCGAGCACTGCAGCACCATGGCGACGCTGGCGAGGCCGATCCGCTTCAACTCGGCCACCGTCAGCGCGCGCGGCGTGACGACGCCGCCGAACTGCACCTGCCAGGCGTCCGGATCGGCGACGATCGATTCGCTCGGCGGGTTCGCATTGTTGCGCAGGAACAATGCATCGACGTCGGTGATGCCGCTCGTGCCGAAAGCGCTGCGCCGGGTCTCGATGCCGTTGGCGCTGTGCACGATCAGGCGATCGGCATCCTTGAAGGCCGCGACGGGCGGCAGCGGCCTGGCCTGGACGTTCGCCTGCGCGCGGCCGGGCAGGCTGAATCCGCCGAGGGACGCTGCCGCGCCGCCGGTGCCCGCGGCGAGCAACCACCGCCGCGCGAGATCGATGTCGGACGCAGTCGCCTTCATGCAATCCTCCTGTCGTTCGCTGCGGCGAAGCCGTGCGCGGGGCGCGGAGCCGTCGAGCGTCGGGTCACGAGGGAAAAGCTAGCACGGGCCGTCCGGGGGCCCCGAAGTTGACCCTGCCCGCGGGAGAACGTGCTGCCGGGCTGCTGCGTGCGTGCGCTTCGCGACCGATCCGCCGTCGATCCGCCGTTCTCCTTGCGCATCGCAGCCCTGTGATCGGCGGCTCGACTCCGGCAGACTGCCGGCATCGCACACACAGGAGGACGCGATGCCCGCAAGCGATCGACCGCCGGTGGTCGTCGAGCACCGCGGCAGGGTCACCATCGTCGCGATCGACCGCCCGGCGAAGCGAAACGCGGTCGACGAGGAAACGGCACGCGCATTGCGCGACGCCTTCCGCGCCTTCGATGCCGACGACGGGGCAGCCGTCGCCGTACTGACCGGTACCGGTTCGGACTTCTGCGCCGGCGCCGACCTGAAGCAGGTCGCCGAAGGCGGCATGCGCTACGAGCCGGAAGGCGACGGCCCGATGGGACCGACGCGGCTGCTGCTGGCCAAGCCGGTGATCGCCGCCATCGAGGGACATGCGGTGGCGGGCGGCCTCGAGCTGGCGATCTGGTGCGACCTTCGCGTCGCCAGCGAGGACGCGGTCTTCGGCGTGTTCTGCCGCCGATGGGGCGTGCCCTTGGTCGACGGCGGCACCGTGCGCCTGCCGCGGCTGATCGGGCAGGGGCGCGCACTCGACATGATCCTCACCGGACGCCCGGTCGAGGCGAAGGAGGCGCTGTCCTTCGGCCTCGTCGATCGGGTCGTCGCGCCGGGCACGGCCCGCGAAGCGGCGGAACGGCTGGCGAACGAGATCGCACGTTTCCCGCAGCTGTGCCTGCGTGCCGACCGGATGTCGGCGCATCGCCAATGGGGAACGGACGTCGCCGACGCGCTGAAGCGCGAGGGCCGCGGCGGCGCGCCGGTGATCGCCGCGGAGGCTTCGAGCGGCGCCGCGCGCTTCGCCGCGGGCCGCGGTCGCGCAGGCGACTTCGAATCGATCTGAAGGACTCCGAGCCCTCGCAGAGGAGAACACTGCATGCCGCAAAGCGACCGCTCGCCCCGTGACGAGCGAACTTTCCCTTTCCCCGATCTCGCCGCGCCCGAGCTGCGTCCCTGCCTTCGCCTCGACGTCGAGGTCGGCGCTGCGGTCGAGGTCGGTCCGTCGGCGTCGTCCTTCGGCTACGGGCATCGGCGGGTGATCCCGATCGTCGGCGGCCGCGTGCGCTGCGAGCACGAGAGCGGTGCCTGGGACGGGCGCGTGCTGCCGGGCGGCGCCGACTTCCAGGTGCTCGTCGGCGACCGCGCGGCGCGGCTCGAAGCGCGCTACGTCGTCGAGACCGATGCAGGGGACCGCATCTACGTCGAGAACCTCGCGCTGCGCAGCGGCTCGCCCGAGACGATCGCGAAGCTCGCGCGCGGCGAGCCGGTCGACCCGGCGCTCGTCTATTTCCGCTGCGTGCCGCGCTTCGAGACCGCGGCGAAGTCGCTCACGTGGATGATGGAGCGGCTGTTCGTCGGCACCGGCGCGCGCCGGCCCGAGCGCGTCGAACTGCGCGTGTTCGAGCTGGGGTAGTGTCCCGTCGGGGTCTGCGGAGCGCGGGGCCTCATGCCGGAGCGATCCACGCAGGCGGCGTGAGCCTGCGCTTGCCGTCCTTGCTCCTGCGGATGCCGGGTTCGTCGAGCCCGGTGCGGTCCCACAGCTGGCAGGTCACCTCCTCGTGCCGCTGGTCGAGCGCTTCGCAGTAGTTCGCGTAGATGCAGGTGGCCGTGGCGTTGCCGTGGCCGCTGCGCACCTTCACGAACCAGTCGGGATCGGCGAGGCTCGCGCGCGCGAAGCCGACGACGTCGGCTCGATCCGATGCGAGCAGTTCCTCCGCCTGCCGGAATCCGTGCACGCCGCCGGTCACGACGACCGGAGTCGACAGCCCTGCCGCGCGGATCGCGTCGCGGATGCGCGCCGAGGGCTCGAAATTGCGACCGAAGGGGCCGCGCTCGTCGGACACGTGCGCCGGCATGCATTCGTAGCCGCTCGGTCCCGTGTAGGGATAGGCGGAAGCGCCGATCGCCGGCTGCTTCGCGTCCTCGAACTTGCCGCCGCGCGACAGCGACAGGAAATCCATTCCGGCACGCGCGAAGGCCACGCCGAAGTCGATCGCATCGTCGAGCTCCGATCCGCCGGGAATGCAGTCTTCCGACAGGAAGCGGCAGCCGACGACGTAGTCGCGCCCGACGTTCGCGCGGACGCCCTCGAACACCTCGAGCGGCAGCCGGACGCGGTTCTCCCGCGAGCCGCCGTAGCCGTCGGCGCGCGTGTTCAGCGCGGACAGGAACGAGGCCATCGTGTAGGCGTGCGCGTAGTGCAGCTCGACGCCGTCGAAGCCCGCTTCGCGCGCGCGGCGCGCGGCGTCGGCGAACAACCCCGGCAGCACCTCCGGCAGCGCGCGCACGTGCGGCAGTTCGATGTCGGTGACGCGTTCGCGCGCGCCCATGCGCAGCGCCTCGAGCTCGCGCGCATCGAGCACTTCGTCGAGCCGCTCCGCGGGCAGCGCGAGCAGCGCATCGCGCACCGCGCGCTCGGGTGCGTCGTCGAGGCCGAGCGCGCGCCGGTGCCGTTCGGTGATCGCGAGGTGTCGGCCGAAGAACTTCGCGGGCTCGGGGCGGCGGCGGATCGCGAGGAAGTCGATCAGCTGGATGAGGAGCTTCGTCTCGCCGCCGCTCGCTTCGCGCACGGCGTCGACGATCCGCTTCAGGCCGGGGACGAAGCGGTCGTGTCCGATGCGCAGCAGCGGCCCGCTCGGTACGTCGCGGATGCCGGTCGCCTCGAGCACGATCGCGCCGGGGCGCCCTGCGGCGAAGCGCGCATACCAGTCGACGTTGTCCTGCGTGACGAAGCCGTCTTCGGTCGCGCGCCACGGTACCATCGCGGGCACCCAGGTACGCGTGGCGAGCGCGAGCGGGCCGAAGCGCAGCGGCGAGAACAGGCGCGAGCCGAGCGCTTCCTCGCGCGTCGGCCAGTCGCCGGGCCTGGGCTTCCACTTGATCTTCTGCGGCGGGCGCCACATGAGCCGTTCCTCGACGTCCGGTAAAACAGTTCAAGCTTCAACTATACGCGCGGCGGCCGGCATGGACGATCCCGCCGCAGAGGCCGGGCAAGGCCGTCACAAGAACCTGGAGGCGCGCGTCTGGCTGCGCATGCTCGCCTGCGCGAACCTGATCGAGGGCGAGCTGCGCGAGCGCCTGCGCACCGGCTTCGACACGACGCTCGCCCGCTTCGACGTGCTCGCGCAGCTGGCACGTCCGCCCCACGAGCCGACGATGGGCGAGCTGTCGCAGCGGCTGATGGTGACGAAGGGAAGCATCACCGACGTCGTCGGCCGCCTCGAGGCCGCGAAGCTCGTCGAGCGCAGGCGCGATCCGGTGGACGCGCGCGTGCAGCGGGTACGCCTGACCGCCCGCGGGCGGCGCATCGCGCACGAGATCATTCCGGTGCACAACGCCTGGTTGGCCGAGCTGCTGGGCGAGTTCGGCCGCAGCGACCTGAAGCAGCTCGACCGGCTGCTCGGCCGCCTGCGCACGTCGCTGCGCCGCGCACGGGATTCGTGATGCGCGCCGGGGAATCGCGGGTGCGCCTGCACGCGGCGAAACGCCTGCGCGGAGCGGCGCGGCCGTGATCGGCCAGGGCAGGGCGCCCTGCGACGAAGGCATCATCCGCGGCGCCGCGGCGGCGAGCCCGGCGGGCTCCGCCGATGCCCGGCGCTGGGTGCTCGTCACGTCGATCCTCGGCTCGAGCATGGCGTTCATCGACGGATCGGTCGTGAACGTCGCCCTGCCCGCGCTGCAGTCGGAGCTCGATGCGCCGATCAGCAGCGTCCAGTGGGTCGTGAACGCGTACCTGCTGATGCTCGGCGCGCTGATCCTCGTCGGCGGCTCGGCCGGCGATCGCTTCGGGCGACGACGCGTGTTCGCCCTCGGCACCGTCGTGTTCACGCTCGCCTCGATCGCCTGCGGCCTGGCGCCGGGCGCGGGCGCGCTCGTCGCCGCGCGCGCCGCGCAGGGCGTCGGCGCCGCCCTGCTGGTGCCGAACAGCCTGGCGCTGATCAGTGCGGCGTACCCGGAGGACGAGCGCGGCCGTGCGATCGGCACCTGGGCGGGGTTTTCCGCGCTGACCACCGCGCTCGGCCCGGTGCTCGGCGGCTGGCTGGTCGACGCCTGGACCTGGCGAACGATCTTCTTCGTCAACGTGCCGGTGGGCGTCGCGGCACTGGCGCTCGCATGGCGGCGGGTTCCCGAAACGCGGGGCGAGGCCGGCGACGCGCGCATCGACCTGCGCGGCGCCTCGTTGGCGACCTTCGCGCTCGGTGCGCTGGCCTACGGGCTGACCGCGGCCTCCGACCGCGGCTGGACCGATCCACGGGTGCTGGCCGCAGTCGCGGGCGGTGCGCTCGCCTTCGCGGCCTTCGTCCGGTCGCAGCGCAGGGCGCGCGCGCCGATGGTGCCGCTCGGGCTGTTCGCGTCGCGCACCTTCACCGGCGCCAACGCGATGACGCTGCTGCTGTATTGCGCGTTGAGCGCAGCGATGTTCCTGCTGCCCTTCAATCTCGTCGGTCTGCAGGGCTATTCCGCGGCCGCTGCGGGCGCCGCCTTCCTGCCGCTCACGCTGGTGATGGGTTCGCTGTCGCGTTGGTCCGGCGGGCTCGTCGCGCGCCATGGCGCACGCGCGCCGTTGGTCGCGGGTCCGGTCGTCGCGGCGATCGGCTTTGCGCTGCTCGCCGTTCCCGCGATGGGAGGCTCGTACTGGACGACCTTCTTCCCGGCGATGATGGTGCTCGGGCTCGGCATGGCGATCAGCGTCGCGCCGTTGACGACGACCGTGATGGGCGCGGTCGACGATCGACACGCGGGCACCGCCTCGGGCATCAACAACGCGGTGGCGCGCATCGCCGGCATGCTCGCCGTCGCGCTGCTCGGGGCCATGGCCGTCCAGGTGTTCGGCGCCGCGCTCGACGCGCGGCTCGACGCGCTGCCGCTCGCGCCCGACCTGCGCAGCGCCTTGCTGGCGCAGGTGCCCGCGCTCGCCGAGGCGCGCCCGCCGGAGCAGTTGCAGGGCTGGGCGCGGCACTCGGTGGAGTTCGCGCTCGATTCGGCTTTCCTGGTCGCCTTCCGCGTCGTCATGCTGGTGTCGGCCGGCCTCGCGCTCGCCGGCGCCTTCGTCGCCGCGCGGACGATCGGACGCGACGCGTGACGATCGTGCGCGCGGCGGCGACGCGCTGCCCGGAAGGACGCGCGTTCACGCGTCGACGAGCACCTCGAACCCGCCGTAGATCATCCGCTTGCCGTCGAAGGGCATCGGGTTCGCGTCGGGCTGCACGCGCGGGTCGTCCATCACCTTCTTCATGCCCCGGTCGCGCGCGTCGCGCGAGGGCCACACGATCCACGAGAAGACGACGGTCTCGTCGTCCTTGCGCTGGACCGCCATCGGGAACGACGTCAGCTTGCCTTCGGGCACGTCGTCGCCCCAGCACTCGATCACCTGCAGCGCGCCGTGCTCGCGAAACACGGCGGCGGCTTCCTGCGCGTGCTGACGGAAGCGTTCGCGATTGGCGGTAGGCACCGCCGCAACGAAGCCATCGACGTAGTTCATCGGGTTCCTCCTGGGATCGGCGCGGGAACGGGGGCGCCCGCGCCCGAACGAACCCGGATGCAGGTCGCGTTCCCGCGCGCGCTCGCCTCCTCCGCGAGCGGACGAAGTCCGAGGCGGCATCGTGGCCTCGCACCGTCAGGATCGTTCTCGGGACGGCACCCGGATTGCTGCAGACCGTGTCCAGTACAGGAGGCCGGACATGGCGGACAGCACCCTCGATTACACCGGCGAAGAGCCGGCGAACACCCGCAAGGGACACGGCGTCGGTTCGCTGGGACCGAGCGACAGCTCGGACAGCGGCAGCGACATCGTCGGCGGGCCCGGGATGCGCGACGACCTTGACACCGGGCTGCAGACGGGGACCACCGAGGACGTCGACGGCGGCGGGACGAACACCGCCGGACCCGACATCGGCGACGGAAACCTGTCGGCCGAAAGCGATTCCTTCGGCACCGGTGAACGGGCGAGCGCCGGACGCGACCCTGCGCAGACCGGCCTCGACATCGGCGTCGATCGCATCGTACCGGCCGATTCCGACCCGAGCACCGCGGATCCGCGCGACGACGTGGAGCGCTTCCGCGACTCGGGTGCGCTTGCCGACGCGGGGCCGCTGGGGGACGACGACGCGATGGGCAACGCGCGCGCCACCGACGACGAGAAGCTCGAGGACACCGGCCTGCTCGACGAAGACGGGGACGACGACCGGCCGCTCTGAAGACGGGCACGTGCGGCCGGCGCCGGCGCCGGGCACTGGCGTTGCATCGTGCCGGCGATGCGCGCCGAGACCGCCTTTCTCTTCGACGTCGACAACACGCTGCTCGACAATGACCGCGCCGCGCGCCGCTACGGCGAGTGGATCGACGAGCACGTCGGTCCGGGCGCCGCGGCGCGCTACTGGCGCGCCTACGAGGCGCTGCGCGCCGAACGCGACTACGCCGACTATCTCGGTGCCGTGCAGCGCGCCTGGGCGGAGGACGGACAGGATGCGCGCTGGCTGGCGCTCGGCGACTACCTGCTCGGCTTTCCGTTCGAGGACTGCGTGTTCGAAGGCGCCTTCGCAGCGCTCGACGCGGCCCGCGCGCACGGCCCGACGTGGATCGTCAGCGACGGCGAGGCGGTGATGCAGCCGCGCAAGATCCGCCGCGCGGGACTCCACGACGCGGTGGCGGGGCAGGTGATGATCTTCGTGCGAAAGGAGAACGAACTGCAGGAGATCGAGCGAAGGTGCCCGGCGCGCCGCTACGTGCTGATCGACGACAAGATCCGCGTGCTCGACGCGGTGAAACGCAGATGGGGAGAACGCGTGCAGACGGTGTTCGTGCGGCAGGGTCACTACGCATCCGATGCGCGCGCGCTCGACGCGCATCCGCCGGCCGATCGTTCGATCGACGCGATCGCCGCCTTCACCGCGCTTGCGGGAGAGGTGGCGTGAGCGGCGGCGCGCGTCCCGGCGAGCGCTTGCCCGAGTCCGCGCTCGTCGACGTCGCCGCGCTGCAGGCCGCGTACGTCGACCGGCGCCCCGATGCGGCGGTGCCTGCCGAGCGCGTTCGCTTCGGCACCTCGGGCCACCGCGGTTCGTCGCTCGCCGGAAGCTTCAACGAATGGCACGTGCTGGCGATCACGCAGGCGATCTGCGATCACCGGCGCGAACGGGGCATCGACGGCCCGCTGTTCATCGGCATCGACACCCACGCGCTGTCGCTGCCGGCCTTCGAGAGCGCGCTCGAGGTGCTCGCCGCCAATGAAGTCGAGACGCGCATCTCCGCCGGCGGCGAATGGACGCCCACGCCGGCCGTCTCGCACGCGATCCTCGGCTGGAACGGCGACCGCCCGGCGGCGCGCGCCGACGGAATCGTCGTCACGCCCTCGCACAATCCGCCCGGGGACGGCGGATTCAAGTACAACCCGCCGCACGGCGGCCCCGCCGAAACCGGCATCACGGCGGCGATCGAGCAGCGCGCGAACACGTATCTCGAGCGCGCGCTCGACGGCGTGCGGCGAATCGCCTTCCAACGCGCACGCCGCGCCGACGTCGTTCGCGAGCACGATTTCCTGCGCCGCTACGTCGACGCGCTGGACGAGGTCGTCGACTTCGACCTCGTACGTTCCGCCGGCTTGCGGCTGGGCGTCGATCCGCTCGGCGGCGCCGGCGTGCACTACTGGCGCGCGATCGCCGAACGCCATCGCATCGACCTCGACGTCGTCAGCGAGGCGGTCGATCCCCGCTTCGCGTTCATGACGGCCGACTGGGACGGGCGCATCCGGATGGATCCGTCGTCGCCGTCGGCGATGCTGCGCCTGCTGTCGCTGCAGGACCGCTACGACGTCGCCTTCGCCTGCGACACCGACCACGACCGCCACGGCATCGTCGTGCCGCGCGCGGGCCTGATGCCGCCCAACCATTACCTCGCGGTCGTCGCGCATTCGCTGTTCGCGTCGCGCACGGGCTGGCCGCGCGACGCCGCGCTGGGCAAGACGCTGGTCAGCACGTCGATGCTCGACCGCGTCGCGGCGAAGCTCGGTCGACGGGTGGTCGAGGTGCCGGTCGGGTTCAAGTGGTTCGTCGACGGCCTGCTCGACGCGTCGCTGGGTTTCGCCGGCGAGGAGAGCGCCGGTGCGTCGGTGCTGCGCCGCGACGGCAGCGTGTGGACCACCGACAAGGACGGCATCGCGCTCGCGCTGCTGTCGGCGGAGATCACGGCGCGCGAAGGGCGCGATCCGGGCGAGTCGTACGCCGCGCTGGAGGCGGAGTTCGGGCGCTCGTATGCCGATCGCGTCGACGCGCCCGCCGATGCCGCGCAACGCGAAGCGCTCGCCGGCCTGCGCGCCGACTCGCTCGCCATCGCGTCGCTTGCCGGCGAGCCGGTTCGCGCGGTGCTCGATCGTGCGCCGGGCAACGGCGCGCCGATCGGCGGCATCAAGGTCGTCGCCGATCGCGGCTGGTTCGCCGCGCGCCCGTCGGGCACCGAGGACATCTACAAGATCTACGCGGAGAGCTTCGTCGACGAGGCGCACCTGGGCGAACTGCTCGCGCAGGCGCAGGCGCTCGTCGACGCCGCATCGAAGGAGTCGCGATGACCGCCCTGCCGCGCATCGACGCCGACGTGCTCCGACGGATCGATCTCTGGTGGCGCGCGGCCAACTACCTGTCGGTCGGGCAGATCTACCTGCGCGACAACCCGCTGCTCGCGCAGCCGCTCGCGCGCGAGCACGTGAAGCCGCGCCTGCTCGGGCACTGGGGCACGACGCCGGGGCTGAACTTCGTCTACGTGCACCTGAACCGGCTGATCCGCGACCACGACGTCGACATGATCTGGATCGTCGGTCCGGGACACGGCGGACCGGCGGCGGTGGCCAACACCTGGCTCGAGGGTTCGTACAGCGAGCGCTATCCGGGCGTGCCGCGCGACGGCGAAGGGATGCGCACGTTGTTCCGGCAGTTCTCCTGGCCGTACGGCATACCGAGTCACGTCGCCGCCGAGATCCCGGGCTCGATCCACGAGGGCGGCGAGCTCGGCTACTCGCTCGCGCACGCCTACGGCGCGGCCTTCGACAATCCGGAGCTCGTCGTCGCCTGCGTGATCGGCGACGGCGAGGCGGAGACGGCGACGCTCGCCGCGAGCTGGCACGCCAACAAGTTCCTCGATCCGACGCGCGACGGCGCCGTGCTGCCGATCCTGCACCTGAACGGCTGGAAGATCGCCAACCCCGCGGTGCTCGCGCGCATCGGCAACGACGAACTCGCCGAGCTGATGCGCGGCTACGGATACGAGCCGCACTTCGTCGCCGGCGACGACCCGCAGGAGATGCACCTGCGCATGGCGGCGACGCTCGAGGTCGTCCACGCGCGCATCCGGCAGATCCAGCGCGACGCGCGCTCCGGGTCGGTGCCCGGCGCCGCGCGCGCGGCGGGTGCGGGTCGCGCCTCGCGCTCGGCGGCGCCCGATCGTCCGCGCTGGCCGATGCTCGTGCTGCAGTCGCCGAAGGGCTGGACCGGGCCCGAATCGGTCGACGGCGAGCGCGTCGAGGGCACCTGGCGCTCGCACCAGGTGCCCTTCGCGGAGTTCGACAAGCCCGACCACCTGCGGTTGCTCGAGCAATGGCTGCGCTCGTACCGGCCGCACGAGCTCTTCGACGAAGCGGGGCGGCCGATCGAGGAGATCGTCGCGCTCGCGCCGTCGGGCGCGCGGCGCATGGGGATGAATTCGCACGCCAACGGCGGCGAGCTGCTCGTCGCGCTCGATCTGCCCGACTTCCGCGCGTTCGCCGTCGACGTGCCGCGCCCGGGCGCCGCGACGCACGAAGCGACGCGCGTGCTCGGTCGGTGGCTGAGCGAGGTGTTCAAGGGCAACGCGGCGAACGCGAACTTCCGGCTGTTCGGGCCCGACGAGACCGCATCGAACCGGCTCGACGCCGTGTACCGCGCGACCGACAAGACCTGGGTCGCGCAGACGCTCGACGTCGACCGCAATCTCGCGCCCGACGGCCGCGTGATGGAGGTGCTCGCAGAGCAGCTGCTGCAGGGCTGGCTCGAGGGCTACCTGCTCACCGGCCGGCACGGCCTGTACTCGAGCTACGAGGCGTTCATCCACATCGTCGACTCGATGCTGAACCAGCACGCCAAGTGGCTGAAGGTCAGTCGCGGCATCGCCTGGCGTGCGCCGATCGCGTCGCTGAACTACCTGCTGACCTCGCACGCCTGGCGACAGGACCACAACGGCTTCTCGCACCAGGATCCGGGCTTCCTCGACCACGTCGCGAACAAGAAGGCCGACATCGCGCGCATCTACCTGCCGCCCGACGCGAACTGCCTGCTGTCGGTCGCCGACCACTGCCTGCGCAGCCGCGGCTACGTGAACGTGATCGTCGCCGGCAAGCAGCCGCAATGGCAGTGGCTCGACATCGACGCGGCGGTGCGTCACTGCACCGAAGGCGCCGGCACATGGCACTGGGCGGGCAACGAGGCCTCCGGCGAGCCGCCCGACGTCGTGATGGCCTGCGCCGGCGACGTGCCGACGATGGAGACGCTCGCCGCCACGATGCTGCTGCGCGAGGCGGTGAGCGACCTGCGCATCCGCGTCGTCAACGTCGTCGACCTGATGACGCTGCAGTCGAGCGAGGAGCACCCGCACGGCCTGTCGCACGAGCGCTACGACGCGCTCTTCGGCGTCGACCGTCCCGTGATCTTCGCCTTCCACGGGTATCCGGGACTCGTGCACCGGCTGACGTACAAGCGTCGCAACCACGGGCACCTGCACGTGCACGGATACCGCGAGGAAGGAACGACGACGACGCCCTTCGACATGGTGGTGCTCAACCGGGTCGACCGCTACCGGCTCGCGCTCGACGCGATCCTGAACGTCGACCGCCTGGCGCCGCTGCACGAGGATGCACAGGCGCGCTACGAGCGCCAGGTCGAGCGGCACCGGCAGTGGGTGAGCGAGCACGGCGAGGACCTGCCCGAGATCCGCGACTGGCGGTGGCGTTCGGTCGGCTGAGGTGCCGATCCTCAGTCGTCGTTCGCCGCGACATCGAGCGCCCGCATCGCCGCGTCGATCGACTGCCGCGTCGACGCGTAGGCGGCCCACGGGTCGGCCTGCGCGAGACGCGGCTCGACCGTGCGCAGCGTCCAGTGCGCGCCGCCGGTGAGCTCGGGCAGTTCGTCCCACGACACGGGAACCGAAACGCCGATGCCCGGGCGACCGCGCGTCGACCAGGCCGCCACCGTCGTCGCGCCGCGTCCGTTGCGCAGGAAGTCGGCGAAGATCCGCCCCTTGCGGTTCTTCGGGCCGCTGCGCGCGACGAAGCGATCGGGCAGCGTACGCGCCAGATGCACGACGATCGCCTTCGACAGGCCCTTGACCGTGTCCCAGCCGTGCTTCGGCGCCAGCGGCACGACGACGTGCAGGCCCTTGCCGCCGCTCGTCTTGACAAAGCTCTTCAGCGCCAGCTCTTCGAGCAGCGTCCGCACGAGTTGCGCCGCTTCGCGCACGGCCGGCCACTCGACGCCTTCGCCGGGGTCGAGATCGAAGATCATCCGGTCGGGCGCCTCGATCGCGCGCGTCGTCGCGTTCCAGGTGTGGAACTCGATCGTGTTCATCTGCGCGGCGGTGACGAGCCCCTTCTCCGTGGCGACCTCGATCAGCGGTTCCTCGCCGGGGTCGTATTTCGGATCGAGCGAGCGTACGCCGGGCATCGCCGACGTGCTCGCGTGCTTCTGGAAGAAGCGCTGCCCGCCGATGCCCTCGGGCGCTCGCACCAGCGCCACCGGGCGGCGCTTCAGGTGCGGCATCATCGTCGGCGCCACCTGCGCGTAGTAGCGCACGACGTCGAGCTTGGTGATGCCGGTGCCCGGGTCGATGACGCGTTCCGGGTTGCTGACGCGCACGCCGGCGAGCAGTCGCTGCGCGCGCGCGTCGGCCGCGGGGCCCGTTCCAGGGAGGGTGCCGGCGTCGCGCGGGCGCTCGACGCCGACCTCCGCCGCCGGCTTGTCGTCGCGCAGACCGTGGAACACGGAATGGCGGATGCGTCCGTCGGCGGTCCATTGCGTGAAGGACACCTCGGCGACGAGTTCGGGACGCACCCAGTGCGCGCCGCGCTCGCGCACGCGCTGCGCGAACGGCGAAGTCGTCGTCTCGCGTTCCTTCAGCTGCGCGTACAGCTCGCGCAGGCGCGTTTCGTCGAAGCCGCTGCCGACCTTCCCCGCGTAGCGCAGCGCGCCGGTTTCGTCGTGCACGCCGAGCAGCAGCGCGCCGAAGGCGCTGCGCGAGCCCTGCGGGTCGGTGTAGCCGCCGATGACGAATTCCTGGCGATTCCTGCACTTGAGCTTGATCCACGAGGGCGAGCGGCGCGAGACGTAGGTCGCGTCGACGCGCTTGCCGATCAGTCCCTCCATGCCCAGCTCGCAGGCCGAGCGCAGCAGCGAATCGGGTGCGGCGGCGAAGTCCTCGCTGAAGCGCACGCGCTCGGAAGGGTGCGCGTCGAGCCACTCGCGCAGCAGCGCGCGCCGCTCGCGCAGCGGCACTTCGCGCAGGTCGAAGCCGGCGCAGTAGGGCATGTCGAACGCGTAGTAGACGATGTCGTCGGTGCGCGCGCTGTCGAAGGCGTTCTGCAGCCGCTGGAAGTCGGGAACGCCTTTCTCGTCGGCGACGACGATCTCCCCGTCGATCCAGCCCGACGGCAGTTCGAGCGCCGCGATCGCGCGTGCGAGCGAGGGCATCCGGTCGGTCCAGTCGTGCCCGTTGCGCGTCATCAGCCGTACGTCGGTCCCGTCGATTCGGGCGAGCACCCGGTAGCCGTCGAACTTCATCTCCCAGCTCCAGGCGCCGGAGGCGGGGATGGTGTCGACCAGCGTGGCGAGCTGCGGCTCGAGCGTTGCGGGCAGCGGCGCTTGCCGCGCCTGCGGCGGCGGGCCGGCGCGCTCCCCCGACTCGAGCACGCTGTCCGGCAGCGCGTCGACGACCGCGTATTCGCCTTCGGGTCGTGCGAAGGCGTCGCGCTCCTTGATCAGCAGCCACGGCTCCTGTCGCTCGCCGGCGCGGCCGTGCATGCGCACCAGCGTCCAGCGCCCGTGCAGCTTCTCGCCGCGCAGCTCGAACTTGAGCTTTCCGTCGCGATAGCCGGCAAGGGGGTCGCCGTCGGCGATCCACTCGCCGCGGTCCCAGACGAGGACGCTTCCCGCGCCGTATTGCCCCGCCGGGATCGTTCCCTCGAAGTCGGCATATTCGAGCGGATGGTCCTCGACGTGCACCGCCATCCGCTTGACGTCGGGATCGAGGCTGGGCCCCTTGGGAACCGCCCAGCTCTTCAGCGCGCCGTCGAGCTCGAGCCGGAAGTCGTAGTGCAGCCGCCGGGCGTCATGCTTCTGCACGACGAAGGGACGTGCGACGGCGGCCGCACGGCGACCCGAAGCGCGCTTGCCCGGGGGCTCGCGCGTCCGGTCGAAGTCGCGTTTCTCGCGATACCGCTGCAACGGGTCGGTTCGCGGCATCGGCGGCGCGTGGGTCCGGTAAGGAAACGCGGCCATGGCTGCAATCCGGGCGCCCGATTCTTCCGTTTCGTCGCTCGTCGCTTCGCCCGCGCCGGGCATTCGGTTTGCTGCACCTGCTCTTCGCCCGGATTCGACGACGCGGCAGCGCGCCGCCGGCGGATTCCGGAGCAGCGAACGAGGAGTGCCGAAGATTCTGCATACGCGATTCACCGAGAAGCAGCTCTCGCGCTGGCTGGCGTCGGCGCTCATCGCGTCTTCCGTGCTGCTGTGCGCGGCGGTGGTCCTGGCGCAATCGGCCGATCGCGCACTGCTCGCGCAGGCGACGCCGGGTGGCGATGCGCCCGGCGCGCCGCATCCGGCTGCGCCCACCGCGCCGCCGGCGGTCACGCCCAGCACCGACGATCCCCCGGCGCCGCGCACCGCGTCGGAGATCGCGATCGACCAGGCGATCGCCGAGCGCGTCCGCGTCGCGCTGGGCGCCGATCACCTCACGCGCTCGCAGCCGATCGACATCGCCGTCACGCGCGGCATCGCGAACCTGTCCGGCAAGGTCAGCAATGCCGCCGTCGCGCATCGCGCGCTGTCGATCGCCCGCGACACCGGTGGAGTGAGTGCGGTCCAGGACGCGATGCAGGTCGAGGAGACGACCGCAGCCGACGGCGATCGCGGCGCGACCCGGCCCTGATCAGCGGCCGAAGGTGTCGCAGGCCTGCGGGTCGCCGCTTTCGAGTCCGGTGCGGAACCAGCGGGCGCGCTGCGCCGACGACCCGTGCGTGAAGCTCTCCGGCACCACGGTTCCCTGGGCCTGTCGCTGCAGGCGGTCGTCGCCGACGGCGGCGGCCGCGTTCAGGCCTTCCTCGATGTCGCCCGCTTCCAGCCAGTTGCGCGCCTGCTGCGAGTGGTGCGCCCAGACGCCCGCGTAGCAGTCGGCCTGCAGTTCCACCCGTACGGAGAGCGCGTTGTACTGCGTGGGCGACAGGCGCTGGCGCGCGAGCTGCAGCTGCTGCATCGTGCCCTCGAGGTTCTGCACGTGGTGGCCGACCTCGTGGGCGATCACGTACGCACGTGCGAAGTCGCCCTCCGCCCCCAGCCTCCGGCTGAGCACGCGAAAAAAGTCGAGGTCGATGTACAGCCGGTTGTCGCCCGGGCAGTAGAAGGGCCCCGACGCGGCGCCGGCCAGGCCGCAGGCGGTGTCGACCCGCTGCTCGAAGAGCACGAGCCGGGGCGCCGGGTAGCGGGCGCCCGACTGCTCGAAGATCCGCGACCACGTGTCCTCGGTGCTCGCCAGCACCACCGACGTGAACTGGCCTTCCTCGTCGCTCGGCGCGCTGCCCGCCGCGCGGCCCGCGGATTCGGATTGCGACTGCGGCGGGGCGCCGCCGCCCGCGAGCATGTTCAGCACGACGCCCGGATCGATGCCGAGGAACATCGCGGCGATGAAGGCAACGACGACGGTGCCGATGCCCAGGCCGCGCGCGCCGCCCGGGACGGGCAGGCCCCGGCGGTCCTCGATGTTCGAGCTCTGTCGATGACCTCGCCAGCGCATGGACGCCTCCCGGACTCGCCGCTCGCTGCGGCAATTATCGCGCCCGCGCGGGCGCCGTGCGCGTCGGCGCGCCCGGCGGGCGGCGCCGGCGTCGTGTCGCCTCGATGCCGAGGCTTCGGGACGCGCGGATCAGGCGCGCATCAGGCGTCGTGGTCGACGAGCGTGAAGCGCGCGCCGCCGCGCTCGCGCATCGCGGTGAAGCGCATCTGCGGCCAGCGCTCCTGTGCGACCGTGATCTCGTGCGGCGAGCGCACGAGCCAGGTCGGCGCGTCGGCCGCGTCGTGTGCGATGCGCGACGCGTTCTGCTCGATGAAGCGCGCCACGAGCGTCTCGTCGTCGGCGTCGAGCCAGCGCGCCATCGTGTACGGCGCCGGCGCGATGCGCGCCGCGACGTTGTACTCGACGCGCAACCGGTGTGCGACGACCTCGAACTGCAGCTCGCCGACGGCGCCGAGCAGCAGCTGCGCTCCGCCGTCCTGCCGGAAGACCTGGATCGCGCCTTCGTCGCCGAGCTGCGCGAGCGCCGCGCGCAGCTGCTTGGCCTTCATCGGGTCGACGACCTCGATCGTGCGGAAGGCTTCCGGCGCGAAGAACGGCAGTCCGCTGAAGTGCAGCGTCTCGCCTTCGGTGAGCGTGTCGCCCAGGCTCAGCGTGCCGTGGTTCGGGATGCCGATCACGTCGCCCGGATAGGCCTCGTCGACGAGGTCGCGCCGCTGCGACAGGAAGGTGACGACGTTGTGCGGGCGAAGCGAGCGCCGGGTGCGCGTGTTCACCAGTGCCATGCCGCGCTCGAAGCGGCCCGAGCACACGCGCACGAAGGCGACGCGGTCGCGGTGCTGCGGATCCATGTTCGCCTGCACCTTGAAGACCACGCCCGAGAAGCGCGGTTCCTCGGGCAGCACCATGCGTTCGTCGGCGTGTTTCGGACCCGGGGTCGGCGCCAGCTCGACGATCGCGTCGAGCACCTCGGCGACGCCGAAGTTGTTGATCGCCGAGCCGAAGAAGACGGGCGTCTGCCGGGCTGCGACGAAGGCGTCGCGCTCGAAGGGCGGCGTCGCGCCGCGCACGAGCTCGATCTCCGGCTCGGCGTCCTGCCATGGCGCGCCGAGCGCCTCGCGCTGCTTCGGATCCGACGGATCGACCTGCTCGTCGTCGCCGCCGAGCCGGTCCATGCCGGGGCGGAAGCGGTGCACGCGCGCGGTCGCGAAGTCGTAGACGCCGCGGAAGCGGTTGCCCATCCCGATCGGCCAGGTGAACGGGATCGGCGTCATCGCGAGCTCGCGCTCGATCTCGTCGAGCAGCTCGAGCGGGCCGCGCACCTCGCGATCGAGCTTGTTCACGAAGGTGAGGATCGGGATGTTGCGGCTGCGGCAGATCTTCAACAGCCGCAACGTCTGCGCCTCGATGCCGTTGGCCGCGTCGATGACCATCAGCGCCGCGTCCACCGCCGTCAGCACGCGGTAGGTGTCCTCGGAGAAGTCCTGGTGGCCGGGCGTGTCCAGCAGGTTGACGACGCGATCGCGATGCACGAACTGCATCACCGAGCTCGCGACCGAGATGCCGCGCTGCTTCTCGATCTCCATCCAGTCGGAGGTCGCGTGCCGGCTCGCCTTGCGCGCCTTGACGCTGCCGGCGATCTGGATCGCCCCCGAGAACAGCAGCAGCTTCTCGGTCAGCGTCGTCTTGCCGGCGTCCGGGTGCGAAATGATGGCGAAGGTGCGTCGCCGCGCGTATTCGGGGAGGGATTGCATCGTGTTCGGCGCAGGGCGGCCAGTATAGCGGGGCGCGTGCAAAGGCGCGGGCCGGCTGCCGCGTGAGCCTCGACGGGCGCAGCCCTGCCCCGAAAGGGGTGCCGCTGCCGCGGGGCGCCGCCACGCTGTGCACGCGCTTGCCGCCGCGTACGGCTGTCCGCGCCAGCCGGCCCGCCGATGCCTGCCGCGGCGCGCGTCAGCGGATCCGGATCGCGTCGCCG
>JBIQJM010000021.1:0-38439 GCA_044507525.1 Burkholderiales bacterium
AGGGCGACTGCGGACTCACCGGCCGCAAGATCATCGTCGACACCTACGGCGGCTCCGCGCCGCACGGCGGCGGCGCGTTCTCGGGCAAGGACCCGTCGAAGGTCGATCGCTCGGCCGCGTACGCCGCGCGCTACGTCGCCAAGAACATCGTCGCGGCGGGCCTCGCGCGCAGCTGCCTGGTGCAGCTGTCCTACGCGATCGGCATCGCGAAGCCGACGTCGATCATGGTGACGACGCAGGGAACGGGCGCCGTGGCCGACGAGAAGCTCTCCGAACTCGTCGCGCGCCACTTCGACCTGCGCCCGCGCGGCATCGTGCAGATGCTCGACCTGCTGCGTCCGTGCTATCGCAAGACCGCCGCGTACGGGCACTTCGGGCGCGACGAACCGGAGTTCTCCTGGGAGCGTACCGACAAGGCCGAGGCGCTGCGCGCCGACGCCGGCGTCTGAGGCGTCCTCGTCGAGGCCGGGAGGGGCGCGGAATCCGGGCGAACCTCCGGCCTGCCTGACGCCGATCAAGCCGGGGCCGGGTTCGCTCTGCTCCAATGAAGGCATGTCAGCCGCCCTGCACGCCGTCGCCCGCCTGATCGAATGCCCGTCCGCCCGCGACGGGCTCGCCTCCGAACTGAGCGAAGCGCTCGTCGGCGAGACGCGCCTGCCGATCGCGACGAGATTGCGGCTCGTCGCCCTCGCGGCGCGCCTGGAAGGCGGCGAACCCTGCGAATGCGGAGGAAGGGCGAGCGAAACCCCCGAATGGGTGAACTCGCTCGCGGCCGCGTTCCTGCGCGACGAAAGCAGCGCGCTCGAGGCCCTCGTCGCCCATGCCCCCCGCCTGCGCAGTGCGGCCGCGCGTGCCGGCAGCTCCGCCTGCCGGCTGCCGGCCATGGCCCTGCTCGAGTTGCTGGACCGGAGGTTGCACTAGGGAGGGGAAGGGGAACCCCCTGCGTCGCTGCCCTTGCCTCGAGCCCGCGCCCTACGGCGAGAGCCGTTGCGTGGTCCATCCGCGGCCGACGGGCGCGCGGCGGTAGGCCAGCCGGTCGTGCAGCCTCGATGGGCGGCCCTGCCAGAACTCCCAGTAGTCGGGGGCGAGCCGGTAGCCGCCCCAGTGCGGCGGTCGCGGCGGATGCAACCCGAACTTGAGCCCGAACTCGGCGGCACGCGCCACCAGCGCGGCGCGCGAAGCGAGCGGACGGCTCTGCTCGGACGCCCAGGCACCGATGCGCGATGCCAGCGGCCGGGAGGCGAAATAGGCATCCGACTCGGCGGCGTCGACGCGCGAGACCCGTCCTTCGATGCGCACGACCCGCTCGAGCTCGACCCAGTGGAACTGCAGCGCCGCATGCGGGTTGCCGGCGAGCTCGCGCCCCTTGCGGCTCTCGTAGTTGCTGTACCAGACGATGCCGCGCTCGTCGAAGTCCTTGATCAGCACGATGCGGGTCGACGGACGGCCGTCTTCGCCGACGGTGGCGAGCGTCATCGCGTTCGGCTCGGGCACTTCGGCACCGATCGCCTGCCCCAGCCATAGCCGGAACTGCTCGAAGGGATCGGACGCGGCGCGGCCTTCGTCGAGCTCGTCGCGCTCGTAGTTCTTGCGCAGTTCGGACAGCTTCGTCATTGCATCCAGTGTAGCGCGCGGCCCCGCCCGCGAAGGGAAGGGAGCCGGAACGGCCGGGCGGAGATGCGCCGCTCCATCCGTGCTTTTTGCCGCG
The DNA here is from genome assembly GCA_044507525.1 of Burkholderiales bacterium. GTDB lineage: Bacteria > Pseudomonadota > Gammaproteobacteria > Burkholderiales > Burkholderiaceae_E > Zeimonas. The sequence continues at coordinate 1,709 of JBIQJM010000021.1, forward strand.
CTCGCCGCCGGCGACCGCGGCTATGCTCGTGCGGTCGATTCCGGGGGTTCCTGCGCGCCATGTCCACGTCCTTCGTTGCCGATCTCGAGGAAATCGTCTACCCGTCGTCCTTCGATGGCGACGATGGCAGCGAGCTGCCTCGCGTCGACGCGCTGCGGGTGCTGCCCGGCATGTTCGTGGCCGAGCTCGATCGGCCGTGGAGCGACACGCCGCTGCCGCAGGGTGGCCTGCTCGTCTCGAGCGACGACGAGGTCGCGGCGCTGCGCAAGCACTGCCGGCAGGTGCGCATCGACCCTGCCCGCTCGGCGCCCGACATGATCGACGCGATCAAGGCGGCGGCGGTGCTCTCGAGCGAGCACAAGCTCTCGCTCCTCGAAGATCCGGCCGCCGCTTCGGCGCGGCCCTCCGAAGGCGAGGCCCGCGCCGGCAACGAGGCGGCGCTCGACGGCGCGACGGAACTCGGCGTGCGTCGCCGACGCAACGCCCGACGGGTCGCGCTGCGCGGCCGCCACGTCCTGCTCCCGGCCCCGGCCGAGCGACGCGACGACGTGCATCCGACGAACGAAGCACGCGGACGACTGCGTGCGCTGCTGCTGGCGAGCGAAGGCAGGCCGACGCGGCAACGCAGCGGCGCGGTCGCGCGCCTGCGCAGCTGGTTGTCGACCGGGACGGGCAACGCCGGGCCGCGCGCCTGCAGCCTGGACGCACTGCGCGAGCGCTACGGCGACACGATCGCCGCCGTCGAGCCGGTCGAGCCGTCGCCGATCCGGGAGAGCTTCGCCGAAGCACGCGTCGTCCATGCCCGCCTGGTGAGCGCGGCCGACACGCTCATCGCGCAGGTGCGCCAGGGGACGACCCCCGCCCTCGAAGCGCTCGACGAGCCGGTGGACGCCTTCGTCGCCACGCTGCGCCACGCACCGGACGCGCTGCGCTGGGCGGAGGCGCTCTACGCACAGAACGCGCCGCGGCCGAATCCCGCATCGGCGGTCGCGATGAACCTCGCCGGCTTCGGGCGCTCGCTCGGCATGTCCGAGCAGTCGCTGCGCGAGCTCGTGCTGGTCGGGCTGCTGCTCGACCTCGGCAAGGCGCTGCTGCCGCGCGAGCTGCTCGAGCAGCCGGGCGTGCTCGCGCCGCACGACTACGCGCTCGTGCAGCAGCACGTGACGATCGGCCTCGACCTGCTCGAGCGCGCCGGCAACCTGCCCCCCGCGGTGCTGCGCGCGATCGCCGAGCACCACGAGCGGCTCGACGGCTCCGGATACCCGCGCAAGCTGCGCGGCAAGGACATCGGCCTGCCCGGCCGCATGGCAGCGATCGTCGACGCCTTCAGCGGGCTCACCGCGGTGCGTGCGTATGCGAACCCGCTGTCCGCCGAGGATGCGCTGTCCGCACTGAACGAATGGTCGAAGTCGCTCTTCTGCCGGGACCTCGTCGAGCGTTTCGTGCTGTCGATCGGCATGTTCCCGGTCGGCACGATGGTCGAGCTGCGCGACGGCGAGATCGCGGCCGTGGTCGATCGCCCGCGCGGCGAGCGGCTGACGCCGAAGCTCGTCGTGCTCACCGGCGCCGACAAGGGGCCGCTGCGCACCGTGCGCGACCGCACCGGCCGGCAGGAGCCCGACGAGGTCTACAGCGGCACGCAGGTGCGCATCGCCCGCGGCTTGCCGACCGGCGCGTACGGGCTGCGGCTGCCGGATTACTACGGGCGACCGCCGGCGCGCTGATCGGGTCCGTCCCGGTCGCGCACGGCTATAATCGACGCTCCCGAGGAGCGCTGCAACGGCCCGGACCTCCGGTCGCCGCCAGGCTCGGGAACCGATTCAACGGCGCTCGTCGAACCGTGATCCGTCACGGCAGACGGGCGCAGCACGGGCGCGCGATCGTGCGACCCGCCTCCCTGTCCTGTCGCGTCGGCACCCTTTTCGCATGCAAGGAGTGGCGATGTCTGCCGTACCGAAACCCGAAGCCTTCACCGATTTCCGCATCGCCGACGCCGGCCTGGCCGACTGGGGCCGCAAGGAGATCCGCATCGCCGAGACGGAGATGCCGGGACTCATGGCGATCCGCGACGAATACGCCGCCGCGCAGCCGCTGAAGGGCGCCCGCATCTCGGGCTCGCTGCACATGACGATCCAGACCGCGGTCCTGATCGAGACGCTGGTCGCGCTCGGCGCGCAGGTCCGCTGGGCGTCGTGCAACATCTTCTCGACGCAGGACCACGCCGCGGCGGCGATCGCCGCGGCCGGCGTACCGGTGTTCGCGGTCAAGGGCGAGACGCTCGACGACTACTGGGACTACACGCATCGCATCTTCGACTGGCCCGGCGGCGGCACGTCGAACATGATCCTCGACGACGGCGGCGACGCGACGCTGCTCGTGCACCTGGGCGCGCAGGCCGCGAAGGACCGTTCGCTGCTGGCCGACCCGAAGAGCGAGGAGGAACGCGCGCTGTTCGCCGCGATCCGTCGGCAGCTCGACAAGGACCCGCAGTGGTACGAGCGCCAGCGCGCGTCGATCGTCGGCGTCACCGAGGAGACGACCACCGGCGTGCACCGCCTGTACCAGATGTCGGCGCGCGGCGAGCTGGCGTTCCGCGCGATCAACGTCAACGACTCGGTCACCAAGAGCAAGTTCGACAACCTGTACGGCTGCCGCGAGTCGCTGGTCGACGGCATCAAGCGCGCGACCGACGTGATGATCGCCGGCAAGGTCGCGGTCGTCGCCGGCTACGGCGACGTCGGCAAGGGCTCGGCGCAGGCGCTGCGCGCGCTGTCCGCGCAGGTGTGGATCACCGAATGCGACCCGATCTGCGCGCTGCAGGCGGCGATGGAAGGCTATCGCGTCGTCACGATGGAATACGCCGCCGACAAGGCCGACATCTTCGTCACGGCCACCGGCAATCGCGACGTCATCCGCCACGAGCACATGCAGGCGATGAAGGACCAGGCGATCGTCTGCAACATCGGGCACTTCGACAACGAGATCGACATCGCGTCGCTGAAGGACTGCCGCCGCGAGAACATCAAGCCGCAGGTCGATCACGTGATCTTCCCCGACGGCAAGCGCATCATCCTGCTCGCCGAGGGACGCCTCGTGAACCTCGGCTGCGGCACCGGCCATCCGTCGTACGTGATGAGCTCGTCGTTCGCGAACCAGACGATCGCCCAGATCGAGCTGTTCTCGCACCCCGAGCGCTACGAGCCGGGCAAGGTCTACGTGCTGCCGAAGCACCTCGACGAGAAGGTGGCGCGGCTGCAGCTAAAGAAGCTGGGCGCGACGCTCACCGAGCTCACGCCGCAGCAGGCCGCGTACATCGGGGTGCCGGTCGAGGGCCCGTACAAGAGCGACAGCTACCGCTACTGACGCGCCGACCGGGGCCGTGGCTCGCACCGACCTGCTGCTCGTCGCCCGCGGCCTGGCGCCCTCCCGCTCGGCCGCGCAGCGGCTGATCGCGAGCGGCGCCGTTCGCTGGCACGCACCGGACGGCTGGATCGCGCCGCGCAAGGCGGGCGACGATCTGCCCGAGGACTGCGAGCTGCGCATCGACGACGACGCCGAGCTGCGCTACGTGTCGCGCGGCGGGCTGAAGCTCGAGGGAGCGCTGCTGCGCGCCGGCATCGACGTACGCGGGCTCGCCTGTCTCGATCTCGGCCAGAGCACCGGCGGCTTCACCGACTGCCTGCTGCGCGCCGGCGCCGCACGCGTCGTCGGCGTCGACGTCGGTCACGGCCAGTTGCACGCGTCGCTGCGCGACGACCCGCGCGTACGCGCCTTCGAAGGCGTGCACGTTCGCACGCTCGATGCAGCGACGCTCGGGGAAGCACTGCCGCACGGAGGCTTCGAACTGGTCGTCGCCGATCTCTCGTTCATCTCGCTCGCGCATGCCTTCGCGCCGGCCCACGCGCTCGCCCGCGCGGGCGGCCGACTGGTCGCGCTCGTCAAGCCGCAGTTCGAACTCGGCCCCGGCGCCGTGGACCGGCGCGGCATCGTGCGCGACGCGGCGCGCCTGGGCGAATTGCGCGAACGAATCGAGGCATCGGCACGCGACAGCGGATGGATCCCCGAAGACTGGTTCGACAGCCCGATCGTCGGCGGCGACGGCAACCGGGAATTCTTCCTGGATGCACGCAAATGAGGGGACGCAAATGAATACGCAGACGGGCGCCGGGCGAACGATCAGCTTCGAGTTCTTCCCGCCGAACACGCCGCCCGGCGTCGAGAAACTGCGCGCTGCGCGCGATGCGCTCGCGCGCTTCGCGCCGGCGTTCTACAGCGTCACCTACGGTGCGGGCGGGGTCACGCGCGACAAGACGCTCGCCACCGTGCTCGAGATCGTCGCCGAGCGGCGCACGGTCGCGCCGCACCTGTCGTGCGTCGGCGCGTCGCGCGAGTCGGTGCGCGAACTGCTCGCGCTCTATCGCGAACACGGCATACGCCGGCTCGTGCTCCTGCGCGGCGACCTGCCGTCGGGAATGCGGGGCGCCGGCGACTTCCGCTACGCGAGCGACCTGGTCGCGTTCGTGCGCGCAGAGACCGGCGACTTCTTCCACCTCGAGGTGGCCGCGTACCCGGAGACGCATCCGCAGGCGCACACGCCGCGCGACGACCTGCAGGCCTTCGTCGCGAAGATGCGGGCGGGAGCCGACTCGGCGATCACCCAGTACTTCTTCAACGCCGACGCCTACCTGCGATTCCGCGATTCGGCCGCGCGCCTGGGCGTCGACGCACCGATCGTGCCGGGCATCATGCCGATCTCGAACTACTCGCAGCTGGCACGCTTCTCCGACTCGTGCGGTGCCGAGATCCCGCGCTGGATCCGGCTCGAGCTCGCGGCCTGCGGCGACGACATCGAGGCGATCCGCGCCTTCGGCGCCGAGGTCGTCGGCTCGATGTGCCGACGCCTGCTTGCCGAAGGCGCGCCGGGCCTGCATTTCTATACGCTGAACCAGGCCGCGCCCACGATCGCGATCCTCGAGGCGCTCGGGGCAGGCCCGGCCGCGGACGGTTGACCTCCGGCAACGCGTCCGGCCCGCCCGCGCCCGCGCCCGGGCCGTTCGTCGGACGCTGTTGCCGATGACCCGATCGGCGGCGGGGCGCTCTTCGACCGCGGGGACCGGCGTCGTTACCATCGGTTCACCCGATCACGAAGGCAGCGTTCCGCACGCCCGAACGAGATGTCCACGACCTTGCCCGCATCGGGGGCGACCTCGGTGAAGCGCTACCAGATTCCGGTCGAGAGTCTGCAGGCGGGCATGTTCGTCGCCGAGCTCGACCGGCCCTGGCTCGACACGCCGTTCCTGCTGCAGGGCTTCCTGGTCGACAGCCAGATCGAGCTCGACACGCTGCGACGCTACTGCCGGTACGTCTACGTCGACCTCGATCTGTCGAATTCGGCACTCGCCACGGCGATCCGTGCGGCCGAGCTCTCCGACGGGCCGCCGACCTCCACCGCGACACCGGCGTCGGCGCCGCTGCGCTTCGACACCGTGCTCGACGAGAAGCCGACCGAGCGCGAGCGCCCGTCACGGCCGGTGCGCATCCGTTCCGATCTCGCGATCAGCCGGCACACGCGCGAGCGTTTCCGCGATTTCATTCGCGCGACCGCCGTCGCGCCGACCGACCGGCCGCGCGACTCGGCCTGGCATCGCATGTTCGACTGGCTGCGCCCGGCTGCCCGGTCGCGCGCAGGCAGGAAGCGCGCCGCCCCCTCGACTCCTGCCGACGCGCTGAAGGGACAGCTTCCGCAGGGCATCGAGCTGCGTCGCTACGTCGACCGTGCGCCGGTCGAAGCCGAACTGCCGCGCGCGCGAGTGGCCTTCGGCGGCGGCGAGCGCGCACTCGAGACGCTGGTCGCCGACGTGCGCAACGGTCGCGTTCCCGACGTGCAGCAGGTCAGCGGCGCGGTCGACGAGATCGTCGACAGCATGGTCGACAACCCCGATGCGCTGATGTGGGTCGCGCGGCTGCGCGAGGAGAGCGTGCAGACCTACCAGCACGGCGTGAAGGTCGCGCTGTACCTGGTCGCGCTGGGCCGCCATCTCGGCTTTCCGCGGCGCGAGCTGGCGAACCTGGGCATGATCGGAATGCTCGCCGACGTCGGCAAGACGCGCCTGCCGCACGCGCTGCTCGAGAAGCCCGGGATGCTGGCGCCGGCCGAATACAACGTCGTCAAGGAGCACGTGCGGCTCGGCCTGGAGGCGCTCGCCACGAGCGTGCGCCTGGCCGCCCCGATCATCGAAGGCATCGCGCAGCACCACGAGCGGCTCGACGGCTCCGGCTACCCGAAAGGGCTGCGCGGCGAGGAGATCGGCGTCTACGGGCGCATGGCGGCGATCGCCGACAGCTTTGCGGCGCTGACTACGGCGCGAGCCTACGCGAACGCATGCGCCCCGCAGGATGCGCTGATGAGCCTGTACGAATGGACGGGCAGCTCGTTCCACGAGCCGCTCGTCGAGCAGTTCGTGCAGGCGATCGGCATCTTTCCCGTCGGCAGCTTCGTCGAGCTCTCGAACGGAGAGGTGGCCGCGGTGCTGGCGCACAACCGTGTCCGCCGCCTCGAGCCGCGCGTGCTCGTGCTCACGACGACCGACAAGACGCCTCTGCCGGAGCCCTTCGAGCGCGACCTGCTGCGTCGGCCGAAGTCGGCCGATTCGGGTCCCCGGATCCGCATCGTGCGCGGGCTCGCGGCCGGCGCCTACGGCCTGAAGCTGCACGACTACTACGCGCGCGAAGCCTTGCCGTCGACGGCGCAGCCCTGATCCGCGCGGACCGCAACGTGACCCATCGTTCCGACGCGGCCTCCCTCCCGCTCCCCGGCCCGTGCGAACGCACGCCGGGCCAGTTGCTCGGCGACATCGCCGCCGCGGCCGCGCAATGCGACGGTACGCGGGACGTCGTGCTCGTCGTCGCACTGAACCGCTCGGATCGCATCGATGCGCTCGCGCGCCCGCCGGACGACCGGCCGGTGCTCGACGAGATCGGCCGCCGCCTGGAAACGGTGCTGCGGCCGCCCGACCGCTACGCCTTCGCCTCGCGCGAGGAGATGTGGGTGCTGCTCGCGGGGCTCGCGAGCGAAGCGCTCGCCGAACTGGCAAGCCACTCGATGATCCAGTCGCTGGCGGCGCCCGTGCGCGTCGAGCCCGACGCGCTGCCCGTGCGGCTGCGACCGTCGATCGGCGGCGCATGGGCGCCCGCCGGCTCCACGGCCGACCCGATGACGCTCGTCGCCGTGGCATCCGAGGCGGCGGCGCAGTCGCTCGGGCGCGAGGACCACGTCCGCATCCTGCGCGTGAACGACGACCACGCCTCCGGACTGCGTCGGCACGAGCTCGAGCGCGATCTGCACGACGCGCTCGCGCGCAACGAGCTCGAGGTCCACTTCCAGCCGCAGGTCGACCTGCACACGGGCCGCTGCGTGTCTGCGGAAGCGCTGGTGCGCTGGAAGCGCATCGACGGCCGCACGGTGGCACCGGCGACGATCGCGTCGATCGCCGAGGAACGCGGCCTGATCCTCGAGCTGACGCGCTTCACGATGAACACCGCGCTGCGCCACGCCGCGCAATGGGAGCAGCGCGGTCTCGACCTTTCGGTGGCGATCAACCTGTCGGCGATCACCTTCGGGGACGACACGCTTCCCGAGCTCGTCGCGCAGACGCTCGCGATCTGGGGAGTGGATCCGGGGCGCCTGACGCTCGAGCTGACCGAGAGCGCGCTGATCCGCAACGAGCGGGCGGCGATCGCACTCGCGGGCGAGTTGCGCGCGCTCGGCTGCCGGCTGTCGATCGACGATTTCGGTACCGGCTACTCGTCGCTGAGCTACCTGAACCGGTTCCCGCTCGACGAGCTGAAGATCGACCGCAGCTTCGTGCAGTCGATCGCCTCCGCGCGCGACGACCGCCGAATCGTGCGCGCGCTGGTCGAGCTCGCGCACGCCTTCGAGCTGGTCACCGTGGCCGAGGGCGTCGAGAACGAGTTCATCGAGTCGGCGCTGCGCGAGCTGGGCTGCGACCGCGCGCAGGGTTTTCATCTGTCGCCGGCGCTGCCGCCCGACGACTTCCTCGACTGGTCGGCGAACCGCAACGCCGCTCGCCTTGTCACGGCCCGACCAGCCTCGACTCGGTGACGATCGCGCGCAGCGGGCGGTCGTGCGCGTCCGCGTCGAAACGCTCGAGCTCGCAGGCGTCGTAGCCGACGCCGATCGCTTCGACCGGACGCAGTGCCAGTGTCCGGTCGTAGTGGCCGCCGCCGTAGCCGAGCCGATAGCCGCGCAGGTCGAAGCCGACGCAGGGAACGATCAGCAGGTCGGGCTCGACCGGTTCGAAGGGATGCGGCACGGGGATCGCGAAGCGGCCCGTACGCAGTTCGCCGTCGTCCTGCCAGCGACCGAACTCCAGCGCGCCGCCCTCGGCGATCCGCGGCAACGCGAGCGTGCGGCCCTGCGCCCGCCACCGTGCATGGCAGGGCGCGAGTTCGGGTTCACCGCGGATCGGCCAGTAGACGCCGAGTACACGCGCACGATCGAAGGGCGGCGTGTCGAGCAGTGGCAGCAGGCGTTCGCGCAGCCTCGGATCGGCCTGTTCGCGCAGCTGCGCTTCGTTCTCGCTGCGCCAGCGGATCAAGGTGTTGCGCGCATGTGTTCGAGTGATTTCGTCGACGATGCGCATGCTATGCTCGGCCCCGGTGCCGCCGGCACCGAATGGCGTTTCAGTAGGCAATGGGCAGTGGGCAGGGCGACATGACGCACCGGATCGCGATCGCGGCGATTGTAGGACTGATCGGCTTTTCGGTTCTCTCTCCCGCCGAAGCGCAGAAGCGTCGCCCGGAGCCGGTCGCCGCCGCGGCGCCCGCCTCGCTCGACGTCGACCAGGCGTTCACGGCCGCGCACGAGGCCTTCACCAAGGGCGACCGGCCGCGCTTCGAGGCGATGGCGGCAAGGGCGCAGGCGCACCCGCTCGCCGTCTACCTGGACTACTGGCGCCTGCGGATGCGCCTGCAGGCGCCGCCCGAGGAAGTGGTGCCCGGCAGCGTCGACGCCGACGTACGGCGCTTCATCGCGAAGCACGAGGGATCGCTGGTCGCCGATCTCGCCAGCCGCGACTGGATGCTCGATCTCGGCCGGCGCGGAGACTGGGCGCCGTTCGACGCCGAGTACGCGAAGTGGATCCTGCGGGACGACGACGAGGTCCACTGCTACGCCTCGCTCGGGAAGGTCGAGCGCGCGCGACCGGCACCGGCGGCGCGCACCGCGGTGTTCTCGGTGCGCAACTTCGGCCCCGGCTGCACCGCACTGCTCGATGCGCTGGTGCGCACCGGCGCCTTCGACCGCGGCGATCTCGTCGCGCGCCTGCTCGCCGCGCTCGAGACGAATTCGCTCGCCACGGTGCGGCTGCTGGGCGAGCGGCTCGCGCTCGATCCGCGCCGGCTCGAGCTCGCGCTCGAACGTCCCGCGAAGGCGCTTGCCGGCAAGCGCACGCGCGAGATCGCGCTGATCGCGCTGTCGCGGCTGGCACGCAACGACCCCGCCGACGCGATGCAGCGGCTCGAGCAGAGCGCCGGCACGCTGCGCGAGAGCGACCTCGCATTCGTGCGTTCGCAGGTGGCCGCATCCGCGATGCGGCAACTCGATCCGCGCGCGCTCGAATGGGCGCGCGCGTCGCTCGATGCGCCCGCCTCCGACCACACGTGGGCGTGGCTCGCGCGCGCCGCGCTGCGCGAACAGGACTGGACGACGCTGCGCAGCGTCGTCGCCCGCATGAGCGACGCCGGACGCAGCGACCCGGCGTGGATCTACTGGAGCGCGCGGGCCGAGCGCGAGGCCGGCAACACCGCCCGGGCCGACGAGATGCTGCGTCCGATCGCCGGGCAGTTCCACTTCTACGGACAGCTCGCCGCCGAGGACCTCGGTTCGCTGACGCAGCCGCCGCCGCCGGCGGCCGCGACCACCGAGGAAGAGCTCGCGCAGGCCCGGCGCAACGCGGGATTCGACCGCGCGCTGCGCTTCTACGCGCTGGGCCTGCGCTTCGAAGGCAACCGCGAATGGAACTACCAGCTGCGCGGGATGAGCGACCGCCAGCTGCTCGCCGCCGCACGCTGGGCGTGCAGCCAGCACGTGCTCGATCGCTGCGTGAACACGGCGGATCGTACCCGCGAGGAACACGACTTCGCCCTGCGCTTCGTCTCGCCTTTCCTCGACCGGATGAAACCGGTGGCGGCGGACGCCGACCTCGATCCTGCCTGGGTCTACGGGCTGATCCGCCAGGAATCGCGCTTCATCATGGACGCGCGCTCGTGGGCCGGTGCGCAGGGCCTGATGCAGATCATGCCGACCACCGCGCGCTGGATCGCGAAGAAGCTCGGCGAGCGCGACTTCCGCGTCGACAACCTGCACGACCTCGATACCAACCTGCGCTTCGGCACCTTCTACCTGCGTACGGTGCTCGACGACCTCGACGGTTCGCCGCTGCTCGCCTCGGCCGGCTACAACGCGGGCCCGCGACGGCCGCGCAACTGGCGCGCGACGCTGCCCGCGCCGGTCGAGGGAGCGATCTTCGCGGAGATCATCCCCTTCAACGAAACGCGCGACTACGTGAAGAAGGTGCTGACGAACGCGGCCTACTACGCGGCGCTGTTCACCGGAGAGCCGCAGTCGCTCAAGGCGCGGCTCGGCACCGTCGTTCCCCGGCTCGCGGGGCCGACGGACGTCCCGTAGGGGCCGCACGGTGGCGAACGAACGCGTTCTCCTGCTCGGCGGAAGCGGCTTCATCGGCAGCCACGTCGCGGCGCGGCTCGCCGCGCAGACGCGGCACGTGATCGTGCCCACGCGCAACCGCGAACGGGCGCGTGCACTGCTCACGCTGCCCACGGTGCAGGTATTACAGGCCGACGTGCACGACGATGCGCAACTCGCGTCGCTGATGCGCGGCGCCGACGCGGTGATCAACCTGATCGGCGTGCTCGACGGCGGCCGCGGCACGCCCTGGGGACCCGGCTTCGAGCGCGCGCACGTGCGTCTTCCCGCGCGCCTCGTCGAAGCCGCCCGCGCCGCCGGCGTCCGGCGACTGATGCACGTCTCGGCGCTCGGCGTGCGCGAAGACGGCGAACGCACGCTCGCGTCGATGTACCTGCGTTCGAAGTCGGCCGGCGAACGGGTCGTGCGCGACGCGAACGACCTGCAGTGGACCGTGTTCCGTCCGTCGGTCGTCTTCGGTCGCGGCGATTCGCTGATCGAGCGCTTCGCGACGCTGCAGCGCTGGCTGCCCGTGCTGATGGTCGGGCGCGCCGACGCGCGCTTCCAGCCCGTCTGGGTCGGCGACGTCGCCACCGCGATCGTCCGTGCCCTCGACGAACAGTTCGCCGTGCACCGCTGCTACGAACTCGCCGGCCCGGAGGTGTGGACGCTGCGCGAGCTGATCCGCTTCGCCGGCGAGCTCGGCGGCCGGCGCCGCCCGGTCATCGGCCTGCCCGACTCGCTCGGAAGGCTGCAGGCGACGCTGCTCGAATGGGCGCCGGGTCCGCTGCGCATGTCGCGCGACAACTTCGATTCGCTGGCGATCGACAACGTCGCCAGCGGCCCGATCGCGCCGGAGCTGCGCATCGAGCCGAAGACGCTCGCGGCCGTCGCGCCGTCCTATGTCGACGTGCACGAGCTGCGGCTGGCCGAGGAGCGCCGGCGCGCCGGGCGCTGACACGCCGCCCGAGCCGATGAAGATCTATCGGGTCGGCGGCTCCGTACGCGACGAGCTGCTCGGGCTCCCCGTCAAGGATCGCGACTGGGTCGTCGTCGGTGCGACCCCCGACGAGCTCGTCGCCCGCGGTTTTCGACCGGTGGGACGCGACTTCCCGGTGTTCCTGCACCCGCAGACGAACGAGGAATATGCACTCGCGCGCACCGAGCGCAAGACCGCTCCCGGCTATCGCGGCTTCGCGGTGCACGCCGCACCCGACGTCACGCTCGAGGACGACCTGCTGCGGCGCGATCTCACGATCAACGCGATGGCGATCGCCGAGGACGGAACGCTGGTCGATCCGTTCGACGGGCTGGCCGACCTGCGCGCGCGCGTGCTGCGCCACGTCGGCGCCGCCTTTGCCGAGGACCCCGTGCGCATCCTGCGCGTGGCGCGCTTCTCGGCGCGCTTCGACGGCTTCACCGTCGCGCCGGAAACGATGGCGCTGATGCGCGCGATGGTCGATGCCGGCGAGGCCGACGCACTGGTCGCCGAGCGCGTCTGGCAGGAGATCTCGCGCGGACTCATGGAACGGCGTCCGTCGCGCATGTTCGACGTACTGCGCCAGTGCGGCGCACTCGCGCGGGTGATGCCCGAACTCGATCGGCTCTGGGGCGTACCGCAGCGGTCCGACTACCACCCCGAGGTCGACACCGGCGTCCACGTGATGATGGTCGTCGACTTCGCTGCCCGGGCCGGTGCCTCGTTGCCGGTGCGCTTCGCCGCGCTCGTGCACGACCTCGGCAAGGGAACGACGCCGCCCGAGGAATGGCCGCGCCACATCGCGCACGAGCAGCGTTCGGTGCAGCTCGTCGACGAACTGTGCGCGCGCCTGCGCGTGCCCGCGGAGTGTCGCGACCTCGCACGCATCGTCGCCCGCGAGCACGGCCTCGTGCATCGCGCCCTCGAGCTGCGCGCGGGAACGATCGCGAAGCTGCTCGAACGCATCGACACGGCGCGCCGGCCGAAGCGTCTCGACGCGGTCCTCGCCGCCTGCGAAGCCGACTACCGCGGCCGCCTCGGGCTCGAGGCGCGTCCCTACCCCCAGGCGCAGCGCCTGCGCGACGCGGCGCGTGCCTTCGCGTCGGTCGACACCGCGTCGATCGCCCGCATGCACCAGGACGCACCGCAGAAGATCCGCGAAGCGGTGCACGAAGCGCGGGCGGCAGCGATTGCGGAGCGGTTGGGAATCCGGCGCTGAGTCCCGACATTCGGCACTCCGGCGCTTCAACGCTCCCGATGCACCACCCCCCGAGCCAGGCGCACCGCTCGAGCGCGGTGCGCCGCCTCCCCGCCACCGCCCTCCGGTCGATCCCGCCTCAGATCAATCGCGCAAGCAGCGCGGCCAGCAGCGACAGCAGCACCGTCGACGTCACGGGAATCGACCAGTCGCGCCCGAAGGCGCGGAACTCGAAGTCACCCGGCAGGCGGCCGATGCCGAAGCGGCGCAGCACCGGCATCAGCCCGGAGAAGAGCACCAGCGCAAGCACGACGACGAGCAGCCACTTCATCGCTTGAATCGAGTGACGGACCACGACCCGCAGTGCCGCCCGCCGGCGGAGGCCTGGGCGGGCGATCGGCCTTCACCTCCGCGCATGCGCCTGCAGGAACCCGACGATCTCCGGAACCGACAGCTGCGGCTCGCGCGCGTCGGCACCGCCGCCGACGACGCGATTCATCCACGCGAGATTGTCGCGCATGCGCTCGACCACGTCCGGCCACTCCTCCGCCGTGTGCTGCGACGGATCGGGCAGCACGTGGCACTGGCCGCAGGCTTCGGCGAACATGCGGCCGGCGCCGCGCTCGAGCGCGCTGGCGACGCCGGGGGAGGCGGCCGGGTCGAAGCCGCGTTGCGCGTGCCGCTGCAGGTAGCTCACGATCTCGCGTTCCTCGTCGGGCGTCGGCGCGGCCATCGCACGCTCGCCGGCACCCGGCGCGCGCATCAGGTCGGCCATCAGCGGTCCGAGGTTTCCGCGGCCCTCCATGCGCGGAACCATCCGACGCACCACCTGCGGCCAGGTGCCTGCGTCGTGCATCGCGGGACGCGGCAGGTTGTGGCACTGCACGCAGTAGAGCGCGACCAGCCGGGCGCCGCGCGAATCGGCCTCGGGCAGCTCGGACGGACCGAGGCGCTCGGGCAGGATGCGCAGCAGCATCGCCCCGTGGCTGCTTCGCTTCCAGCGTTCGCGCGAGGCCTGCGCCAGGCGTTCGAGATCGCCGGCCGACACCGAGCGCTCGTCGATGCGGTCCGCCTCGGACAGCGGCCTTGCGGGCTGGCGCCGCTCGATCGAGCGCGTGACGACCTCGGGCGACTCCACCGGCGGCTTCGCCACCGGATTCTCGGCGGCCTGCGACGCCACCGACTCTTCGAGACCCGCGATCGCGCCCGGCAGGAACACCAGGACGGCGAACAGCACCTTCACCCGCCCCCGCATCGCCGCGCGCCCTACAGCGATGCACGCCGGTCGCGTGTCCTGAACCCGATCGCGTCGTCCGGCACCCCGCGACCGAACGCGATCGCCTTGAACAGCTCGCCCATTTCCGCCTCCGACAGCAGCCGCTGCGCTGCCTGCGTCTCCCGCGTCCACGCACGCAGGTCGTCGCGCGGGATCGCGGCGCAGGCGTCCAGCAGCCCGCAGTCCAGCAGGAATCGGGCCTGCGACTGGAAGCCGAGCAGATCGAGCCCTGCGCGTGCGGCCGCTTCGGCGATCGCGCTGAAATCGACGTGCGCCGTGATGTCCTGCAGGCCGGGCCACAGGAACGGATCGTCGTGCGAACGGTGGCGGAAATGACAACGCAGCGTGCCGCCGTCTCGCTGCGGGTGATAGAACTCGTGGCGCGGAAAGCCGTAGTCGACGAGCAACATCGCGCCGCGCGTCAAGCGCGACCCGACGGTCTCGACCCAGGCCTCGGCCTGCTCGCCGATCTCCGAGACGTACGGCGCGGTCTCGCGCACGGTCTCGATGCGCCCGCCGGCATGCGCGCTCCACGCCTCGCGCAGCCGCTCGCGCGCGAGGGCGGCGAATCGAGGATCGGCCGTGCGCTCCGCCCAGTCGAGCGCATCGGTTCCCGCACGCCCGACGCCTCGCTCGTACACCTCGGTGCCTGCGCTGCGAAAGACGCGCACCGGCATCGCGTCGAGCACCTCGTTGGCGAGGACCACGCCCTCGATCCGCTCGGGCAGCGCATCGAGCCACCGAACGCGCTCGAGCAGCTCCCCACCCGCAGCGGCGATCGCTTGGCGCTGGCGCTCGCGAAGAGGGGCCGACAGCTCCACGATCGCGTAGCCGGAAGGCAGCGCGTTCGCCTCGCGAAGCGCCGACAGCACCTGCGCGGCGAGCGCGCCGGAACCGGCGCCGAACTCGACGATCTCGCCGCCGACCTCGTCGAGCCACTGCGCGCATTGCACGGCGACGCAGCGGCCGAAGAGCGCCGACATCTCGGGCGCGGTGACGAAGTCGCCTTCGGCGCCGAAGACGCGGTTCGGGCCGCTGTAGTAGCCGAGCCCCGGCTCGTAGAGCGCGTGCTGCAGGTAGCGGTCGAAACCGATCCATCCGCCCGCCTCGTCGATCGTCGCGCCGATGCGGCGCACGAGCTCGCGCGAGACGGCCAGCGCCGGTGCCGGCGGGGCTTCGAAGCTCACGCCGCGGCGCGCTGCGGCGTCTGCAGCAGCGCATCGATCTGCCGGTCCTTCTCCTGCCACAGCTCGTGCAGCCATGCCTGCACCCGCTTGCGCGCGCGCGAATCGGCCATCGCGTCGGCGTGGAAGAACTCGGACGGGATCGGACGGCGCACCATGCGCACGACGACACGCTCGACGTCGCCGCGCAGGAACTGCCAGAAGGTCGGCACGCCGCCCGGGTAGACGATCGTCACGTCGATCAGCGAATCGAAGCGCTCGCCGAGCGCATTGAGCGTCAGCGCCAGCGCGCCGGACTTCGGCTTGAGCAGGTGGCGGTACGGCGAGCGCTGCGCGGCGTGCTTCTCGGGCGTGAAGCGGGTTCCCTCGACGAAGTTCATCACGCTCGTCGGCAGCCGCGCGAACTTCTCGCACGCGCGCCGCGTCGTCTCGAGGTCCTCGAGGCGCTTCTCCGGATGCTTGCGCAGGTACTTGTCGGAGTGCCGGCGCATGAAGGGGAAATCGAGCGCCCACCAGGCGAGTCCCATCACCGGCACGTAGATCAGCTCGTACTTGAGGAAGAACTTCAGCAGCGGGATCCGGCGGTTCAGCAGCCGCTGCAGCACGAAGATGTCGACCCACGACTGGTGGTTGCAGCTGACGAGATACCAGCCCTTCGGATCGATGCGCTCGAGCCCTTCGACGTCCCACTGCGTGGGCTGCGTCAGGCGCATCCAGGCGTTGTTGCCGGCGATCCAGCGGGTCGCGGTCCCGTTGAGCAGCGGATCGATCGCTGCGCGCACGCGCGCGAACGGCAGCAGCAGCTTCACCAGCGCGAGCAGGAACAGCAGCACGCACCAGAACAGCGTATTGACCACGAGCAGCGTCACCGCGACCGCGGCGCGTGCGACCGGTGGAAGGAAAGCGAGCATGGGAGGGACGGCAGCGCGGAAGCGTCGATCGTACCAGCCGGACACCCCGGATGCCGTACACTCGATGCGCCATGCATCCGAATCGCGTCGTCCTGGTCACCGGTGCGGCCCGCCGAATCGGGGCGCAGATCGCACGGCACCTGCACGCGCACGGCTTCGACGTCGCGATCCACTACCGTCGCTCGGCCGAGCACGCCGAGGCGCTCGCCGCGGAGCTCGTCGCGACGCGCGCGGACTCGGCGCGCACCTTCGAGGGCGACCTCTCGGGCGCCGACGCCTGCACGCGCCTGGTCGACGCGGCGGCCGGCTGGCACGGGCGCCTCGACGCGCTGGTGAACAACGCGTCGACCTTCCTGCGCACCCCGATCGGCTCGATCGACGAGACGCTGTGGAGCGAGCTCGTCGACGGCAACCTGAAGGCGACGCTGTTCACGAGCCAGGCCGCGGTGCGCTGGCTGCGCCCGCGCGGCGGCGCGATCGTCAACATCGCCGACGCGCGCAGCGAGCGGCCGCTCCCCGGCTTCGCGGTATACGCCGCGGCGAAGGCCGGCGTCGTCGCGCTCACCCGCACGCTCGCACTCGAGCTCGCGCCCGAAGTGCGGGTGAACGCGGTCGCACCCGGTTCGCTCGACTGGCCCGAGCACGCGGTGTTCACCGAAGCCGAACGGCACGCGATCGAGGCGGCGATCCCGTTGGCCCGCATCGGCACCGGCGAGGACGTCGCGCGCGCCGTCGCGTTCCTGCTCGACGGCAACGACTACGTCACCGGCCACGTGCTGCACGTCGACGGCGGCAGCTCCCTCGTTTCGCGCTGAAGCTCCCAGGCATCATGACCACCGACACATCCCCGTTCCCCGACTGCTATCGCGTCCTCGTCCGGGACATCGAGATCGACTGCTATCTCGGCGTCTACGAGCGCGAGCAGGCCAAGCGCCGCCCGATCGTCGTCGACGTCGAGCTCTACGTGCCCGACGTCACGCGGCAGCAGCGCCGCGACCTGCTGTCGGAGACGGTGAACTACGAGCGCGTCGTCGAGGCGGTCGAGCGCCTGGTCGGCGGCGACCGCCGCTTCCGCCTGGTCGAGACGATCTGCGGCGAGCTCGCCGACGAGCTGGAGAAGCTCCCGGGGCTGCGCGCGCTGAAGGTCTCGGTCACCAAGCCGCAACCGCTGCCGCGCGCGCGCTCGGTGCGCGTCGAAGTCTGGAGGCACCCGCGGTGAACCTCTCCGACGCCGCGACGGCGAGCGCGGACGACGCCCGGGCAGGCGCGGCCGGGCGCAAGCGCGCCTTCGAACGCAACAAGCTGCACAAGCGCCTGCTGCGCCTCACCGGCGAGGCGATCGGCGACTTCGGCATGATCGAGGCCGGCGACCGGGTGATGGTCTGCCTGTCGGGCGGCAAGGACAGCTACGCGCTGCTCGACCTGCTGCGCACGCTGCGCGCCCGCGCGCCAATCGAGTTCGATCTGGTCGCCGTCAACCTCGACCAGAAGCAGCCGGGCTTCCCCGAGCACGTGCTGCCCGACTACCTGCGTACGCTCGACGTGCCCTTCCGCATCGAGACGCAGGACACCTACTCGATCGTCACCCGCGTCATCCCCGAGGGGCGCACGATGTGCTCGCTGTGCTCGCGGCTGCGGCGCGGAATCCTCTATCGCGTCGCCGACGAACTCGGCGCGACGAAGATCGCGCTCGGTCACCACCGCGACGACATCGTCGAGACCTTCTTCCTGAACCTGTTCTTCGGCGGCAAGCTGAAGTCGATGCCGCCGAAGCTCGTCTCCGACGACGGGCGCCACGTCGTGATCCGCCCGCTCGCCTACGTGAAGGAAGAGGACCTCGCCGCCTACGCGCAGTGGCGCGCCTTCCCGATCATCCCCTGCAACCTGTGCGGATCGCAGGAGAACCTGAAGCGACGCGAGATCAAGCAGATGCTGCGCGAATGGGACCGCCGCCACCCGGGTCGGGTCGAGAACGTCTTCGCGTCGCTCGGCCGCGTCGTGCCGTCGCACCTGCTCGACCGCTCGGCCTGGGACTTCGCCGGGTTGCGACCCACCGGCACGCCTTTCGCCGACGGCGACCGGGCCTTCGACCCCGATCCGGAACTGGAGCGCCCGTCGCGGGCGCCGTAGCCAGCAAAGGAACCGGGGGCCCTGCCCCGTTTTCCCCCCGGCTTCAGTCCGGCGGCGACTTGCCGGCGTGCGTGCGCCCGCGCGCCGGGTCGTCGGTGCTGCGCCGGGGCGGCGGCTCGACGTAGCCCGCGCGCCGCAGGCGAAACAGCGCGGCGCGCGCGAGCAGCGCAACGGCCACCGGGGCGCCGATCGGCAACAGCACGACGATCGTCCACGACTGGATCGAGATGTTCTCCTGCGAGGCGCTGAACCAGACCAGCGACGCCAGCGCGATCGACCAGGTGCCCATCGTGTAGGGCAGCGCCGCCGGGTGCGCGCGCAGGAAGAAGTGCGGGAAGCGCAGCAGGCCCGTCGCGCCGACCACGCAGAACGCGGCGCCGTTCACCAGCAGCAGCGAGACGATCGCGTCGACCCACAGCGGCGTGTCGCCGCTCATTCGATGATCTCCCCGCGAAACAGGAACTTGCCGAGCGCGGCCGTGCTGACGTAGCCGAACAGCGCGATGATCAGCGCCGCCTCGAAGTACATCGTGCCGCCCGATCGCAGGCCGAGCACGAGCATCGCGAGCATCGCGACGACATACAGCATGTCGAAGGCGAGGATGCGGTCCTGCGCGGTCGGCCCGCGCAACATGCGCAGCAGCGAAAGCGCCATGGCAAGCGTGAGCAGCAGGAGCGCCAGGAACGAAGCAGCGGAAAGCAGCGGGCTCACTCGAAGATCTCCTTCAGCGGGCGTTCGTAGCGCGCCTTGTAGCGCACGACGAACTCGTCGACCTGGTCCTCGTGCAGGTCGAACACGTGCAGCAGGAACCAGGTGCGGTCGCCGGCCAGCTCCGTCCAGACGGTTCCCGGTATCACCGTCGTGATCGTCGCCAGCGCGGCGATCGCATGGGGATCGCGCAGGTCGAGCGCCATCCGCACGAAGCGCCCCTCGGGCAGCCGATCGCGACGGCGCAGCGATCCGCGGGCGACCTCGACGCTCGAGAGGAGGACGTCGTGCCCCACGGTGAGGATCAGCCGCAGCAGCGTCCCCGGCCGGCGGATCCGCACCGGCAGCGGCCGCAGCGTCGCCGTCAGCAGCGGCATCCCGACGGCGACGACGGCGGCGATGATCAGGTGGCCGACGCTCGTCGTGCGCGCGAGCACGAGCCACAGCACGAACAGCGCCACGCTGAGCAGCGGCGACGGGAACAGGCGCTTCATCGCCGCTCCACCGGCATCGCGCGCAGCACCGCGTCCACGTATCCCGACGGCTGGTGCAACGACTGCGCAGTGTTGGAGACGTAGCGCATCACCGGCTCCGCGCGGATCGTCAGCAGCGCGCACAGCACGAGCAGCACGGCGATCGGCAGCGTCTCGGTGACGCGCAGGCGCGGCGCCGCCCGCTCCTGCGGCGCCCAGAAGTAGCGGATGCCGGCGCGCGACAGCGCGACGAGCGACAGGAAGCCGGAACCGATCAGCACGGCGACCAGTGCGAGCGCCGCGGCGCCCGGTCCGGGGACCGCTGCCCCGGCGAGCGTCGGATCGGGCGCGAGTGCCGACGACAGCATGGCGAACTTGCCGAGGAAACCCGACAGCGGCGGGATGCCGGCGATCATGACGGCGCAAACCATGAACGCCATCCCGAGGAAGGCCACTGCGCCCGGGATGATGCGCCCGATCAGCACCGACTCGTCCTCGTCGAGGTTCGAGTCGGGCCGCTCGATGTACTCGATCGAGAACGGCAGCGGATCGGCGTCGTCGAGCGGCACCTGCGGCTCGACGTCGCGCGCGCGGTCGATCAGCTCGACGAGCAGGAAGAGCGCGGCGAGCGCAAAGGTGGAGCCGACCAGGTAGTACAGCGCGCCGGCGGTGAGCGCCGGGCGTGCGAAGCCGATCGCCGCGATCAGCGTCGCGGACGAGATCACGACGGCCCAGGCCGCCTGTCGACCCGGGTGGTGCGACGCGAGCATCGCGATCGCCGCCACCACGAGCGTCGCCATCCCGAGCCAGCTCAGTGCCGATCCGCCGAAGAACGCCGAATCGCCGGCGTCGATCCCGAAGAACAGCGTCCAGACGCGCAGGACCGCGTAGACGCCGACCTTGGTGAGGATCGCGAAGAACGCGGCCACCGGGGCGCCCGCCGCCGAGTAGGCGGGCACGAGCCAGAAGTTCAGCGGCCACATCGCCGCCTTGGCGAGGAACGCGACGGCGAGGATCGCCGCGCCGGCGTGCAGCAGCGGGCGGTCGGCCGGCGGGATCTGCGGGATGCGCGCCGCGAAATCGGCCAGGTTCAGGGTTCCCGCGGCGCCGTACAGCAACGCGACTCCGACCAGGAACAGCGACGACGCGAACAGGTTCACCGCGATGTAGTGCAGCCCGGCGCGCACGCGCGCGGGGCCCGAGCCGTGCAGCAGCAACCCGTAGGATGCGGCGAGCAGGATCTCGAAGAAGACGAACAGGTTGAAGACGTCGGCGGTGAGGAAGGCGCCGTTCAGGCCCATCAGCTGCAACTGGAACAGCGCGTGGAAATACACGCCGGCGCGATCCCAGCGCGCCACCGAATAGAGGAATGCCGCCAGCGCGATCACCGCGGTGACGAAGAGCATCATCGCCGACAGCCGGTCGATCACCAGCACGATGCCGAAGGGCGCGGGCCAGTTCGCCGGCAGGTACACGCCCTCGGCCGCCGCGCCCCGTTCGTCGACGATCAGCAGCAGCGCGATCGCGATGAGCAGCGTCGCCGCGCACGAGAGCAGGCCCAGCGACGCACGCAGCCGGCGGCGCCGCTCCGCGGTGAGGAGCATCAGCGCGGCGGTGGCCAGGGGCAGCACGATCGGCAGCACGATGAGGTGCGGCATCGCCGCCTTTGCCCAGTCGATCACGTTTCCTCGCGTCCGTCGACGTGGTCGGTGCCGGACAGCCCGCGCAGCGCGAGCAGCACGACGAGGAACAGCGCCGTCATCGCGAAGTTGATGACGATGGCGGTGAGCACGAGCGCCTGGGGCAGCGGATCGGTGTAGTGCTGCAGATCGTGGGGAACGCCGGGAACGACGATCGGAGGCTTGTCGATCGCGAGGCTCCCCATGCTGAAGATGAACAGGTTCACCGCGTAGGACAGCAGCGACAGGCCCATCAGCACCTGGAAGGTACGCGGGCGCAGCAGCAGCCAGACGCCCGAGGCGGCGAGCACGCCGATGGCGATGGCGAGCACGGCCTCCATCAGCTGCTCCTTCGATGTGCGCGCAGCGACTGGTGCGCCAGCGCGATCAGCATCAGCAGGGTCGCGCCGACGACGACCGCGAATACGCCGCCGTCGAACAGCAGCGCGCTCGCCCAGTGCGCTTCGCCGCCCCACGGCATCGGGACGTGCAGCGTATGCGTCGTGAGGAACGGATGCCCGAACCAGATCGCGCCGGCGCCGGTGGCGACGACGAGCAGCAGCCCCGTCGCGATCCACCAGGGCGTGCGCAGCCGCACGCGCGACTCGATCCAGATCGTGCCGAGCACGAGGTACTGCGTGAGGAAACCGATCGCGACGACGAGGCCGGCGACGAAGCCGCCTCCCGGGGCGTCGTGGCCGCGCAGGAACAGGTGCAGCGCGACGACGAACGAGATCGGCAGCAGCAGGCGTACGAGCACCGCCGGCACGGTGCGATAGCCGATGCCGGGATCTGCGCCCTGTTCGGGCTCGAGCACGTCGTCGAGCGGATCGCCGGCCACGCCCGGCTTCTGCTGCTCGGGGACGATGCTCTCGCGCGGCGGGCGGAAGCGGCGCAGCAGCGCGTAGACGGTGAGCGCCACGATGCCGAGCACGGCGATTTCGCCCATCGTGTCGAAGCTGCGGAAGTCGACCAGCGTGACGTTGACGACGTTGCGCCCGCCGCCCTCGGGCAGCGCGTGCGAGAGCAGGAACGGCGAGATGCTCTGCGGCGCCTCGCGCGTCAGCATCGCGTACGACAGCGCGGCGGTGCCGGTGCCGACGACGATGGCGAGCACGAAATCGCGCGCGCGCCGGGTGCGGGCGCGCAGGGCGACGTGCGCCTCCTCCGCGACGATCCGCTTGGGCAGCCAGCGCAACCCGAGCAGGAACAGCACCGTGGTGACGATCTCGACGGCAAGCTGCGTCAGCGCGAGGTCGGGCGCCGAGAACCAGAGGAAGGTGACGCACGTGACGAGGCCGGCGACGCCGAGCATCATGACGGCCGCCAGCCGGTGGAACTTCGCCTGCGCCGCCGCCGCGATCGCCGCGACGATGCCGATCGCCCACATGCCGACGAAGACCGGCGACGGCGCAACGCGCGGGCGATCGCCCCAGCTGATGCCGTCCAGCCGCAGCGCGCCCCACGCGGCGAGCAGCGTCGCCGCGACCATCCACAGCAGTTGCGGTTGCAAGCGACGCGAGACGAGCAGGCGCAGGGCACGGCGTGCACCGCTGCTCGCCGCGATCATCGCAGCGTCGAACACGCGCTTGCCGTCGAAACGCTCGATCAGCGGCGTGCCGCGCAGGCCGTTCGCGAACGACCGGCGCAACAGGCGGTAGCCGAGGATGCCCCCGCCGAGCGCGACCAGGCTCATCGCCAGCGGCGCCGTGAAGCCATGCCACACGGACAGGCTGTACGGCGGCAGCGTACCGCCGACGACCGGCCGTGCGGCGGCGGCGAGCACGGAGCCGACCGACCAGCCCGGCACGATGCCGACGACGAGGCAGGCGAGCACGAGCAGCTCGACCGGCACCCGCATCCAGCGCGGCGGCTCGTGCGGCGTGCGCGGCAGGTCGGTGGACAGCGGCCCGACGAAGGTGCCCCAGGCGAAGCGCAGCGAATAGACGACGGCAAAGACCCCGGCGAGCGTCGCCACCACGGGCAACAATCGCTCGACCCAGGGCGCCGACTCGACGAATACCGTCTCGGCGAAGAACATCTCCTTCGACAGGAATCCGTTGAGCAGCGGCACGCCGGCCATCGCCGCGCTCGCCACGAGCGCGAGCGTGGCGGTGATCGGCATCGCATGCACCAGGCCGCGCAGCCGGCCCAGGTCGCGCGTCCCGGTCTCGTGGTCGGCGATGCCGGCGGCCATGAAGAGCGACGCCTTGAAGGTCGCGTGGTTCAACATGTGGAAGACCGCCGCGACCGCGGCCGTGGGGCTGTTCAGCCCGAGCAGCAGCGTGATCAGGCCGAGGTGGCTCACCGTCGAGTACGCGAGCAGCCCTTTCAGGTCGTTCTGGAACATCGCGATGTAGGCGCCGAGCACGAGCGTGAACAGGCCGGCGCCCCCGACGATCCAGAACCAGGGATCGGTGCCTGCGAGCACCGGCCACAGGCGGGCCAGCAGGAAGACGCCCGCCTTCACCATCGTCGCCGAGTGCAGGTACGCCGACACCGGGGTCGGCGCCGCCATCGCGTGCGGCAACCAGAAATGGAACGGGAACTGCGCGCTCTTCGTCAGCGCGCCGAGCAGCACGAGCGCGAGCATCGGCTCGTACAGCGGATGCAGGACGATCGCCGCGCGTGCGGCGAGCACGGCGTCGAGGTCGAAGGAGCCGACGATGCGCCCGAGCAGCAGCACGCCGGCGAGCAGCGCGAGCCCGCCGCCCCCGGTGACGACCAGCGCCATGCGTGCGCCGCGGCGCGCGTCGGCACGGTGGTGCCAGTAGCCGATCAGCAGGAACGAGAAGAGGCTCGTCAGCTCCCAGAAGAAGACGAGCTGGATCAGGTTGCCGGCGGTGACGACGCCGAGCATCGAGCCCATGAACGCGAGCAGGAACGAGAAGAAGCGCGGCACCGGGTCGGACGGCGACATGTAGTAGCGCGCGTAGAGCACGACGAGCGCGCCGATCCCGGTGACGAGCATCGCGAACATCCAGGCGAAGCCGTCGATGCGCACGACGAGGTCGAGCCCGAACGACGGAAGCCAGGAGATCTCCTCCCGGACGACGCCGCCGTCGCGCACCTGCGGGAACAGCGAAGCCACCCAGATGGCGCAGGCGACCGACAACGCTCCCGCGAGCGTCGACTCCGCGTTGCGGGCGTTCGACGGCATCAGCGCCGCGAGGGCGCTGCCGAGGAACGGAAGGGCGATCAGGAAAGCGAGCGTCATCCGCGACGGGGCCGGTGTCGATCGAGCGTATCAGATCAGGCAGCCTCGCCGACAGCCGACGAGGGTTCGCCGCAGGCCGAGGCGGGGCGACCGGCCCCGGATCCGCTCCCGCTCGGACCACCGCGCGGTCGCCTCAGGCGCCGCATCAACGCCTTCTCCAGCTCGGAAACGACGAAGACGAGCGACCCGGCGGCGAGCACGCGCAGCCACTGGCCGGCGTCCAGGTCGGTCGAGCCGAAGACGCGCTGCAGCCACGGCGCGTGCGTGAAGGCGAGCTGCAGGAGCGCGCAGATCGCGATCGTGACCGGCACGTAGGGGTTGCCGAGCAGGCCCTCGCGCGACAGCACCGAGCGCTCGATGTAGCGACTGGCGAGCAGATAGACCATCTCGGCGACGACGATCGAGCCGACCGCCATCGTGCGGGCGGTCTCGATCGACGCGCCGCGGTCGAGCTCCCAGAGGAAGAGCCCGAGCGCGCCGGCCATCATCGCGAACGAGACCATGACGACGCGCCAGACGAAGAACGGCGTGAGCAGCGCCTCGCCGGCCGGCCGCGGCGGGCGCCGCATGACGTCGTCCTCGGCGGGTTCGAAGGCGAGCGCCAGGCCGAGCGTGCCGGAGGTCGCCATGTTGATCCACAGCACCTGTGCGGGCGTGAGCGGCAGCGCCAGCCCGAAGAGGATCGCCGCGAGCACGACCAGCGCCTCGCCGCCGTTGGTCGGCAGCATGAACAGGATGAACTTGCGGATGTTGTCGTAGATGCCGCGGCCCTCGCGCACCGCGTTGCCGATCGTCGCGAAATTGTCGTCGGCGAGCACCATGTCGGCGGCCTCCTTCGCCGCGTCGGTGCCCTTGTCGCCCATCGCGACGCCGACGTCGGCCCGCTTGAGCGCCGGCGCGTCGTTGACGCCGTCGCCGGTCATCGCGACGATGCGCCCGTTCTCCTGCAGCGCCTGCACGAGCCGCAGCTTGTGCTCGGGGCTGGCGCGCGCGAAGACGTCGATGCCGAGCACGACGCGGCGCAGCTGCTCGTCGTCGAGCATCTCGATCTCGGCCCCGGTCAGTCCGGGCAGGCCGGAACCGATCCCCAGTTGCGCGCCGATCGCGCGCGCGGTCTCGACGTGGTCCCCGGTGATCATCTTCACGCGGATGCCCGCGTCGTGGCACTCGCGCACCGCCGCCATCGCCTCCGCGCGCGGCGGATCGATGCTGCCGAACAGGCCGAGCAGCGTGAAGCCCGATTCGACATCGCCGAAGCCGATGTCGGTGCATCCGGCCGGCGCCTGTCGCACCGCCACGGCGAGCACGCGCAGCGCGCGCGCCGCGCAGTCGTTGATCGCGCGGCGCCAGTAGTCGGGATCGATCGGCGCCGAGCCGCCGCCGTCCAGCGCCTGCCGTTCGCACATCTGCATCACGCGCTCGGGTGCGCCCTTGACGACGAGGAAGCCGACGCCGGAGGGGTCGCGGTGCAGCGTCGCCATGAACCGGTGCTCCGACTCGAAGGGGATCGCATCGAGGCGCGCGAAGGTCTCGCGCTCGCCGGGCACGTCGAGCCCCGCCTTCATCGCGAGCACCACCAGCGCGCCCTCGGTCGGATCGCCGTCGAGGCGCCATTGTCCGTCCGCCTCGTCCAGGCGCAGCTGCGCGTCGTTGCACAGCAGCGCCGCGCGCGCCGTCTCGCGCAGCACGCCGTGCCGCGCGGCGTCGACCGCCTGACCCTCGCTGCGGATCGCACCCGCCGGCTCGTAGCCCGCGCCTTCGACGTCGTAGACGGCGTCGGCGGTGACGACGCGCTGCGTCGTCATCTCGTTGCGCGTGAGCGTGCCCGTCTTGTCGGAGCAGATCACGGTGACCGAGCCGAGCGTCTCGACCGCCGGCAGCCGGCGGATGATCGCGTGCCGGCGCGCCATCCGGCGCACGCCGAGCGCAAGCGTGATCGTCATGATCGCCGGCAGCCCCTCGGGAATCGCCGAGGCGGCGAGCGCGACGACCATGATGAACATGTCGGTCGCCGGCGTGCCGCGCACGAGCACGCCGAAGGCGAAGGTGGCGGCGGCGAGGCCGATGATCGACGCGCCCAGCCAGCGACCGAAGCGCGCGACCTGCCGCTGCAGCGGCGTCTCGGCCGATTCGATGCCGCCGAGCAGGGTGCCGATGCGTCCGAGCTCGGTGTCGCGCCCGGTGGCCACGACGACGCCGGTCGCGCTGCCCGCCGCGAGCAGCGTCCCCGAGTAGAGGACGCCGCGGCGATCGCCCAGCGGCGCGGCGGCGTCGACCGGATCGGTGGTCTTTCCGGTCGCGACCGACTCGCCGGTCAGCGCCGCCTCGTCGGCCCGCACGCCGCGCGCGGACACCAGGCGCAGGTCGGCCGGTACGCGATCGCCGGAAACGAGCACGACGAGATCGCCCGGCACCAGGCCGGCCGCGTCGATCGTCTGCCTGTGCCCGTCTCGCACGACGCTCGCATGCGGCGACAGCAGGTCGCGGATCGCCTCGAGCGCGCTCTCGGCCTTGCCCTCCTGCACGAAGCCGATCGCGGCATTGACCAGCACCGCCGAGACCAGCACCGCGCTGTCGATGAAATGCCCGAGCGCCGCGGTGATCGCGCCCGCGGCGAGCATCAGGTAGATCAGCAGCGAGTGGAACTGCAGCAGCAGGCGCCGCCACGCCGGCCGGCGCGCAGCCGACGGCAGGCGGTTCGGCCCGTGCCGTTGCAGCCGGCGCGCCGCCTCGTCGGACGACAGGCCGAGCGACGGATCGGTGCGCAGCAGGCGAACGGCTTCGGCGGCCGAGATCGCGTGCCACTCGGCAGGCGCCGGCTCGGTGGATTGCCCCATCGGGACCTCGCTCAACGGCATTCGTCGACGAGGTCCGAGGGTACCGGGCTTCAGCCGTCGGCCGCGCGGTGCAGGGTCTCGGAAGGCAGTTCGCCGAACATGCGGCGGTAGTCGCAGGCGAAATGGCTCAGGTGCCAGAAGCCCCAGCGCGCCGCGACGTCCTGCACGGTGGTCCCCTGGACGGGGCTGCGCAGCGCACGGCGCGTGCCGTTCAGCCGCAACGCGCGCAGGTAGCCGACCGGATTCAGGCGCAGCACCTCGCGAAAGCCGTACTGCAGCGTGCGCCGGCTGACGCGCAGTTCGCGGCACAAATCCTCGATCGTCAGCGGCTCGTCGACGTGCTCGCGCATGTATTCCTGTGCCCGGCTCACCAGCGCGTGGCTGCGCGTCGGCCCCGGCGCGGCGGCGGCGTCGTCGCTGCCGGCGAAGGTGTCGAGGATGCTGCCGTAGACCGCCTGCTCGAGCGCGCGGCGCGTGACCGGGTGCTGCAGCTTCTGCGGGTGCCCGCAGATCGACTCGAGCGCGAGCAGCAGGAAGCCGCGCAGTCGACGCACGCGTTCCGGCGCCGGCTCGGCCACGCAGATCTCGCGCAGGTCGCCGTCGACGTCGCGCTGGTCGATCTCGAGCGCATAGCGACGCAGCGCCTCGATCGGCATCGACACGCCGACGATGTCCATCGGCGCCGGCGCGCGGAAATCGAGCGGGCCGCGATCGCGCAGCACGAGGATCGAGTCGAGCCCGATGGGTCGGCCGCCGAAATACCCCTCGCCCTGCAGCGCCACCGGCACGCCGAACATGTACGAACCGCTGCGCCCGGCGCCGAGCTCGTGCACCGACTGGTTCGTCGTCTCGCGGAACAGCTGGATCTCCGCGAACAGCGCCTCGCACAGGAAGCCCTCGAAACGGCCCGGCGTGAGCTGCTCGTAGGTCTGGGTCCAGCCGCTCAGCCGCGCGGCGTGCTCGTCGGCGTCGGTCGAGCGCGCGCGCGCGAACGCGTAGTCGTCGCGCTGGGACTGCGTCGGGGGCCGCTCGCCGATGCACATCGTCGTCGCTCTCCGCAATCGTCGGTCCTCATCGGCGATGAGCGGCCGCAACGGTCCGGGCCGGGTCGTCGTGGAACGACCGCGGGGAGGCCGATTGAATCGCAATCCAGCGCCCTTGGCAAGCGGGGAGATCCGCTACTCGTTTCACCTGCAACGATTTTCCGGGGCCGTGAAAAACTGCCGCGGCGCGCCGGGAATTGCCGATTTCGGATAACGCCTGCGCCGGATCCACTCCTAGAATCGCCCGGAACCGACGAAGAATCGGTTGAACGAGGAGCTTCCACGTGATGCATCGAATCGTCGGGCGCGTGCTCCCGGCCTCGCTGCTGGCGCTTGCGCTGAGCGGCGTCGCGGCGCAATCGTTTCCGGAGAAACAAACGGTCGTCACCCCGCCGCCGGCGGGTCCTGCGCGCGCCTACGTCTCCGACATCTCGATCCAGCACATCGTCGACGGGCGCCTGCACGTCGTCGACGTGGACACGGCGCGCTACATCGGGCAGATCCCCCTCGCCTTCGCCGGACAGGCGGTGCTCTCGCCCGACCGCAAGCGGATCTACGTGTCGACCACGTACTACCCCCGCCTGTGGCGCGGCACGCGCGCCGACGTCATCGACATCTGGGACGCGGAAACGCTGTCGCACACCGGCGAGATCCCGATCCCCGAGCGGCGTGCGCAGGCGCTGAACTACCGGGGCCTGATCACCGTCTCGGCCGATTCGCGCTGGCTGTTCGTGCAGAACGCGACGCCGGCGAGCTCGGTGAGCATCGTCGACCTGCGCGAACGCCGCCTGGCGAGCGAGGTGGCGACCTCCGGCTGCTGGCTCGCGCTGCCGGTGCCGAGCGCGCCGAACCGCTTCGCGACCCTGTGCGGCGACGGCACGATGGAGACGATCACGCTCGACGAGCGCGGTGCGCTCGCATCGCGCGCCCGCAGCGAGCGCTTCTTCGACCCGGACGTCGATCCGGTGTTCGTGCATGCCGAGGCGATCGGCGACCGCTTCTTCTTCGTGTCGTACCTGGGTCGCGTCCACGAGATCGACCTGGGCGGCCCGGCGGCGCGCGCCACCGGCAACTGGTCGCTGCTCGACGCCGCCGACGCCAAGAAGAACTGGCGCCCCGGCGGCTACCAGCTGTTCACCGTGCACGAGAAGAGCGGCCGCCTCTACGCGCTGATGCATCCGGACGGAGAGGAAGGCACGCACAAGAATCCCGCGGCCGAGATCTGGGCCTTCGACCTCGCCGCGCGCAAGCGGATCGCGCGCATCCCGGGCGAGAACGCGATCGCGCTCACCGCCATCCAGGACGGCCCGCCGCGCCTGGTCGCACTCGACGCGATGACGATGGGGCTCGTGCTGATCGATGCGGGCGACAAGCCGCGCGTGGTCCAGCGCATGGACGGCGTGGCAGAAGCGGCGACCCTCGTCGAGATGCACCGATGACCGGCTTCGCGTTCGACCCGGTGCTCGGCCACGCCGTCGCCGGAGCGCTCGCGCTGGTGCTCGCCGTGGGGGCGTGGTCGAAGCTCGCCGACCTCGACGGCTTCGCGTTCTCGGTCGAGCGCTACCGGCTGCTGCCCGCGCCCGCCGCGCGCGCGCTCGCGTACGTCCTGCCCTTCGCCGAGGCACTCGCCGCGGCGCTGCTCGTCGTGCCCGCGGCGCGGCTGCCCGCCGCCCTGCTCGCCGCCGCGATCGTCGCGCTGGCCACCGGCGCGGTGGTCGCCAACCTGCTGCGCGGCCGCGTCGACATCGACTGCGGCTGCGGCGGCGCCGGACAGCGCAAGCGCCTGTCGTGGACGCTCGTCGCGCGCAATGCCGCGCTGCTCGCCGGCTGCGCATTCGCCGCGGCGCCGGTCGCCGCGCGCACGCTCGTCTGGCTCGACGCGTTCACCGCCACCTTCGCGGCCGCCGCGCTGTGGTTCGTCTACGCGGCGGCCGACGAACTGATGTCCGACCCGCAGCGCCTGTCTGCCTCGCACCGTCTGCCCTCGCCGGGAGTCCGCGGATGACCGAAGCCCTGATCGTCTCGAACCTCGTCCTGTGGGTGGCGGTGCTCGCGCTGCTCGCCACCGTCTTCGCGCTCACGCGCCAGATCGGCGTCCTCTACGAGCGCATCGCGCCGATGGGCGCACTGATGCTCGACAGCGGCCCGAAGATCGGCGAGGCGGCGCCCGTGCTGGATCTGCAGACCATCGACGGACGCGCGTTCGCCACCGGCGGCGCGCGCGCGAAGAGCCTGCTGATCTTCTTCCTGTCCCCCACCTGCCCCGTCTGCAAGAAGCTGTTGCCGATCCTGCAGCGCATCGCCGCCGACGAGCGCGGCTGGCTCGAGCTCGCCTTCGCCAGCGACGGCGAGCACGAGGAGCACCAGGCATTCCGCGCGCGGGCAGGGCTCGCCGCCTTCCCGTACCTGCTGTCCACCGAGCTCGGCATGGCGTACCGCATCGGCAAGCTGCCGTACGCGGTGCTCGTCGACGAGGCCGGGCGCGTACGCGCGAAGGGGCTCGTCAACTCGCGCGAACAGCTCGAGAGCCTGTTCACCGCGCGCGAGCTGGGCGTCGCGTCGGTACAGGAGTTCCTCGGCGATCGCGGCGAAACGATGCAGACGATGGAGGCGCACAGGACATGAACTGGTTCGATGCCGCATTCGAGCGCTCGACGCGCGCCGCCGCGCAGCGCACGTCGCGCCGCTCGGCGATCGCGCGACTGGGGCGCCTGCTCGTCGGCGCGTCGGTGGCGCTGCCGGTGCTGCCCTTCGACCGCACCGCGCACGCCGCCTCGGGTCACGGCGGCGGCGCGAAAGCGGCCGACGGCGTGCAAACCGACGACACGCAGTGCGACTACTGGAAGTACTGCGCGGTCGACGGCTTCCTCTGCTCGTGCTGCGGCGGCACGGTGAACGCGTGCCCGCCGGGCACCGAGCCGTCGAAGGTCTCGTGGATCGGCACCTGCCGCAATCCCGCCGACGGCAAGGACTACCTGATCAGCTATTTCGACTGCTGCGGCAAGAGCGCGTGCGGACGATGCCTGTGCAACACCAACCTCGGCGACCGACCCGCGTACCGGATCACGCTGCACAACGACATCAACTGGTGCATGGGGAGCACCAGCACGATGTTCCATTGCACCGCCTCGCTGATCGTTGGCGTCGCGGAGAAATCCTGAGCAAGGAGGAGACATGAAAGCCAAGAAACCGCTGTGCGCGGCGCTCGCGCTCGCACTCGCCTGCGCGCCCGCCGTGGCCGCAGTACCCGAGGCCGAAGCCGCAAGGCTCGGCAAGGACCTCACGCCGATGGGCGCGGAGAAGGCCGGCAACAAGGACGGCACGATCCCGGCGTGGACCGGGGGCATCACCACGATGCCGGCCGGCTGGAAGGTCGGTGACCCGCGCATCGATCCGTTCAAGGACGACAAGGTGCTGTTCTCGATCGACGCGTCGAACGTCGATCAGTACAAGGACAAGCTCTCCGAAGGCCAGCAGACGCTGATCCGCACGCTGCCCGGCTACCGGATGGACGTCTACCCGACGCACCGTTCGTGCGGCTACGCCGACGGCGTCTACCAGCGCACGGCGCAGAACGCGCGCGTCGCGAAGCTCGCCGACGGCGGCTGGCAGCTCGAGAACGCGGTGGGCGGCGGAGCGCTGTTCCCGATCCCGAAGAACGGCGCCGAAGCGGTCTGGAACCACAAGCTGCGCTACCAGGGCGAAGGGCGCATCGAGCACTACTCGACGCTGTTCTCGAGCAAGAGCGGCGACTTCAGCCAGCTCGCGCAGAACCAGTGGGTCGTCTTCCCGCTGCACGACGAGGCGACGAAGAGCTTCGACGACGTGAAGAAGAGCGAGGCGAAGATCCTCAACGAGGTCGTCTCGCCGGCCGCGCGCGCGGGCGAGATGATCCTCGTGCACTGGTTCATGGACCGCGGATCCGACGCCTGGCTGTACTTCCCCGGCCAGCGCCGCGTGCGCCGCGCGCCGTCCTTCGCCTACGACAACCCGGTGCCCGGCTACGAGAACCTCGAGACGGTCGACCAGTACCCGATGTACGCCGGCGCGATGGACCGCTACGACTGGAAGCTCGTCGGCAAGAAGGAGATCTACGTTCCGTACAACAGCTGGAAGCTGATCGACAAGAGCCGCAAGTACAAGGACATCTACCTGCCCGACTACGTCAACCGCGACCTGATGCGCTATGAGCTGCATCGCGTGTGGGTCGTCGAGGCGACGCTGAAGGACGGCATGCGCCACATCTTCCCGAAGCGCGTGATGTTCATCGACGAGGACAGCTGGGCGATGCTGCTCACCGACCTGTACGACGCGCAGGGAAAGATCTGGCGCGTGCAGGAAGCGAGCCTGTGGGTCGCGCCGGAGATCCCGGCGTGCGTCAGCCAGGAATTCGCCGGCTATGACCTGAACGTCGGCCGCTACATCGCCGAGACGGCCACGCAGGAACACCCGCCGACCGACTGGCTCGCCGGCCGGGAGGGGCGCATCAATCCGAACATGTTCAGCCCCGACGAACTGCGGCGGCGCGGCGAACGATGACGCGGATGCGCATCGACGAATCCTTCAGCGGATGAACGACAACGCCGGCGCGACCGGCAGTAGAACGAAGAACGGGGAGAACGGCTCCATGACAACGAACAAGAGCAGGGTCGGCGACAGCGCACGGCCCGGATGGGCGAAGCGCGGCGCGGCCCGCCGCGCGCCGGTGGCGAGCGCCGTCGCGGCGGCGCTCGCGACGCTGGCGGTCGGCACGGCGAGCGCGCCCGCCCACGCGTTCAAGTTCCAGAACGAGTGGGTGCAGGGCAGCTTCGATTCGACGGTTTCCTTCGGGTTCATCCGCCGGATGGAGAACACCGACCGCGGAATCATCGGCAACGACAACGGCGGCGACGTCCCGACGACGAGCCAGCTCGAGCAGCGCATGCAGTCGTTCTACGGGGCCGGGAACGCGTTCGCGAACCCGGACTTCAACTTCCTGCAGGCCGACGACGGCAACCTGAACTACGACAAGGGCGACATCGTCTCGGCGGCGCTCAAGGGCACGCACGAGCTGCTGCTGCACTTCCCGAACCAGTGGAGCGGCATGCTGCGCGCCACCTGGTTCAAGGACTGGAAGGTCGACGACACGCAGCGCACGCCGCTCGATCCGGCCGCACGCGCGGTCGCGGTCGACAAGCTCACGTGGCTCGACGCCTGGATCGCCAAGGACCTCGAGCTCGCCGGCCGCCCGGCGCGGGTGAAGCTCGGCAACCAGGTGATCAGCTGGGGCGAGGACATCTTCATCTACGGCGGCGTCAACGTCACCAACGCGATCAACCTGCAGAACTTCCACGTTCCCGGCACGCAGCTGAAGGAAATCTTCAAGCCGGCGCCGATGATCTCGATCAACGCGAACGTCGCCGAAGGGCTGAGCGTCGAGGGCTACTACCAGTTCCGCTGGAATGCGTTCACCTTCGATCCGGTCGGCACCTTCTTCTCGGTCACCGACGTGATCGGCAAGGGCGGGCGCAATGCGTTCCTTGCCTCCTCGGTGATCGGGGCGCCCACGGGCACCGTCGGCGACCTCGGCACGATCAACCCGGCGACCGGCGTACCGTTCACGCTCGCCGACCTCGGTTCGGCCGGAACGGGAACGCTCATCAATCCCCTGGCGACGAACGAACCGAAGGATTCCGGCCAGTTCGGTCTCGCGACGCGCTGGCTGCCCGAGGGTTCGGAAACCGAGTGGGGCCTGTACTGGATCCGCTACCACGACAAGCTTCCGTTCGTCGGATTCCAGCTCGCTCCCGATCCCGTCACCGATCCGACCGGGCTGAACTACTTCGTCGACTACGGCGAGAGCCGCAACGTGTTCGGCATCTCGGCGAACACGCGCGTCGGTACATGGGCGGTCGGCGCCGAGCTGTCGTACCGGCCGAAGGACAGCGTCGGCATCGACGGCACGGTTCCGCTCCTCGGACCCTACTCGGTCTTCGAGCAGGGAACCGTGCGCGGCTTCGTCACCGAGAAGAAGTGGCAGGCGCACCTCACCGGCTTCAAGCTGTTCTCGCCGCAGGACCTCGGCGGCATGATCGGCGCGGTCGGCGCGGCGGAAGGCTACTTCCTCGGCGAGCTCGCCGTCGCGCACTACCCGAGCCTCGACCGATCGGGCCGCATCCCCTACCTGCTCACCGACTACACGCTGCCCGACAAGACGTCGGCGGGCCTGGTGTTCTCCACCGGACTCACCTACGCCAACGTCGGCGACAGCGGCTGGAACGTGCTGCCGCAGCTCGACGTCGCCTGGGACTTCCACGGCACCTCGCCGAACGCGGTGCCGTTCATCGACGGTCGCAAGGCCGCGACGATCTCGCTGAACTTCAACCGCTCCGACAAGTGGAAGGCCGGCATCGGCTACACGCGCTACTGGGGCGGCGGCGGCAACAACCTGATGCGGGACCGCGACTTCCTGTCGGTGGTCACTTCGGTCTCGTTCTGATCCGCGTCTCTCGTAAAACGACCCAGTCCCACGGTGGCACCCGATGATCGCCCGCAGCGTCGAACGTCTCCAGCGCCTGCTGTTCGCCCATCGGGCGCTGGTGCTCGCGCTGCTCGCGGTGTTCACCGTGGTGATGGGGGTCTTCGCAAGCCGGCTGCACATGGATGCCGGCTTCGACAAGCAGCTGCCGCAGCATCACGAGTACATCCGCACCTTCTTCGAGTTCCGTGACGAGGTCTTCGGCGCGAACCGGATCATCGTCGTCGTGCGCGCGCGCGACGGCGAGATCTGGACGGCGCCCGGCCTGCGCAAGCTCTACGACGTCACGCAGTCGGTGATGTTCCTGCCGGGCATCGACCGGCGCACCGTCACCTCGCTGTGGACGCCGAACACGCGCGTGCTCGGCGTCACCGAGGAAGGCTTCAAGGCCGAGGACGTCATCGGCGGCGACATCACGCCCGACCGCCTCGACGACGGGCGCATCGAGCGCATCCGGCACAACGCGCTGGTCGGCGGCTACATCGGCACGCTGGTGTCCACCGACAACGCCGGCGCGATGGTCGTCGCCGACCTGCTCGAGACCGACCGCGCCACCGGGCAGAAGCTCGACTACCTCGACTTCGCCTCCCGCATCGAGCAGGAGGTGCGCTCGCGCCACGAGGACGCCGGCTACGAGATCCAGATCATCGGCTTCGCCAAGCAGGTCGGCGACATCGCCGACGGCGCGACCAGCGTCGTGCGCTTCTTCGCGCTCGCCTTCCTGCTCACCGCGCTGTCGGTCTGGATCTATTGCCGTTCGTGGCGCCTCACGCTGATCACGCTCGGCTGCTCGCTGGTCTCGGTCGTCTGGCAGTTCGGCACGCTGCGCCTGCTCGGCTACGGGCTCGACCCGCTCGCGGTGCTCGTGCCCTTCCTCGTGTTCGCGATCGGCGTCTCGCACGGCGTCCAGCAGATCAACTACATCGCCAAGGAGATCTGCGGCGGCTCCGACAGCGGCACCGCGGCGCGGCGCGCGTTCACCGGCCTGCTGATCCCCGGCTCGATGGCGCTGGTCACCGCGTTCGTCGGCTTCGCGACGCTCACGCTGATCCCGATCCCGATGATCCGCGAGCTGGGAATCACCGCTTCGATCGGCGTCGCGTACAAGATCGTCACGAATCTCGTGATGCTCCCGATCTGTGCGTCGTACCTGCATTTCGGCGACGACTACGTCGCCCGCCTGAAGCGGCTGCGCGAGCGACGCGAGCGCGTGATGGCCTGGCTCGGCGGCATCGCACGCACGCGCAACGCGCTCATCGGAACGATCGTCGGCGCGGTGCTGTTCGGCGTCGCGTTCCAGCAGAGCCAGCACCGGCACGTCGGGCACCTCGCGTCGGGCGCTCCCGAACTGCGGGCCGATTCGCGCTTCAACCAGGACTCCGCGTCGATCGTCGCCAGCTTCGACCTCGGGCTCGACGTGCTCACCGTCGTCTTCGAGACGCCGAAGGACGGCTGCTACCAGCAGTCGGTGATGATGTACATCGACCAGTTCGCCTGGCAGATGCAGAACACGCCGGGAGTGATCTCGGTCGCCTCGGTCGCGCAGCTCGCGAAGCAGGCCTACGCCGGAACGAACGAAGGCCACCCCAAGTGGACCGCACTCGCGGCCGACGAACGTTCGCTGGCGAACTCGGTCGGCCTGATCCCGGAGGGGACCGGACTCTTCAACCCTGGCTGCACGGTGCTGCCGGTGAACATCTTCCTCACCGACCACAAGGCGACGACGGTCAAGGAAGTGATCGCCGCGGTCCGCGAGTTCCGCGACGCCGAGCACATGCCCGGGGTCACGCTGCGGCTCGCCAGCGGCAACGTCGGCGTGCAGGCGGCCACCAACGAGGTGCTCGAGACGACCG
>JBIQJM010000154.1:0-5661 GCA_044507525.1 Burkholderiales bacterium
CGAAGCGCTCGCGCATCTCGACGCCGTAGGCGCCGATGTTCTGGATCGGGCTCGCGCCGACGCTGCCGGGGATCAGCGAAAGGTTCTCGAGCCCGCCGAAGCCCTGCGCGAGCGTCCAGTCGACGAATTCGTTCCAGTTCTCGCCGGCGCCCGCCTCGACGACCACGCTGCGCGAATCGTCGGACAGCAGGCGGCGCCCGCGGATCGCGATGCGCACGACCGGCATCGGCGGGTCGCGCGTGAAGAGGACGTTGCTGCCGCCGCCGAGCACCAGGGGCGCCGGCTCGCCGTGCAGTCGCCCGGCGAGCCGGGCGAGATCGGCCGCGTCGTCGATCTCGACCAGCCTTGCCGCGCGCGCTTCGACCGCGAAGCTGTTCAGCGCACGCAGCGAAACGCCCCGGCGTTCGATCGCGCGCATCGCTACCGACCCGTTCCGGCTAGCTCGGGCTGTAGGCGAGCCGCACGTAGATCGGGGCGAACGCCTCGGCCTGCGTGATCTCGATCAGCGATTCGCGCGCGAGCTCCAGCAGGGCGATGAAGGTGACGACGACCACGGGGACGCCGCGCGCGGTCTCGAACAGCTCGTCGAATTCGGCGAAACGCCGATCCTGCAGCCGGCGCAGCACGACCGTCATGTACTCCCGCACCGACAGTTCCTCGCGGGTGATCCGGTGGTGCTGCACGAGCCGCGCGCGGCGCAGGATGTCGGCCCAGGCGCTGCGCAGGTCGTTCGCGTCGACGCTCGGCAGCCGCGTCGTCGCGGTCTGCTCCAGCCAGGCGCTGGCGGGGAGGAAGTCGCGCCCGAGCTGCGGCAGCTGGTCGATCTTCTCCGCGCCGAGCTTGATGCGTTCGTACTCGATCAGCCGGCGCGCGAGCTCGGCACGCGGGTCCTCGACTTCCTCGCCGCTGTCGGCCTTCTTCACCGGCAGCAGCATCCGCGACTTGATCGAGATCAGCAGCGCCGCCATCAGCAGGTATTCGGCGGCGAGCTCGAGGTTGCGGCTGCGGATCTCGTCGATGTACGCGAGGTACTGGCGAGTGACCTCGGCCATCGGAATGTCGAAGATGTCGAAGTTCTGCCGGCGGATCAGGTACAGCAGGACGTCGAGCGGTCCTTCGAAGGCGTCGAGGAAGACCTCGAGCGCGTCGGGCGGGATGTAGAGGTCCTGCGGCAGCCGCAGCATCGGCTCGCCGTAGAGCCGGGCGAAGACCTTCAGCTCGAGCTGCTCGGGGGTTTCGAGCGTTGCGGGGGCTTCCGGCGCCGCGCCGCCGTCGACGGCCTCGGGCGCATCGAGCCCGGCGGGCAGGCCGCTCAAGTGTAGTCTTTCGGGTAGTACACGTACGACGACCGCGGAACGCGCGACTTGCGGTGCTGCTGCATCGTGTCGAGGTCCTGCGGCCGGTCCCACAGCAGGGCGCGGCCCTCGCGCTGGCTGCGTTCGAGATGCGGGCGCTCCTGCTTGAGCTGCTCGAGGAAGCGCGTGATGTCCGACTTGTACATGGCGGCGTCTTTTCTCCAGGACGGGAGTGTAAAGGAATGAAGCGATCGCTGTTCACCGGCTGGCTGTTTGCGCTGCTGGCCTTTCTGGGGGCCTGCGACTACTTCGCGCAGCGCGAGCTGCAGCCCGGCGTCTCCACCGCCGACGACGTCCGGCGCCTGATGGGCAAGCCGGTGATGATCTGGGAGGAGAACGACGGCAGCCAGGTGCTCGAGTACTCGCGCGGGCCCGAAGGCAGTGAGACCTGGATGGTGCGGATCGGCCCCGACGGGCTCTACCGCGGAATGACCGATGCGCGCGCCGCGGCGCAGCTCGAGCAGGTGCGTGCCGGAATGAGCCGCGACGACCTGCGCCGCCTGCTCGGAAAGCCCGACGAGGAGGCACGTTTCGCGGCGCGCAACGAGACGGTCTGGACCTGGCGGGTGAAGAGGGGCACCGGCACGAGCACCGAGATGTTCCACGCGCACCTGTCGCCCGAAGGGCGTGTGCTGCGCACCAGCCGCACGCCCGACCCGAGGCTGATCAACGCCGACGGGTAGCGCGAGCGTCGCGTACCCGCCGCGCATCGAGTTCCGGCGAGCACAGCTCGACATCGGCGAGCGTCGGCGGGGCGGTCGACGGCAGCGCGTGCCCGCGCGGCACGATGCCCGCGTGCCGCCACCGCGAATCCAGCAAAGCGGCGGCTATGGCGACGCGATCGCGTTGCGCGCGCAGGAATCGGCGATGGCCTGGAGCACGTGCGCGTCTTCGCCCAGCGTAGGCGTGCTCACGATCGACAGCGCAGGCCAGCGCGCG
Organism: Burkholderiales bacterium; assembly: GCA_044507525.1. Taxonomy (GTDB): domain Bacteria; phylum Pseudomonadota; class Gammaproteobacteria; order Burkholderiales; family Burkholderiaceae_E; genus Zeimonas. The sequence continues at coordinate 2,295 of JBIQJM010000154.1, forward strand.
CGTGCCGCATCGACGAGCCTCGGCAGGTCGGACGCGACGTGGCCGCCGACACCGAGGAAGAGCGGGCATACTACGATGCGTTTCGCTCCGGCGGCCGCGAGCCGCGCGCACGCGGTCCCGAAGTCGGGTTCGATGAACTCGAGGAACGCCAGGCTCACCGCCGTGCCCGGGCACGCCGCCGTCAGGCGATCGCGAATCTCGTCGAAAGGCGTTGCCCAGCCCGCGACGCGCGCGCCGTGGGCGAGGAGAACGATCGCATCCACGGCGCCTCAGCCCACCTTCATGCCGGGCTGCGCGCCTTCGTGGGCATCGAGCAGGTAGAGCGCGGCGGGCCGGTCCGGATCGTCCGCGGAAGCCGACAGCACCATCCCCTCGGAGACGCCGAACTTCATCTTGCGCGGCGCCAGGTTCGCGACGACCACGGCGAGCCGGCCGACGAGCGCCTGCGGTTCGTATGCGGCGCGGATTCCGGAGAACACGATGCGGGTCCGTTCCTCGCCGAGATCGAGCTCCAGACGCAACAGCTTCCGGGAGCCCTCGACCGCCTGCGCGTCGACGATGCGTGCGATGCGCAGGTCGACGCGTGCGAATTCGTCGATCGAGATCGTTTCCGGCGAGCCGCCGGAGGAGCGGGCGTGCGCCCCGGCGTCGCCCGCCGGCGCCGTCGCCCCGGCTGCGGGCGTGGCGCCGGTCGCCGCGTCGGTCGCGCCCGCGCCGATCGTGCTGCCGGCCGGCGTCTTCGACCCGGCGACCTCGGCGGCCGGCTCGAACAGCGCGTCGAGCTGTTTCGCCTCGACGCGCGTCATCAGGTGCGTGTACCGCCCGATCGAGCGCACGGGCGAGCGCGCGCCGTCGTCGACGCCGAGGTCTTCCCAGCGCAGCGGCGGCATGCCGAACAGTTCCGCCACCTTCGCCGCCGTCGCCGGCAGCATCGGCGCGAGCAGGACCGTGAGCCGGTGGAACGCGACCAGGCAGCGCGAGCACACCCGGTGCAGCGCATCGCGCTGCGCCGGATCCTTCGCCATCTCCCAGGGCTTGTTCGCGTCGAAGTACTGGTTGACCTCGTCGGCGTAGCCCATCACGAGCCGGGCGACCGCGCCGAACTCGCGTTCCTCGTAGGCGTCGGCGACCTGCGCCGCGAGCCGGACGACGCGTTCGCGCTGCGCGTCGTCCTCGATCTCGTCGGCGGGCAGCACGCGCCCGTCGAACAGGCGCGCGACGAAGCCCGATGCGCGGCTCGCGATGTTCACGTACTTGCCGATCAGGTCGGCGTTGACGCGCGCGAGGAAATCGTCGGGATCGAAGTCGACGTCCTGCACGTGCGAGTTCAGCTTGGCCGCGATGTAGTAGCGCAGCCACTCGGGATTCATCCCGATCTCGAGGTAGCGCAGCGGCGAGATGCCCGTGCCGCGGCTCTTGCTCATCTTGGCGCCGCTCACGGTGATGAAGCCGTGCACGTTCACGCGGTCGGGCGTCTTGCGCTGCGCGAAGTGCAGCATCGCCGGCCAGAACAGCACGTGGAAATAGATGATGTCCTTGCCGATGAAGTGGATCTGCTCGGTGGCCGGGTCGGCGAGCAGCGCGTCGAAGTCGATGCCGCGTCGCGCACACAGCGCCTTGAGCGACGCGAGGTATCCGATCGGCGCGTCGAGCCAGACGTAGAAGTACTTGCCCGGCGCGTCGGGGATCTCGATGCCGAAGTAGGGCGCGTCGCGCGAGATGTCCCAGTCGGCGAGGCTGCCGTTGCCGCCGTCCTCGCCGAGCCACTCGCGCGCCTTCGCCAGGACTTCCGGCTGCAGGCGCGGCTCGCCCCAGCGATCCTTCCCGCGCGTCCATTCGCGCAGGAACGTTACACATCGCGGGTCAGACAGCCGGAAGAAGTAATGTTCGGAAACGCGCAGCTCGGGCGTCGCTCCGGTGAGCGTCGAGAACGGGTTCTTCAGCTCGGTGGCCGCGTAGACGGAACTGCAGTTCTCGCAGGCGTCGCCGTACTGGTCGGGCGCGCCGCAACTCGGGCACTCGCCCTTGATGTAGCGGTCGGGCAGGAACATGCCCTTGACCGGATCGAAGAACTGCTCGACCGGCCGTACGTCGATGAAGCCCGCGTCGCGCAGCGCGCGGTAGATCGACTGCGACAGCTCGACGTTCTCCGGGGAGTCGGTGCTGTGCCAGTGGTCGAATCCGATGTGGAAGCCGTCGAGGTACGGCTTGCGGCCGGCGGCGATGCGTTCGACGAAGGCCTGCGGCGTGACGCCTTCCTTTTCGGCGGCGATCATGATCGGAGCGCCGTGCGCATCGTCGGCGCCGACGAAGTGCACCGTGTGGCCGCGCATGCGCTGGAAGCGCACCCAGATGTCGGCCTGGATGTACTCCATGATGTGGCCGATGTGGAAGGCGCCGTTCGCGTACGGCAGCGCAGTCGTGACGAACAGGGTGCGCGCGGTCATCGGCCGGATCTTAGCAAAGGGGTCGACGGCCACCGGCTGCCTGCGACGGATCGACTTCGCCGTGCACCGGCGAGATCGCGGCGCCGCCGTGCGCCCGCCACGTCGCGGCCCGGGGCGGACCGGCTGCTAGACTTGCCTGATTCCTCCCGTTTTCCGGATTCGCACAATGAGCGTGACCGTCGAACAGGTCAACGACGCGCTGTCGCGCGTCGTCGATCCCAACACCCAGAAGAGCCTCGTCGACAGCGGCTCGGCGCGCAACGTGCGCGTCGACGACGGCGAGGTCTCGGTCGACGTCGTCCTCGGCTACCCGGCGCGTTCGCAGATCGAGCCGATCCGGCGCGAGACGATCGCCGCGCTGCGCGCGCTGCCCGGCGTCTCGAAGGTGTCGGCCAACGTCTACCAGAAGATCGAGGCGCACGCGGTCCAGCGCGGCGTCAAGACGATCGCCTCCGTGAAGAACATCGTCGCGGTCGCCTCGGGCAAGGGCGGCGTCGGCAAGAGCACGACGGCGGTCAACATCGCGCTCGCCCTCGCGGCGGAGGGCGCGAGCGTCGGCATGCTCGACGCCGACATCTACGGGCCGTCGCAGCCGACGATGCTCGGCATCGCCGGCCGGCCCGAATCGCGCGACGGCAAGTCGCTGGAGCCGATGGAAGGCCACGGCATCCAGGCGAGCTCGATCGGCTTCATGATCGACCTCGACACGCCGATGGTCTGGCGCGGACCGATGGTCACGCAGGCCCTCGAGCAATTGCTGCGCGAGACGAACTGGCGCGAGCTCGACTACCTCGTCGTCGACATGCCCCCCGGCACCGGCGACATCCACCTGACGCTCGCGCAGAAGATCCCGGTCACCGGCGCGGTCATCGTCACCACGCCGCAGGACATCGCGCTGATCGACGCGAAGAAGGGATTGA
>JBIQJM010000022.1:0-5328 GCA_044507525.1 Burkholderiales bacterium
ACGCCACCGGCCGCCTGTGGCGCGACGCGAAGCTCTACGAGATCGGCGCGGGCACCTCGGAGATCCGCCGCATGCTGATCGGGCGCGAGCTCTACGCGGAAACCGCATGAACGCAACGCGCCGCACGCGGCGAAGCTCGGGCGCGCGCAAAGCTCCCGCAACGCCGAAGCGCGGGCGCCCGACCAGCTCGCCCAACGCCGAAGCGCGGGCGCGGCCAGACCACGAGGGCGAATCCTGAGCGCACCGAACCCCGAGGCCGCCGAAGGCGCGAAGAGCCCGGCCCTCGATCGCCCGGCGGCGATCGCGCAGGCGATGCTCGCCGGCTTCGATCGCCACTACGCGCTGTCGCGCTACATCGCGCAGCAGGCGAAGTCGCGTTTCGAACGCGGCGACTGGCACGGCATCCGCAAGCTCGCGCGCGACCGCATCGCGTTCTACGACACGCGCGTGCGCGAGGCGGTCGAGCAGATCCGCGACGAGTTCGGCCTCGGCACCAGCGGCAAGCGCCTGGTCGACGACCGGCTGTGGCAGAACGTCAAGCGCGAGTACGTGCGGCGGCTCGCCGACCACGGCCAGCCCGAGCTCGCCGAGACCTTCTTCAACTCGGTGTGCTGCAAGATCCTGCACCGGTCGTACTTCCACAACGACTTCATCTTCGTGCGGCCGGCGGTGTCCACCGGCTACCTCGAGAGCGAGCCCACCAGCTACCGCGTCTACTACCCGCTCAGCGAAGGCTGGCGCAACGCGGCACGCCGCATGATCGTCGACCTCGGGCTGGCCTGCCCCTTCGTCGACATCGAGCGCGACCTCGCGCTGATCGGGCAGGCCGCGCGCGAGCAGCTGGGCCCGCGCTTCGTTCCGGCCAGCGACTGCCAGCTGCAGGTGCTGCGCTCGCTCTTCTTCCGCAACAAGGGCGCGTACCTGATCGGGCGCTTCGTCAACGACGGCGAGCTGCTGCCCTTCGCGATGCCGATCCTGCGCGACTCGAAGGGGCGCCTGTACCTCGATGCGATCCTCTTCGGCAGCGAGCGCATCGAGCCGCTGTTCAACTTCGCGCGCGCGTACTTCATGGTCGACATGCCGGTGCCGAGCGCCTACGTGCAGTTCCTGTCGACGCTGATGCCGACCAAGCCGGAGTCGGAGCTGTACACGATGCTCGGCTTCCACAAGCAGGGCAAGACGCTGTTCTACCGCGACCTGCTGCACCACCTGAAGCACTCGCACGACGACTTCGTGATCGCGCCGGGCATCAAGGGCCTGGTGATGCTCGTCTTCACGCTGCCGTCGTTCCCGTACGTGTTCAAGGTGATCCGCGACAAGCGCTACAAGGAGGTCTGCGCCGAGTTCATCCGTTCGCAGTACCAGCTGGTGAAGTCGCACGACCGCGTCGGGCGCATGGCCGACACCTGGGAGTACTCGGGCGTTCCCTTCCCGAAGGACCGCGTCGATCCGTTCCTGCTCGCCGAACTGCGCAAGTACGTGCCGTCGCTGCTCGAGGAGGAAGGCGATTCCGTGCTGATCCGGCACCTGTACATCGAGCGGCGGATGGTGCCGCTGAACCTGTACCTCGAGAGCGCCGACGACGCGCAGCTCGAGGCGGCCGTCGTCGAATACGGCGATGCGATCAAGGACATGGTCGCGGCGAACATCTTCCCCGGCGACATGCTGTACAAGAACTTCGGCGTCACCCGCCACGGACGCGTCGTCTTCTACGACTACGACGAGGTCGCCTACCTCACCGACTGCAATTTCCGGCGCATCCCGCCCCCGCGCACGCCGGAGGACGAGATGTCGGCCGAGCCGTGGTATTCGGTCGGCCCGCACGACGTCTTCCCCGAGGAGTTCGCCACCTTCCTGCTCGGCGACCCCCGCATCCGGCGCGCCTTCCTGAAGCACCACGCCGACCTGCTCGAACCCGAATACTGGCAGCTGCGTCAGCGTCGCATCCGCGACGGCAAGCTCGACGACGTCTTTCCCTATCCCGAGAGCCTGCGGCTGCGCCACCGGATCGCGGCGCACGCCGCCGAAACGCCGAGCGCCGCCGTCGGCGCCTGAGTACCATTACGGTATGTGGCTGCGCGCACCCGCGCGCCCACCCGCCTTCCAAGGAGATTTCCGCATGAACGATCCCGTCGTCATCGTTTCCGCGGCCCGCACGCCGATCGGCGCCATGATGGGCGAGCTCTCGAGCCTCGCCGGGCACCAGCTGGGCTCGGTCGCCATCCGCGCCGCCGTCGAGCGCGCCGGCCTGAAGCCGGAACAGATCCAGGAAGTGATCATGGGTTGCGTGCTCCCCGCCGGGCAGGGCCAGGCGCCGGCGCGCCAGGCGATGATCGGCGCCGGCCTGCCGGTGGCCACCGGCGCAACGACGATCAACAAGGTCTGCGGCTCGGGCATGAAGGCCGCCATGCTGGGCCACGACCTGCTCGTCGCCGGCAGCCAGGACATCGTCATCGCCGGCGGCATGGAAAGCATGAGCAACGCGCCGTACCTGCTGCTCAAGGGTCGCGGCGGCTATCGCTACGGCCACGGCACCGTCTTCGACCACATGGCGCTCGACGGCCTGGAAGACGCCTACGACAAGACGCCGGCCGGCGGCGGCAGGGCGATGGGCCACTACGCCGAGGAGTGCGTCACGAAGTACAGCTTCTCGCGCAAGGAGCAGGACGACTACGCGATCGAGTCGACCCGTCGCGCCGTCGCCGCGAACACCGACGGCAGCTTCGACTGGGAGATCGCGCCCGTCACCGTCAGCAGCCGCAAGGGCGAGACGAAGATCGAGAAGGACGAGATGCCCTTCAAGGCGAACCCGGAGAAGATCCCGTCGCTGAAACCCGCGTTCCGCAAGGAAGGTTCGGTCACCGCGGCCACCTCTTCGTCGATCTCCGACGGCGCGGCCGCGCTCGTGCTGATGCGCGAATCGACCGCGAAACGCGTCGGTGCCAAGCCGCTCGCGAAGATCGTCGCGCACGCCACGCACTCGCAGGAGCCGGAGTGGTTCACGACGGCGCCGGTGGGCGCGATCGCCCGCCTCTACGAGAAGACCGGCTGGAACTCGAAGTCGGTCGACCTCTACGAGATCAACGAAGCGTTCGCCGTGGTCGCGATGGCTGCGATGAAGGAGCACGGGCTGGCGCACGAGAAAGTGAACGTGCACGGCGGCGCCGTCGCGCTCGGGCATCCGATCGGCGCATCGGGTGCGCGGTTGATCGTCACGCTGCTCGGCGCGCTGCGCAAGAGCGGCGGCAAGCGAGGCATCGCGTCGCTGTGCATCGGTGGCGGCGAGGCCACCGCACTGGCGGTCGAAATGGTCTGAGATGCCGCGCGCGCTGATCGTCGGCGCCTCTCGCGGCCTCGGCTTCGAGTTCGCGAAGCAGTACGCCGACGACGGCTGGCAAGTGCTCGCCACGCATCGTTCGCCGGCCGACGCCGATCGGCTGCGCGCGATCGGCGCGCAGCCGATCGCGCTCGACGTGCTCGATCCGAACGCGCCCGCGGCGCTCGCCGCGGCGCTTGCGCATCCCGTCGCCGCCGGCGCGGCCGGCCGCGACGCGACGCCCGTCGAACAGGCGACCGGGGCAGGCGCTGCGCTCGATCTCGCGATCGTCAACGCCGGAATCCACGGGCCGCGGCAGGTGCGCATCGAGCACCCGCCATCGACGACCGACTTCGACGCGGTGATGCACACGAACGTGCTCGGTCCGATGCGGCTGCTGGCCGTGCTCGCCCAACCGCTCGCGTCGGCCGGGGGCACGCTTGCGCTGGTCACCAGCCGCATGGGGTCGGTCTCCGCCGCCAGCACGCCGAACAGCCTGCTCTACCGGGTCTCGAAGGCCGCCGAGAACATGCTCGCCAAGGCGGCGCACGTCGAGTTGTCGCCCTCCGGGGTGCGCGTGCTCGCGCTGCACCCGGGCTGGGTGCGCACCGACATGGGCGGGCCGAACGCCGACGTCGGCATCGAGGAGAGCGTGCGCGGAATGCGGCAAGTGCTCGGCGATCCGGTCGCCTATCCGGGCGGCTGCTTCTTCGATCACCGCGGCGAAGCGCTCGCCTGGTGAAGGCGGGCCGCCGAGACACTGCGCTACAGTCGCTCGACCCCCTTCATTCCACACCCACTGCCGCCATGCTGCTCGACGACGAACAGACGATGATCCGGGACGCCGTGCGCGAGTTCGTCCGCGGCGAGATCGCGCCGAACGCGGCGCGCTGGGATCGCGAATCGATCTTTCCCGCCGAGGCGCTCGCCGGACTGGCATCGCTGGGCTGCTACGGCATCGTCATCCCGGAACGCTGGGGAGGCGCCGGGCTCGACTACGTGTCGCTGTCGCTGGTCATCGAGGAGATCGCCGCGGGCGACGGCGCCACGTCGACGATCGTCTCGGTGAACTCGCTCGTCTGCTCGATCCTCCTCGCCTGGGCGAGCGACGAGCAGAAGGAACGCTGGCTGCGTCCGCTCGCCTCCGGGCGCATGCTGGGCGCCTTCTGCCTGACCGAGCCGCAGGTCGGCTCCGACGCCTCGGGGCTGCGCACCTGCGCCGTGCGCGAGGGCGACGAGTGGGTGATCGACGGCGTCAAGCAGTTCATCACCTCGGGCAAGACCGCCGACGTCGCGATCGTCTTCGCCGTCACCGACCGGGCAGCCGGAAAGCGCGGCATCAGCGCGTTCGTCGTCCCCACCGATACTCCGGGCTATCGCGTCGCGCGTCTCGAGGAGAAGTCCGGCCAGCACGCGTCCGACACCGCGCAGATCGCCTTCGAGGGATGCCGCGTGCCCGATGCGAACCGCATCGGCGACGAAGGACAGGGATATCGCATCGCGTTGTCGGGCCTCGAGGGCGGCCGCATCGGCATCGCTTCGCAGTCGGTCGGCATGGCGCGCGCCGCCTTCGAGGCGGCGCTGCGCTACTCGCACGAACGCGAGGCATTCGGCGTGCCGATCTTCGAGCACCAGGCGGTGTCGTTCCGGCTCGCCGACATGGCGACGAGCATCGAGGGCGCACGCCAGCTCGTGCAGCACGCCGCGGCGATGAAGGACGCGGGGCGGCCGTGCCTGAAGGAAGCGGCGATGGCCAAGCTCTTCGCGTCGACGATCGCCGAGCGCGTGTGCTCCGACGCGATCCAGATCCACGGCGGCTACGGCTACGTCACCGACTTCCCGGTCGAGCGGATCTGGCGCGACGCGCGCGTCTGCCAGATCTACGAGGGCACGAGCGACATCCAGCGCATGATCATCGCGCGCGCGCTCGACGCGCGCTGAGGCCTTCGACGCGCGCCTCGGGGCTTCACTCGCGCCTCGGGCTTTACTCGCGCCTCGGGCTTCACTCGCGC
>JBIQJM010000022.1:5428-37749 GCA_044507525.1 Burkholderiales bacterium
ACTCGCGCCTCGGGCTTCACTCGCGCTTCTGGCTTCGCTCGCGCTTCGGGCTCCGCCTTGCTTCGCCGTCCCGCTTCGCGTCGCCATCCGCATTCGCGGCCGGTGGCCCGTCCGCGACGCCGAGGCGCCCGCTCTCGAGAACGTCCGCGCACTGCTGCGCGGCCGGGTCGGCCGGGTCCATCAGCGGAATCAGCGCCGCCAGCGGGTTGATCGCCGCGAGCAGCGCCGCGGCTCCCGCCTTCACGCCGAGCGTCTTCGCATCGGGCGCGACCTTCGGATCGGCGAAGGAGCCGGTGATGTGCACCGGCGCGCGTACGGTCAGCGGCGAGAAATCCTTCGGCTTGGCGGTCAGCGTCAGCTTCAGCTGTTCCTTGCCGAGCACGACGCTGCCGTCGACGAACACCGTGCTGTCGGGCGTATCGAGCAGGAACAGCTGCGGGCGCACGACGCCGTCCTCGGCCTGCAGCTGCGCCACCGCGCAGTGCAGCGGCAGCGCATCGTCGCCGACCGCGAGCAGCCCGAGACCCTGCGCGATGTCCAGGCCCAGCGCCTCGACGACGAGATGCGACAGCGTGCCGTCGCGCACCCACGTGAACATCTCGCCGTCGAGCGAGCCGAGGATCGCTGCCGTCGAGCGTCCGCTGCCCGCGACCTTCGCCTGTCCGGACAGCGTTCCGGTGATGTACGCCTGGGCCTTCTCGTCCTTCGCGCCGGGCGTGCGAGCGGCGATCCACTTCTCCAGGTCGACGGCCGACCACGCGATGTCGGCGGTCCACAACGGCGGCTGCGCATTCGAGTCGAGCGACAGCGCGCCGCGCAGCTGCCCTTCCGCGGTCCTTGCCGACAGCCGGTCGATCTTCAACAGGCCGCCGTCGAGCGTGAGCTGCGCATGCAGCGGGGTGATCGAGCGCAGTGCGTCGCCCGGCAGGTCGAGCCGCTTCAGCTCGATGCCGACCGCCGCGTTCATCTGCTTCAGCGAGGGCACGTCGAAGCTGCGCTCGGGCAGCATCCCGCCCGAGCGGCCCTGCTTGCCGTTCTCGCCCTGCTTGCCGTTCTTCTTCTCCGCCCTCTTCGCGTCCTTGTCCCCCTTCTCCTCGCCCTGGCGATCGACGTTCGGCGGCGCGCCGACGGCCGGCGCGAGATCGGCGAGCACGAGACGATCGCCGCGCAGCGCACCGGAGAGCAGCGGCGGGGACTTCTGCGGGTCGTAGGTGAACTCGCCGTACAGATGGCTGTCGCCGACCGCGAAGGAGGCGATGTCGGCCTCCCAGACGAGACCCGACTTGCGTACCTCCCCCTTCATGTCGAAGGCGGGCGTGTTCGGCAGCGTGAGCCCGATCGCCTGGCCGATCGCGGCGAGCGTCGGTCCGGACAGCGCGAAGCCGCCTCGCAGCGACTCGAGGTTCAGCACGTCGGCGGCCTGGCCCTCGAAGTCGAGCCTCGCGCCGCCGGCTTCGGCTTTGAGCGTGATCGGCAGCGGCTGCTCGGCGCTCGACTGCGCGAGCGGCAGCAGCCCCGACGACGCGAGCTGCACGCGCAGCGGCCGCTCCTGGTAGGTGCCGCGCGCCGACATCTTCAGTCCGCCGCGATCGCCGACCATCGTTCCCTCGTCGGTGCTGAGGTTCGCCTCCGCGTGCACCGACGAGACCGCGTCGTCGATGCGGATGCGGCCCTCGCGCACGACCAGGCGGTCGAACTGCGGAAGCACCACGGGCTCGCCGGCCGATCCGTCGCCGTCGCCGCCGAAGGCCCAGTTCGCCCGGCCGTCCGCGTCGCGCCAGAGGTTCGCGCTCAATTGCGCGACGCTGAGCGAACTCACGCGCAACGGCTCGGTCGATCCGCGCAGCGGCCCGATCACCGTGCGGTACGGCAGCCGCAGCTCGACGTCGTAGGCCTGGACGAAGTGGTCGGGCGAGCCGGGCGGTCGATCGGCGGGGGGTCCGATCGAGAAGCGATCCGAGCTCAGCCACAGCCCGCCGAACAGGCTCAAGCGGAAGTCGTCGCCGAACGCGACGTCGCGATTCACCTGCCTGGCGATCGCGTCGGCGATCGGGCCGCGCAGGAAGGGCCAGCCGAACCACTCGCAGACGGCGACCGCGAAGACCAGGACGACGACGAGCCCGCCAAGAAGCGCGAGGACGCTGCGACCGAGCATCGAGCGCATGTTCCGGGGCGGCCTTCGCTCGACTCGTTTGGGCATGCCCTCCTCTCGGCAACGCACGACTTGCCCGCGCTGCGCGTGCGCGAGGCCTCGGCGCTGCGGAGCAAGCAACGCGCCCGGCGCGACGCCGCGCAAGAGGCGGTCGGGGTCAATGAAACGGTCGCCCGTTCGATTCTCTGCTACGCTGGCGGTGGACTCCCCCGCCCGCACCCGATGGCACGCACCGCCGGCTCCGACGGCACCCGCACGCACGAAGCGATCCGGCAGGCGGCGATCGCGCTGATCGCCGAGCGCGGATTCGAGGCGATGACGCTGCGCGAACTCGCCGGGCGCGTCGGCCTGCAACCGGGCTCGCTGTATCGCTACTTCCCGAGCAAGAACCGCATGCTCGTGGAACTGATGATCGAGCACCTCGAGTTCCTGCTCGGCAGCTGGCAGCGCGAGCAGCCCGACACCACCGACCCGCGCGCCCGACTGCGCGCCTTCGTCGATTTCCACGTGCGCTCGCACACGCTGCGCCGCCGGGAAGTCTTCGTCGCGAACATGGAATTGCGCAGCCTCGCACCGGCCGACCGTCGCCGCGTGGTCGCGCTGCGCCGCCGCTACGAGGACGGCCTCACCGAGATCCTGCGCGCCGGCGTCGAGAGCGGCATCTTCCACGTCCCCGACCCGCGCATCGCGACCTTCGCCGTGCTCGCGATGCTCACCGGCGTAGGCACGTGGTTCAATGAGACCGGGCGGATCGGCAAGCGCGACCTGATCGATCAGTACACCCGACTCGCACTGCAATGCGTCGGCTGCGTCGCCGCCCACGAAGGGCGCGCCGCGCACGCGCCCTCGCAACGGAGAAGCCATTGAACCGGATCGAGAGCAGACTCAACCCGCGCGACCCGCAGTTCCAGGCGAACGCGGCGGCGATGCGCGCGCTGGTCGACGACCTGAACGCGACGATCGAGCGCGTCTCGCGCGGCGGCGGCGAGGCGGCGCGCGCGAAGCACGTCGCACGCGGCAAGCTGCTGCCGCGCGATCGCGTGCTCATGCTGCTCGACCCGGGCGCGCCCTTCCTCGAGTTCTCGCCGCTCGCCGCCTTCGGTCTGTACGACGACGAGGCGCCGAGCGCCGGCGTCATCACCGGCATCGGCCGCGTCGCCGGGGTGGAGTGCGTCGTCGTCTGCAACGACGCCACCGTCAAGGGCGGGACCTACTTCCCGCTCACCGTGAAGAAGCACCTGCGCGCGCAGGAGATCGCACGCGAGAATCGGCTGCCGTGCATCTACCTGGTCGACTCGGGCGGCGCGAACCTGCCGAACCAGGACGACGTCTTCCCCGATCGCGAACACTTCGGCCGCATCTTCTACAACCAGGCGACGATGTCGGCGATGGGAATCCCGCAGATCGCGGTCGTCATGGGCTCGTGTACCGCGGGCGGCGCCTACGTTCCGGCGATGAGCGACGAGGCGATCATCGTGCGCGAACAGGGGACGATCTTCCTCGGCGGCCCGCCGCTGGTGAAGGCGGCCACCGGCGAGGTGGTCAGCGCCGAGGATCTCGGCGGCGGCGACGTGCACACGCGGCTGTCCGGCGTGGCCGACCATCTCGCGCAGGACGACGCGCACGCGCTCGCGCTCGCGCGGCGCATCGTCGGCAACCTGAACCGACGCAAGCCGCAGCCGCTCGACGTCGTCGAGCCCGTCGAGCCCCGCTACCCCGCGCACGAGCTGCACGGCGTCATCCCCACCGACGTGCGCAAGCCCTACGACGTGCACGAGGTGATCGCGCGCATCGTCGACGACTCCGCCTTCGACGAGTTCAAGGCGCGCTACGGCACCACGCTCGTCACCGGCTTCGCGCGCATCCACGGCATGCCGGTCGGCTTCGTCGCGAACAACGGCATCCTCTTCTCCGAATCGGCGAACAAGGGCGCGCATTTCATCGAACTGTGCGCGCAGCGCCGCATCCCGCTCGTGTTCCTGCAGAACGTCACCGGCTTCATGGTCGGGCGCAAGTACGAGAACGAGGGCATCGCGCGCGCCGGCGCGAAGATGGTCACCGCCGTCGCGTGCGCGCAGGTGCCGAAGTTCACCGTGATCATCGGCGGCTCGCACGGCGCGGGAAACTACGGAATGTGCGGACGCGCGTACTCGCCGCGCTTCCTGTGGATGTGGCCGAACGCGCGCATCAGCGTGATGGGCGGCGAGCAGGCGGCCTCGGTGCTCGCCACCGTGCGCCGCGACGGCATCGAGGCGCGCGGCGGCAGCTGGAGCAAGGACGAGGAAGAAGCCTTCAAGGCGCCGATCCGCGAGCAGTACGAGCTGCAGGGCCACCCCTACTACGCGAGCGCGCGGCTGTGGGACGACGGCGTCATCGATCCGGCCGACACCCGCACCGTGCTCGCGCTGGCGATGTCGGCGTCGCTGAACGCACCGATCCCCGAGCCGCGCTTCGGCGTGTTCCGCATGTGAACGCCGAAGCTGCGACCTCGGGCGGCTCGTGCCGCCCGCTCCGACTTCAACGATTCGGGTAACCGCCCATGACCTACGAGACCATCGAGACCGCGCTGAACCAGGGCATCGCACTGATCTGGCTGAACCGGCCGGAGAAGCGCAACGCGATCGACGACCGCATGATCGGCGAGCTCGCCGACGCCTTCGACGCCGCGATCGACGACGACGAGGTGCGCACGATCCTGCTGGCCGGACGCGGCGACGCGTTCTGCGCCGGCGGCGACCTGCAGTGGATGAAGCGCGCGCGCGAGTTCACGCCCCAGGAGGCGCACGCCGACTCCGCGCGCCTGGCGCAGCTGCTGCGCACGATCCACGAGAGCCCGAAGCCGGTCGTCGCGCGCGTGCACGGCGCGTGCTTCGCCGGCGGCATGGGGCTTGCCGCCGCCTGCGACATCGCCATCGCCGGCGCCGAGGCGAAGTTCTCCCTGTCGGAGGTCAAGCTCGGGCTGATCCCGTCGGTGATCAGCCCGTACGTGATCCGCGCGATCGGCGAGCACCGCGCGCGCCGCTACTTCCTCACCGCCGAGGTGTTCGACGCCGCCGAGGCGTACCGCATCGGCCTCGTGCACGACATCGCGCAGGAGCCCGAGCTCGACGGCACCGTCAACGTCGTGCTCGGTCAGCTCGCGCTCGGCGGCCCGAAAGCGCTCGCCGAAGCCAAGCAGCTGATCCGCGAGGTCGCGGGGCGCGCGATCGACGACGCGCTCGTCGACGACACGTCGGCGCGCATCGCGCGCATCCGTGCATCGGACGAAGGCCAGGAGGGCATCGCCGCTTTCTTCGAGCGGCGCCGCCCTTCGTGGGTGCCGAAGGACCTGTGACGCGCGAGCGCGGAGGAAGCAAGCGATGTTCGACAAGCTGCTGATCGCCAACCGCGGCGAGATCGCGTGCCGCGTCGCAACGACGGCGCGCCGACTGGGCATCCGCACGGTCGCCGTCTATTCGGACGCCGACGCCGCCGCGCGGCACGTCGGCTTGTGCGACGAGGCGTGGCGGCTCGGTCCGGCGCCCGCCCGCGAGTCGTACCTCGATGCCGAGCGCGTGCTCGAAGTCGCGCGGCGCAGCGGCGCGCAGGCCGTCCATCCCGGCTACGGCTTCCTCTCCGAGAACGAGCGCTTCGCGCGTGCGGTCGCCGAGGCGGGGCTCGTCTTCGTCGGGCCGCCGGCGGCGGCGATCGCCGCGATGGGCGACAAGGCGGCGGCGAAGCGGCTGATGGAGCAGGCGGGCGTTCCGCTCGTGCCCGGCTATCACGGCACCGAGCAGTCCGACGCGCGGCTCGCCGCCGAGGCCGAGCGCATCGGCTACCCGGTGCTGATCAAGGCGAGCGCCGGCGGCGGCGGCAAGGGGATGCGCATCGTCGAGAGTGCCGCGCAGTTCGAGGCGATGCTCGCGTCGTGCCGGCGCGAGGCGAAGAACGCGTTCGGCGACGACACCGTGCTCGTCGAGCGCTACGTCGTGCGCCCGCGCCACATCGAGATCCAGGTCTTCGGCGACGCGCACGGCAACTGCGTGCACCTGTTCGAGCGCGACTGCTCGGTGCAGCGACGCCACCAGAAGGTGATCGAGGAAGCGCCTGCCCCGGGGATGACGCCGCAGCGGCGACGCGCGATGGGCGAGGCTGCCGTCGCCGCGGCGCGCGCCGTCGGCTACGTCGGCGCCGGCACCGTGGAGTTCATCGCCGACCCGTCGGGCGCGTTCTTCTTCATGGAGATGAACACGCGGCTGCAGGTCGAGCATCCGGTCACCGAGATGATCACCGGCTTCGATCTCGTCGAATGGCAGTTGCGCGTCGCGGCCGGGGAGCCGCTGCCTGCGGCGCAGGACGAGCTGCGCATCGACGGCCACGCGATCGAGGCGCGCATCTACGCCGAGAACCCCGACAAGGGCTTCCTGCCGTCGACCGGAACGCTGCGCCACCTGCGCACGCCTCCGGCGGTCGAGTTCGCGCGAACCGAGCTGCCCGCGGCGGGTGCGCCGACGGCGCCGGTACGCGTCGACAGCGGCGTGCGCGAAGGCGACGCGATCACGCCGCACTACGACCCGATGATCGCCAAGCTGGTCGTGCACGGCGCCGATCGGGAGACGGCGCTCGCGCGGATGGCGCGCGCGCTGGCGAAGTTCGAGGTGGTCGGACCCGCGTCGAACGTCGACTTCCTCGCGCGCCTGGTCGCGAATCCTGCGTTCGCCTCGGGCGATCTCGACACCGGACTGATCGAGCGCGAACAGGAACAGCTGCTGCCCGCGCCGACGACACCCTCGTTGCGCCGGCGCGCACTCGCCGTCGCCGCGGTGCTCGCCGCCGAGCTCGACGACGCCGCGACCGGCGACGGTCGCGCGTGGCCGAAGGACCCGTGGAACGCGCGCAGCGGCTGGCGCACGGGCAGCCGGCTCGTGCGCACGCTGCAGCTCGAGCACGCCGGCGTGCCCTGTCCGGTGCAGGTCGAGTACCGCGGCGACGAATGGCTCGTGCGCGACGGCGACGAATGCGCGCGCCTGGCCGAGCTGCGATGGAGCGCGTCGTCGCCGACGGCGCGCACCGTGCGCGGCGTCGTCGACGATCGAAGCTTCGTCGTCGACGCGGTGATCGACGGCGAGACGCTGCACGTCTTCAGTCCGCTCGGGCACTACGCACTCGGCTACACGCCCGCGCTCGCGCACGTCGGCGAGCGCGACGACGACTCGGCGCTCGTCGCGCCGATGCCGGGCAAGGTGATCGCGCTGTTCGTCGCGGCGGGCGCGTCGGTCGAGCGCGGCCAGCCGCTGCTCGTCATCGAGGCGATGAAGATGGAGCACACGATCAGCGCGCCCTCGGCCGGACGCGTCGCCGCGATCCGCTTCGGCGTCGGCGACCAGGTCGCCGAGGGCGTGCAGCTGGTCGAATTCGCCGCGCAATGAGCCTGCGCATCGTCGTCGCCGATCCCTGGGGCCCGCGCCGCCGCTGGATCGAGGCGCTCGCTTCGCGCCTGCCCGGTGCGCAGGTCCACGGAATCGACGAGCAGGTGCCGGGCGCGGCCGGCGCCGACTACGCCGTCGGATGGAACCCCGACCGCGCGTTCTTCGCCGCACACCCGTCGCTGCGCGCGTTCTTCGCCACCTCGGCCGGCGTCGATGCGCTGCTCGGCGGCGGTGCGCTGCCCGATGCGCTGCCGCTCGTGCGGATCGAGGACGGCGGCATGGCGACGCAGATGGCCGAGTACTGCCTGCACGAGGCGATCCGCCTGCAGCGCCGATTCGGCGACTACGAGGCGCAGCAGCGCGAACGGGTATGGCGCACGCTGGAAGCCGAGCCGAAATCGGCGTGGCCGGTGGGCGTCTTCGGACTCGGCGCCATCGGCGCGCAGATCGCGCGCGTCCTGTCGCAGGCAGGCTTCCCGGTACGCGGCTATGCGCGCTCGCCGAAGCGCATCGACGGCGTCGAGTGCTTCGACGAGGGCCACGGCCTGCGCCGCTTCCTCGAGGGCACGCGCCTGCTCGTCGTCGTCGCGCCGCGCACGCCCGACACCGAGCGGCTGTTCGATGCGCAGAAGCTGTCGTGGCTGATGCCGGGCGCCTGGCTCGTCAACGTCGCCCGCGGCGCGCTGGTCGACGAAGCCGCGCTGCTCGCCGCCCTCGACGCGGGTCGGCTCGCCGGTGCGACGCTGGACGTCGTGGCCACCGAGCCGCTGCCCCCCGGACACCCGTTCTGGCAACATCGGGGGATCCGCCTGACGCCCCATGTCTCGGGCATCACGCAGATCGACGAATCGGCCCGGCAGATCGCCGACAAGATCGCCGCGCTCGAGCGCGGCGAGTCCGTCACCGGGCTCGTCGATCGCAGTCGCGGCTACTGACCGCGCTGCCGCGCACTCGAACCGCGAGGTCCATCATGAAGCTTCCGCAACGCGCCTACGTCACCGAGGTCGGCCCGCGCGACGGGCTGCAGAACGAATCGCAGCCGGTGCCCACCGCGACGAAAATCGAGCTGTGCGAGCGCCTCGTCGCCGCCGGCGTACGACAGCTCGAGGCGACCTCCTTCGTCTCGCCGAAATGGGTCCCGCAGATGGCGGACGCGGCCGACGTCATGTCGGCGATCGGGCGCCGCCCCGGCGTGCGCGTCTCGGTGCTCACGCCGAACCGCAAGGGCTTCGACGCGGCGCTCGCCGCCGGCGCCGACGAGGTCGTGATCTTCGGCGCCGCCAGCGAGGCGTTCTCGATGCGCAACATCAACTGCTCGATCGCCGAAAGCATCGAGCGCTTCGCGCCGGTCGCGGCGGCCGCGCGCGAGAACGGCATCCGGCTGCGCGCGGCGGTCTCGGTCGCCTTCGGCTGCCCGTACCAGGGCGAGGTGCCGATCGAGGACGTCGTCGACGTCGCCCGGCGGCTGCAGGACCTCGGCTGCGACGAGATCGGCATCGCCGACACGATCGGCGTCGGAACCGCCGCGCACGTGCAGCGGGTCTTCGACGCGGTGACGCGCGAGATCCCGATCGACCGGCTCTCGGCGCACTTCCACGACACCTACGGGCAGGCCGTCGCCAACGTGCTCGCGAGCCTGCAGTCGGGCATCTACCGCTTCGACTCGTCGATCGCCGGCCTCGGCGGCTGCCCGTACGCGAAAGGCGCGACCGGCAACGTCGCCACCGAGGACGTCGTCTATCTGCTGCACGGCCTCGGCATCGACACCGGCCTCGACCTCGACGCGCTCGTCGAGACCGGGCAGTGGATCTCGAACAAGCTCGGCCGCGCGAGCGCATCGCGCGCCGGCAACGCGATCGCGGCGCGCAGGCGCGCGCAGGCCGAGGAAGCGGCGTGACGCCGTCGCCGTGCATCTCGGTGTGCCGCATCGAGCCGTCCAGCGGATTGTGCGAGGGCTGCCTGCGCACGCTCGACGAGATCGCGCAGTGGGGCTCGATGGACGACGACGCACGACAGGCCGTGCTGCGCGCGATCGACGCGCGACGCGGGCATCGGACGGCGCGCCCGGGCGCCGCGCCGGGCGCGCAGCCGGAGCGCCGCCGCCCGTGAAGCCGCTGCCCGCCTCGCTGCGCTTCCTCGAACGCGACTGGCTGTCGTCGAACCAGGTCGTCGGCATCGAAGGCGACGAGGCGACGGTCGTCGACACGGGATACGCGAAGCACGCGGCGCTCACCGTCGAACTGATCCGCCGCACGCTCGACGCAAGCGGCGCGCGGCTCTCGCGCATCGTGAACACGCACCTGCATTCGGACCACTGCGGCGGCAACCGCGCGCTGGTCGACGCCTTCGGATGCACGATCACGATTCCGCAGGCGAGCGCGCGCGAAGTCGCCGCCTGGGACGAGTCGAGCCTGAGCTTCGCCGCCACCGGCCAGCACTGCCCCCGCTTCGGATACGACGCCACGCTGCGACCCGGCGACAGCCTGCGCCTGGGCGAGCTCGACTGGGACGTGCACGCCGCCCCCGGCCACGACCCCCGGAGCCTGATCTTCCACTGCGAGCGCGAGCGGCTGCTCATCTCGGCCGACGCGCTGTGGGAGAACGGCTTCGGCATCGTGTTCCCGGAGCTCGCCGGCGAATCGGGCTTCGACGAACAGCAGGCGGTGCTCGACCTGATCGCGCGGCTGCGGGTCGAGCGCGTACTACCGGGCCACGGCCGCATGTTCGGCGACGTCGGCACGGCGCTCGTGCGCGCGCGCGAGAAGCTCGCCGCGATGCGCAGCGATCCGGCGCGTCACGCACGTCACGCGCTGAAGGTGCTGGTGAAGTTCCTGCTGCTGGACGTCGAGCGGATCGACGAGCGTGCGCTGCACGAGCGCGTGCGGGACGCGGTGGTGATGCGCCACGCGGCGGCGAAGGTCGGGATGGAGTACGAGCAGGCGCTGCGCTGGGCGACGGATTCGCTCGTCGCGCAGGGCTTGCTGCGCAGGGAAGGCAGCGAGCTGGTCGACGCGTGATCGGCGCCTTCGCCGATCACGCGATCGGCGTGAACCCGTCCTCGCTCCAGCGCTCGCTGCCCACCCCGTGGTGCACCACGAACAGCTCCTCGGGGTCGTACTTCTCCTTCACCGCCGCCAGCCGCGGATAGTGCGCACCCCAGTACGCCTGCTGCCAGTCGCGCTCGAAATAGTCGCTCTCCGCGACGTACGATCCGATCGCGCCCGCGCGGCGCAGGTCGTCCATCGCATGCGCGATCGCCTGCCGGCGTTCGCGCGCCCGCTCGACCTCGGGCTCCCGCCCCGGCACGCCGGGATACGCCGGCGGCTGCGAAGCGCCGCTGATCGCCAGCGCGAACGCGTCGAGCATCGCCGGGTTCGTCGCCGTGTCGCGCGCCGCGGCGACGACCTCCGGAGCAGCGCCGGCGAGCCCCTTGTTCAGGTGCAGCGAAACGCCGACGCGCCGGCTCGCGGCGACCAGCGCGTCGACGAGCGTCGCGCGCCGGCCGGGTCCGAGCATCGACGCCGGCAACCACGCCGACCCGTAGGCGTGATGGAACTGCCCGGCCTGGTTGCCGTCGGCAGTCCAGTAGACGTTGCCGCGCGGGGCGCCGGCTCGATTGTCGGCGCGCTGGAAACCGAGGACGCGCTTGAAGAGCGAAGGCTCCCAGAAGGTGCGTGCGGCGGTCGAGACGAACTTCAGCGGCGAGAAGTCGATCGACCAGTCGTCCGGCGACGCTTCGACCGCATCGAGGAAGGGCTGCCAGACCGCCTGCGCCTGCGTGCGGTCCAGGCCCTGGAAGACCATCGCGACCTGCACGGAATCGTCGGGGCGCACGCGAATCTGCTCGCCCCAATGCGCGTTGAGCAGGCTGGACGCGCAGAAGTCGACGACGAGCGCGACGAGCCGGCGAAAGCTCTCGGGACGCTTCGCGCGCACGACGAAGCTCGCCGAGCCGAAGGACTCCGGCAGCGAGTGCACCCGCAGCGTCAGTCGCGTGACGACGCCGAAGGAGCCGCCGCCGCCGCCCTTCAATGCCCAGAAGAGATCCGCGTTCGTGCAGGCGTTCGCGATGCGCACCGCGCCGTCGGCGGTGACGACCTCCGCCTCGAGCAGGCTCGACGCCGCCGTGCCCCAGGCCTTCGAGAAGCTGCCGAAACCGCCGCTCTGCACCAGCCCCGCCACGCCCACCGTCAGGCAACCGCCGCCCTGCACGTAGCCGCCCGCGCGCGTGGTCACCGCGTCGTAGACGTGCGCCCACAGTGCGCCGGCACCGACCGACACCGCCCGGACCGGTGCGACGCGTCCCACGCAGCCCGAGGGCACGAAGGCGTCGTGCATCGCGGTGTCGTTCATCTGGCGCGTCCAGACGAGCAGCGAATCGGGCGCGTTCGACGTCCCGTGGTAGCTGTGGCCGCCGCCCTTGACGACCAGGCGCAGCCGATGCTCGCGCGCGAAGTCGACCGCCGCGGCGACGTCCTGCGCCGAGCGCGCCGCGACCGCGTAGACGCTGGGTCGCGAGACCCACGCGTCGACCCATCCGAGCGACTGCGTCAGGCCCGCCTCGTCGCCGAGGAAGTACGGGTTCGTCATCGCATCGAACAGCTCGTCGCACTGTGCCTCGTCCGGGGACGCGACGCAGGCGGCAAGCGGCGAGCGGACCTCGACGAACGCGCTGCCGACGCGCTTCGCCAGCTCCTGCCAGCGCTCCGGCGACGGCCAACCCGCTTCACCCGGGCGGACGCGCGCACGCGCGGCCCGGGCAGCGAAGTGCTCCGGGGCGCCGCTCGCGGCGAATGCTCGCTCGCCGATCGCTCCCGCGAGCATCGCGGCACCGCCGCACAGCACGCGGCGGCGGGAGCGCGATACGTCGGACGTCGTGATTCCCCGTGCGGGCGGAAGCGCTCGCATCAGCCGCGCTCGCGCACGCTCACGAAATCCCAGCGGGTCCGGCCGCGCCCTTCCTCGACGTGCTCGAGCGGCCTGGTGGCCGTGACCCCGCCGTCGATCGAACGACGCGCCAGCTCGATGTACAGCGCCGTTCCGCGCCGCTTCCACTCGACGTCGTCGTCGTTCAACGTGCGCCGCACGCGTGCCGGAACGCCGGCGACCAGCACGCGCGGCGGAACGACGTCGGCCACCTTGACGAAGGATTTCGCCGCGACGACCGACTGCTCGCCGATGACCGCGGTGTCCATGATCACCGCCTGTATGCCGACCAGCGCATCGCGGCCGATGCGCGCGCAATGGATGACGGCGCCGTGCCCGATGTGGCACTCCTCCTCCATCACGCAGTCGAAGTCGGGCGCCGAATGCACGACGCAGTTGTCCTGCAGGTTCGCGTTCGGCTGCATCACGATGCGTCCGAAGTCGCCGCGCAGCACGGCACCGGGTCCGACGTAGCAGCCGGGGCCGACGATGACGTCGCCGATCAGGACGGCGCTCGGATGGACCCAGGCCAGCGGATCGATCACCGGGACGACGCCTTCGAAGGCGTATACGGTCGTTTGCATGGGCAACGCAGGGGCAGGAGTGGCGTCGATGCTAACACCGCGCGGGCGCTCCTCCGACCGGCAGGCCCGCCCGTCGGAATCGGGCCGTCGCCCCGCCCCGGCGTGCGGCGATACTCGTCCGGATGTCCCTGCAATTCGATCTCCGGACGATCTTCCTGGTCGCCGCCTGCACCACGGCCCTGGGCAGCGCCACCTTCCTGGCGCTGCGGCCGATGCATCCGCACGCCGCCGGCGTGCTGAACCGGCACGCGGCGGCGATGGCCCTGATGAGCGTGGCGCTGCTGCTCTATGCGATTCGCGACGTATTCCTCACCTCCTTCGTCCACCTGGCGCCGAACCTGCTCGCCTGCGCCAGCATCGCGCTGTGCGTGGACGCGACGCTGCGCACCTTCGACCGGCACCCGCGCGACCGGCTGCTCGTGCTGCAACTGCTCGCGCTCACCGCGCTGTGGATCGCGCTCGGCGAGGACGTCGACGACCAGCTCTCGCGCGTGCTCGCCTTCTCCGGCGTGCACGCCGCCTACGGCTTCGCCGTCGTCGTCCTGCTCTCCCGCACGCCGGCATGGCACCGGCAGCGATACGTGCCCGTGCTGGGTGCCGTCTTCACGCTCTACGCGGCTGCGCACCTGCTGCGCGGCATCCTCGCGCTGCTCGGCGGCTCGCCGGCCGGCGGCGCGACGGCGCCGGGCAGCGCGCAGGTCGCCTTCATCCTGCTGTTCGCGCTGATGCCGATCCTGCTCGCGCTCGTGCTGCAGACGGTCCTGCACGCGAGGGTCACCGGCGAACTGCGCATGCGCGCGGCCACCGACGAGCTCACCGGCCTGTATACGCGCGGCCACTTCTTCGCGCTCGCCCGCAAGCGCCTGCGACAGCCTGCGGGCGGCAGGTGCGTGCATCACCTGCTGATGATCGACCTCGACCACTTCAAGTCGGTGAACGATCGCTTCGGGCACAGCGTCGGAGATCGTGCGCTGCGCCACGCCGCGCGCGTGCTGCGCCAATCGATCCGCGGCCACGGCCTGCTGTCGCGCTACGGCGGCGAGGAGTTCTGCGCACTGATCTCGAGCCGCGACGAGGACGAGGCGCGGCGCACGATCGACGCGCTGCGCGAGGCGCTCGAGAAGGCGCCGCTGCGCGTCGGCCCGACGACGCTGACGCTCACGGCGAGCGTCGGCGCGGTGCCGATCGACGACGCCGACACGCTCGAGCGCGTGCTCGTGCACGCCGACCACTGCGTGTACCGGGCGAAGACCGAAGGTCGCAATCGGGTCGTGCGCTACGGAGAGACGCTCGCCGAGCCGGCCGTCTGAAACCCTGCACCCGGAGCGCGGCCGCGTCGCGCCGTCTCTATCCGCGCTGCGCCCGATCCTTCGCGTTCTGCGATTCGATGCGTGCGCGCGCCTCGCGCCACTGCTCGTCGCTCCAGTCGCGCAGCCCGTAGAAGTTCCCGCCGGTGGCGAGCGCATGCCCGCCGTCCATGAACAGCGTCTGGCCGCTCAGCCAGTCGCATCCCTCGGCCATCAGGAAGGTGGCGAGGTTCTGCAGTTCGCGCATCTCGCCGACCCGATGCTGCGGATTCGTCGCGGCCGAGCGCGCGCCCGGCTGCTCGCCCGGGTTCAGCCGCTTGTTCATTCCTTCGGTGGGGATCTCGCCCGGCCCGATCGCATTGAGCCGGATGCCGTATGTCGCCCACTCCACTGCGAGCGACTTCGTCATCACCGCGACGCCCGCCTTGCTCATCGCCGACGGCACGGTGAACGGGCCGCCGTTCTCGACCCAGGTGACGATGATCGAGATCACCGACTTCATCGGCTGCGGGCTCGCCCAGCCGCCGGCGGCGCGCGCCTGCTCGATCCAGCGCCGGCCGACCGCGTTCGTCACGTAGAAGGTTCCGTGCAGGACGATGTTCGCGATCGCGTCGAAGGCGCGCGGCGAGAGCATCTCGGTCGGGCTGATGAAGTTGCCCGCGGCGTTGTTGACGAGCCCGGTGAGCGGGCCGCCGGCGAAGATCGACTCGACCATCGCATCGACCGCCTGCGCATCGCGGATGTCGACGCCGAAGGTCTCGACGCGCCCGCCGTGCGCCTTCGTCATCTCGTCGGCCGCCGCGTCGAGCACGGCCTTGCGCCGCCCGCAGATCACGAGATCGGCGCCGAGCGACAGATAGCGCTCGCCCATCGCGCGACCAAGCCCGGTGCCGCCGCCGGTGACCAGGATGCGCTTTCCGCGGAGCAGATCCGGACTGAACATGCGAGCCTCCTTCCCGGGCCTTCGCCCGGCCCGGACGATCGCCTCGGGTCAGCACCGCAATCGTCGGCCGTGCCCCGATATTCGCACGAAGTCATCGACCGGCCTTTTTCCGATGGATCGCCAGGCATCGGCACGCCGCGTCAGCCGGTGCCGGCCAGTTCGCGCGCATCGAGCTCGTCGAGCACGGACGCTCCGAGCAACGCACGCCGCTCGAGGGCCGCGATCTCGGGCATCAGGTAGGCCGCGTGGAATCCGGCCAGCGCGCGCTTCGTGCGTTCGAGCGGCGAGCCTTCGGCGGCGGCCGCCATGCGCAGCCACATCCACGCCGCACCGACGAGACCGACCATCTTCAGGTAGGCGCTCGCACCGGCTTGCGCATCGCGCTGCGCCGCCGGGATCGATGCCAGCAACGCCTCGGTGCAGGCATCGAGACGACCGAGTCCGTCTTCGAGCGCAGCGGCGATCGACTCGGTACCGGGCCGCCCGGACAGCCGGCGAAGATCGGCGCGGATCCGCTCGGTGAACAGGCGATAGCTGCGGCCCTCGGGCGCGAGCCTGCGCATCACCAGGTCGAGCGCCTGGATGCCGTTCGCGCCTTCGTAGATCGACATGATCCGGCTGTCGCGGACGTACTGCTCGACACCCGTGTCGGAGATGTAGCCGTGGCCGCCGAACACCTGCACCGCGAGATTCGCGACCTCGAAGCCGGCCTCCGAGCAGCACGCCTTGCAGACCGGCAGCAACCACTCGGCGAGCGCCAGCGCGTCGGCCCGTTCGGCGGCTGCACCGCTGCGGGCGAGGTCGAGCTGGAACGCCGCCTCCAGCACCAGCGCCCGCAAGCCCTCGGTGCGGGCGCGCATCTCGTGGAGCATCCGACGAACGTCGGCGTGCGCGATGATCGCCGGCGGCGGCGCATCGGGCGCTCCCCCCTGCGTGCGCTCGGTCGCGTATTGCAGCGCCCTCGCGGTGGCCGCGCCGGCGATCGCCACGCCCTGGACGGCGACCTCCAGGCGCATCGCGTTCACCATCGTGAACATCGCCTTGAGCCCCGCGTGTTCCTCGCCCACCAGATAGCCTTCGGCGTCGGCGAATTCGACGACGCAGGTGGGCGAGGCCTTCAAGCCCATCTTGCGTTCGACGTGGACGATCTGGACGCCGTTGTCCGGCGCCGCTGCATCGCCGTCGAGCCGGCGGCTCGGCACGGCGAACAGGCTCAGCCCGCGCGTTCCGTGCGCCGCGCCCGGCAGCCGCGCCAGCACCATGTGGACGATCCGACCGGTCAGGTCGTGATCGCCGTAGGTGATGAACATCTTCGTTCCGCTCACGCGGTAGACGCCGTCCGTCCCGGGTCGCGCGCGGGTCGCGATGCGCCCGACGTCCGAGCCCGCCTGCGGCTCGGAGATGCAGATCGTCGCACCGCAGGTTCCCGCCGCCATCGACGGCGCCAGGCGCTGTACCAGTTCGGGCCGTGCATGCGCGATCAGCAGGCGCGTGGCCGCGCGTTCCATCAGCGGCAGCATGCCGAAGGCGACGCAGGCGCCGTTGACCATCTCGGCGAAGGCCGCCTGCAGGACGAGCGGAAGATCCTGGCCGCCGAACTCGCGCGGCATGTCCAGGCCGGGCCATCCGCCCTCGACGTACTGCGCGTAAGCTTCGCGAAAGCCGGGCGGCATCGTCACGCGCCCGTGCGCGAAGCGCGTGCCGTGGGCGTCGCCGCTCGGCCCGAGCGGTGCGAGCACTTCGGCGGCGAAGCGACCCGCCTCCGACAGCACCGCATCGGCGACGTCGGCGTCGGCGTGCCGGTATGCCGGCAGCGAGAACAAGCGCTGGTATCCGAGCACCTCGTTCAGCACGAAACGCTGGTCGGCGAGCGGCGGCTGGTATGGACTGTTCATCGGGGCGGGGACAGGAGAAGCGTCAGGAGGAAGCGTCGGGCGCCGAGCGCCCGGCCGTCTGCTCGGCGAGGCACCGGCGCAGTTCGCGCTTGAGGATCTTCCCGCTCGTGTTGCGCGGCAGATCGTCGAGGAAATGGACCACGCGCGGCTTCTTGAATCCGGCGAGCGCGTTGCGGCAATGCTCGATCAGCGTCTCGGGTGCGGCGGTGTGCCCGGGACGAAGCACGACGGCCGCTGCGACGACCTCGCCCCACTCGTCGTCGGGCAAGCCGACGACCGCCGCCTCCAGCACCGCCGGATGCTCGAACAGGACCGCCTCGACTTCCTTCGTGTAGACGTTGACGCCGCCGGTGACGACCATGTCCTTGATCCGGTCGACGACGAACAGGTAGCGCTCGTCGTCGAGATAGCCCAGGTCGCCGGTGTGGAACCATCCGTCGCGCAGGACCTTCCGTGTTTCCTCGGGCATCCGCCAGTACCCCGAGACGACCGACTCGCTGCGCACCAGCACCTCGCCGACCTCGAACGGCGCCGCATCCCGGCCCTCGGAGGTGACGATCCGCACCTCCGCGCCGACCGCTTCGCGGCCCGCGGAAGCCAGGCGCCGCTGTTGCCGTTCGTCGCCGTCGAGAACGTGATCCGAAGCGACCAGGAAGGTGGCTTCGAGCGTTTCGGTCAGGCCGTATCCCTGCGTGAACCCGCAGGGCAGCGATTGCATCGCGCGGCGCAGCACCTTCGGCGGCATCGGACCGCCGCCGTAGAACAGGCAGCGCAGGCTGCCGAGATCGGTCCGCCCGAGCGCGGGATGGTTCACCACGGCGTTGATCATCGTGGGAACGAGTAGCGAGACGCTCGCCTCGTGCCTCGCCACCGCCTCCAGCCAGGCCTGCGGATCGAACTTCTCGAGCAGCACCTGCGTGCAGCCGAGCATCATGTAGGTGACCGACATGAACACCGCGCCCATGTGGTAGAGCGGCGTGGCGACGAGATTCACGTCCTCCGGCCGGCTGCCGTCGGCGACGAACTGGTTGTATGCGTTCGCCACCAGGTTGCGGTGCGAGACCATCGCCCCCTTGGGCAGGCCGGTGGTGCCGCTGGTGAAGAAGATCGCGAACGGCTCGTCGTCCTTGCCCGACGACTCCATCGCTGCGGCATCGGCCTCTTCCACGACGCGCTGGTAGCGCTCGGCACCGGCCAGGTCGGCGCCGACGATCCATCGGCGTTTGGGGCAGGCGGCGCCGGCGAGCGTCTGCCCGAAGGGCTCGACGTAGGGCGCGCCGGCGACGAGCAGCGCCGGCTCGGCGCGTTCGAGCAGCTGCGACATCTCGCCGTTCGTGAGCCGGCCGTTCAGCGGCACCGCGATCAGTCCGGCCCGCGCGATGCCGAAATACAGCTCGACCATCTCCGCGCAGTTGCCGAGCAGCAGGGCGACCCGGTCGCCGGCGACGAGGCCGCGCGCGCGCAGCGCATGGGCGACCCGGTCGACGCGCCGATCGAGCTCCAGCCAGCTGATGCTGCCCGTGTCCGTGCGCAACGCGGTCTTCGCAGGGAAGCGCAGCGCGTTGCGGCGCACGATCCGGTCGAGCGTCATCGGGCCTTGCGCGCTTCAGGCGGCCATGCGGTTGATGGTCCCGTCGACCAGGCGCACCACCTCGGGCGACAGCGTACCGGGCAGGACGACTTCGGCAGCCCCCATCTGCCGCAACGCCTGCGCATCGTCGTCCGGGATCACGCCGCCGCAGAACACCGGGATCGACAGGCCGCGCTCACGGAGCCGTTCCAGCAGCCGGCGCATCTGCGTCATGTGCTGGCCGGACAGGAAGCTGATCCCGATCGCGTCGACGTCTTCCTCGATCGCCACCTTGACCACCTGATCGGCCTGGTTGTGCAGTCCCAAGTAGATCACTTCGTAGCCCGCATCGCGCAGCGCGCTGGCCACCGTGATGATCCCGGTATCGTGGCAGTCGAGTCCCATCTTCGCGAGCAGGATGCGTTTGTGTGCGGTCACGATCGAAGCTCCTCAGCGAAAAGACCAGCCCTGGGCGTTGCGCATCGCCTCATGGCATTCCCCCATCGTCACCTTGTTCTGCACCGCGTCCATCAGCAGGGGAACCATGTTCTCGCCCTTCTTCCAGCCTGATTCGAGCCGCGCCATCGCGTCCGCCCACTTGCCCGGATCGCGCGATGCACGATACTCGCGCAGGTACTCGCCGCGGCGCGCGCCCCACTGCTCGGCCTGGATCCGGTGGATCTTCAGCGGGATCTCCTGCTCCGGCGGGATCTGGAAACGATTGACGCCGACCAGCGTCCGACGCTGCGTGTCGAGCTCTTCCTGGTTGCGGATGCGCTCGTCGTTGATCTGGCTCTCCAGCCAACCCGCGCGGATGCACTCGATCATGCCGCCGTGCCCGTCGATCTCCTCGAGCTTGTCGCGGATCGCCTGCTCCATCTTGTTGGTGAGCGTCTCGACGTAGTACGAGCCGCCGAGCGGATCGATCGTCTTCGTGATGCCGCTCTCGTATGCGATGACCTGCTGCGTGCGCAGCGCGATGCGCGACGATTCCTCGGTCGGCAGGCCGTGCGCCTCGTCGTACGAGCACAGATGGATCGACTGCGCCCCGCCGAAGACCGCCGCCATCGCCTCGACGGTGGCGCGGATGATGTTCACCTCGGGCTGCTGGCGCGTCAGCGTGTTGCCGGCCGACTGCACCGAGAAGCGCAGTCGCCAGCATTCCGGATTGGCGGCGCCGAATTCCTCGCGCATCGTCTTCGCGTAGAGCCTTCGCATCGCGCGGAACTTCGCGATCTCCTCGAAGAAGTCGATCGAGCACGACAGGAAGAACGAGGCGCGCCGCGGAAACAGGTCGATGTCGAGTCCGCGCTCGCGCGCGCGGCGGAAGATGTCGAAGGCATGGCCCAGCGTGAAGGCGCCGTCCTGGATCGCGTTGACGCCGGTTTCGCGCAGGTTGTAGCCGTTGGTGACCATCCAGTTCAGGCGGGGCATGTTCTTCGAGATGAACTCGATGTTGTCGATGCACAGCCGCAGGGTTCCCTCGAGCGGGAAGAACTGGGTGATCGTCTGCAGCGGGCCGCCGCTCATCTGGTAGAACGGGTCGTTCTGCTGCGTGCCGATCACCTTCTCGAAGGGCACGCCGCGGCGCTGCGCGACCGATGCGAGCATCGCCAGCGTGACCGACGAGACCGGCGGGCGGATCGACAATGCGTAGGACACCGAATCGGGCCCGAAGCCGTCGTACAGCGTCTCCATGTCCTCGAGCGTGCTGATCGGCACGCCGGTGACACCGACCTCGCCCTCGCTCACCGGATCGTCCGAATCGAAGCCGTACGAGGTCGGCAGGTCGATCGTGATCACGAAGCCGTTCGCGCCATGGGCGTGCAGGTACTTGATCCGTTCGTTCGTCTCGCGCGGCGACCCGAAGCCGACCTGGAAGCGGCGGGTCCAGATCCGCTCGCGATACATCCCGGGATAGGGGCCGCGCGTGAACGGATAGGCCCCGGGCTCGCCGAGATCGCGGGCGGCATCGAAGCCGGGGACGTCGTCCGGCCGGTAGAGGTCGCGAATCTCCAACCCGGCGCCGGTCTCGAAGATCTGCTCTTCGTGGTCGCGCGCGGACCCTGCTCTCGATGACGCCGCCTGGCCGCTCATCGGCTCTCCTCCTGGTCTGAATACCCGTCCGCAGGCCCGGGCGCGGCAGGCCCCGATGCGAGGCCGTCGCGCCTGCTGCGACGCAGGCATCTTCACCGCTCGTCGATTGCATGTCAATCGATTTTCAATCGAAAATATGTTGACGATGCTCGATTGCGGAACCTACACTGCCCGTGTCCATTGCAGCATCGAGACGACGACCCGCCGCGAACGACGGGCGCACAGGAATCACGCCGGCCGCGCGCCGGACGAAGCGAGAGGAGACCTCCGATGAGACCCGCAGGAAGCACGCTACGAAACTTGCGATTCGCGGCCGCGTTGACCGCGCTGTGCCTGGCCGCGCCGCTGGCGGCGCAGACCACGGTGCTGCGCGTCTCGAACTGGCTGCCGCCGAGCCACCCGATCGTCAAGGACATGATCGTCCCGTGGGCGAAGCAGGTCGACGAGGTCACCGAGGGACGCGTCAAGGTCCAGGTGCTCACGACCGCACTCGGAAGCCCGCAGTCGCACTTCGACCTCGCGAAGGACGGGATCTCCGACATCACCTACGGCGTGCACGGCTACAGCCCGGGACGCTTCGCGCTCGCCGAGGTCGTCGAGCTGCCGTTCCTCAGCGAGAAGGCCGAGCCGTTGTCGGTCGCCTACTGGCGCGTCTTCGAGAAGCATCTGGCCAAGGCGCAGGAACACGCCGGAACGAAGGTGCTCAGCGTGTTCACCCAGGGTCCGGGGCAGATCTTCAACAGCCGGCGGCCGATCCGCACGATCGGCGACTTCGAGGGGCTGAAGGTGCGGATCCCCAACGTGTCGACGAACGAGCTGGCCAAGGCGCTGAAGATGGTGCCGCTGCAGGCGCCGTCGTCGAAGTCGTACGAGCTGCTCTCGAGCGGCGTCGCCGACGGCATCATGTTCAGCAAGGACTCGGTGCCGTTCTTCAAGCTGGAGAAGGTGCTGAAGTACGCGACGCTGGCGCCCACCGGGTTCTACAACGCGAGCTTCTTCCTGGTGATGAACGAAGCGGCGTGGAACCGGCTGCCCGCACGCGACCAGGAAGCGATCATGAACGTGTCCGGCGAGGCATTCGCGCGCCTCGCGGGCCGGGCCTGGGATGCCGCCGACGCAGGCGCGCTCGACCAGATGCGCGCAGCAGGAATGAACATCGACCCGATCGACCCCGCGCTGTTCGAGGCGATCAAGGAGCGCCTCGCTCCGCTCGAGGCCGCCTGGATCGACAAGGTGCGCGGCGGCAGTGTCGATGGCAAGGCGGCGCTCGATGCGCTGCGCGCCGAGATCGACGCACTCGGGAAGTAGGCCGGGGCGCAGCGCGCATGACGCTCCAACGGCCTTCCGGCTCCGGCGGGCTGCTTCGCCTGCTGGGCCTCATCATGGCGGCGATCCTGTTCGTGCTGATGCTCGTCACCTTCGTCGACGTGATGGGCCGTTACCTCTTCAGCCTGCCGCTGCCCGGCGCCTTCGAGCTCACGCAGATCCTGATGGCGGCCCTGATCTTCTCGGGGCTGCCGCTGGTCTGCGCCGACGACGCGAACATCCGGGTCGACATCCTGCACGGCAGCCTGTCGCAACGCTCGCGACGGATGCTCGACGTCTTCAATCACCTGGTGAGCACCGTCGCACTGGCGGTGCTGGCGTGGCAGCTGTGGGTGAAGGCCGGTGCGACGCTGGCCGCCGGCGACCTGAGCATGTATCTCGGGCTGCCGATGTATCCGGTTGCCTACCTGATGTTCGTGCTGACCGGCCTTGCCGCTCTGTTCACCGCACTGCACCTCGCCGCATCGATGCGTCGCGCGCGCAGCGCAGCCCCCGGAGCGTAGGCGGATGGACACCTGGCACGTCGGCTTCGCGCTCCTGCTCGTCCTGATCATGACCGGCATGCCGATCGCGATCGCGATGGGGATCGTCGGCCTGTTCGGCTCGGCGCTGTACCTCGGGCTTCCGGCGGCGCTGCGCATGGTCGGCCAGATCACCTACGAGACCGGGCTGAGCTACGAACTGTCGGTGATTCCGCTGTTCATCCTGATGGGCAGCTTCGTGACGCGCTCGGGCATGTCCGACGAACTCTATGCGGCGGCCAACGCCTGGCTGGGGCACCGGCGCGGCGGACTTGCGCAGGCGACGGTCGTCGCCTGCGCCGGATTCAGCTCGGTATGCGGGTCGTCGGTGGCGACCGCCGCGACGATGACCAAGGTCGCGATGAAACCGATGCTCAGCCGCGGATACGCGCCGTCGCTGGCAGCCGGATCGATCGCAGCGGGCGGGACGCTCGGCATCCTGATTCCGCCCAGCGTGGTGCTGGTGATCTACGGACTGATGACGCAGACGGACATCGGCAAGCTGTTCATGGCGGGCGTGCTGCCGGGACTGCTCGGCGCGCTCGGGTACCTCCTCGCCGTCTGGCTGGTCTGCACGATCGACCCCGGGCTCGGCCCGCGCGGCGAACGGCTGTCGTACGCGGAGCGGTTCCGCGCGCTGCGCGGCGTCCTTCCGATCCTCGGCCTGTTCGCCGTGGTGATCGGCGGCCTGTACCTGGGCGTCTTCACCGCCACCGAGGCCGCCGGGATCGGCGCCTTCGGCGCGTTCGTCTTCGCACTGTGGCGGCGCGCGCTGAACGCACGCGTACTGCTCGAGGTCCTGATCGAATCGGGAAAGACGACGTCGATGATCTTCATCGTCGTGATCGGCGCGCTGATCTTCGGGAACTACATCAACCTGTCCGGCCTGCCGGAAGCGCTCACCGCGTGGGTGATGGGCCTGGACGTGGCGCCGCTGACGGTGATCTTCGCGATCGCGCTGGTCTACCTCGTGCTCGGCGCCGCGCTCGAGAGCTTCTCGATGATCCTGCTGACCGTGCCGATCTTCTATCCGCTGGTCTCGGCGCTCGGCATGGACCTGATCTGGTTCGGGATCATCGTCGTCGTGGTGACCGAGATCAGCCTGATCTCGCCGCCGGTAGGCATGAACGTGTTCGTGATGCGCAGCCTCCTGCCCGAGGTCCCCACCGGCGTGATCTTCCGCGGCGTGATCCCCTTCCTGGCGATGGATGTCGTCCGGCTGGCGGTGCTGATCCTGGTGCCCTCGATCTCGCTGCTGCTGCCGTCGATGATGCGCTGACCCGGTTCGCCTTTCCGATTTCCGGAGACTGCAACTTGCTCACGTTCGGCCATCTGTCGCGGCACAACGCGCGCAACTATCCCGCCAGGACCGCCTACGTCGACGGCGACCGGCGCATCGACTGGGCGCGGCTGAACGACCGCGCCTGCCGCCTCGCGCAGTTCCTGCGGGCCGCCGGCGTGACGCGCGGCGATCGTGTCGCATCGATCAGCTGCGATTGCATCGAACTGGTCGAAGTCGTCGTCGCCTGCGCGAAGATCGGCGCGGTGCGGGTCGGCATCAACCATCGCTACGCGCCGCCCGAGATCGAGCACATCCTCGACGACTGCGGCGCCCGCGTCGTGTTCGTCCAGGCCGCGCTCGCCGAATCGGTCGCCGCGATCGCACCGCGCCTGGCAGCCCCGCCGGTGCTGGTCGGATTCGACGGCGCGCATCCGTTTGGCGCCGACTACGAAGCGGTGCTCGCCGACCACCCCGCCGTCGAGCCGGACGTCGCCATCGGCGACGACGACCTCGGCTACATCTTCTATTCGTCGGGCTCCACCGGGCGGCCCAAGGGCGTGATGACGTCCTATCGCCAGGTGATGGACTCGCTGTGCCACATCGCGCTGAACGAAGGCAGCGGCCGCGACGACGTCTGGCTGCACACGATGCCCGCCGGCGGCATTCCGCTGCTGATCATCATGCGGCCGAGCTACCACGGAGCGAGCTGCGTGATCATGCGCAGATGGGATCCGGAAGAGGCGTGCGCGCTGATCGAGCGCGAACGCGTCACCCGGACGCTCGTCGTGCCGACGATGCTGGTGTCGCTGATCCACCACCCCGACGCGCGACGCCGCGACCTGCGTTCGCTGCGCCAGATCGCCTACGGGGCTGCGCCTTGCACGCCCGCGAACATCCGCCTGACGATGGAGGTCTTTCCCGGCGTCGAGATGCTGCAGATGTACGGCGCGACCGAAGCCACCGGAATGGCAACGATGCTGTTCCCCGAGGACCACCGCGCAGCCCTGCGCAGCGGCGAGTACGGGATCCTCGCGTCGGCCGGCAAGCCCCTTCCGTACATGGAGTGCGTCGTCGCCGACGAGCGCGGCGAGCCGGTCGCGCCGGGCGAGGTCGGCGAGGTGCTGATCCGGGGATCGCTCGTCAGCTCCGGATACTGGAACGCGCCGCAGCTGACTGCGCAGGCCGTCCGCGACGGCTGGCTGCACACCGGCGACATGGGCCGCTTCGACGACCGCGGCTACCTGTATCTCGTCGACCGCAAGAAGTTCATGATCGTCTCGGGCGGATACAACATCTATCCGATCGAGGTCGAGAACACGCTGGCGCTGCACCCCGCGGTGAAGGAGGTGGCGGTCGTCGGCGTGCCCGATGCGCGCTGGGGCGAAGCCGTCAAGGCGGTCGTCACGCTGCGGCCCGGGAAGCGGGCGAGCGAAGCCGAGTTGCTCGGTTTCTGCCAGGGCCGCATCGCGGGCTACAAGGCGCCCAAGTCGATCGAGTTCGTCGACGACTTCCCGCGCAATGCGGTGGGCAAGCTCGACAAGCGCACGCTGCGGGAACGCTACTGGGCGACGGCCGAGCGCCGCGTCGGCGCATGAGCACGGGTGCACTCGACGGTCTGAAGGTCATCGACCTGACGCAGCGCCTGCCCGGGCCGTACTGCACGATGCTGCTGGCCGACCTCGGCGCCGACGTGATCCAGGTCGAGAGCCCGGCCGGCGACGCCACGCGCACGCTGGCGGTCGGCGAGGCCGCGAAGGGGGCAGCGCACGCACTGCTCGGCCGCAACAAGCGCAGCGTGGTCCTGAACCTGAAGAACGAGGACGGGCGCGAGGCCTGCCTGCGCCTGATCGCCGGCGCCGACGTCGTCGTCGAAGGCTTCCGGCCCGGCGTCGCGGCGCGGCTCGGCATCGACTACGAGTCGGTGCGGGCGCGCAACCCGCAACTGGTCTACTGCTCGATCTCCGGCTACGGGCAGGACGGCCCGTATCGCGACCGCGCCGGACACGACCTGAACTACCTGGGCATCGCCGGCGTGCTCGACATGACGCGCGGCAACGACGGGCTGCCCGCGATCCCGGGCATCCAGATCGCGGACATCGGAGCCGGCGCGCTGTCGGCCGCGGTGGCCGTGCTCGCCGCGACGCTGCACCGGCGTCGCACCGGCGAAGGACAGTACATCGACGTCGCGATGCTCGACGGTCTCGTCTCGATGCTCTCCATCCACGCGATGACGGTTCTCGCCGGCGGTCCGCCGCCCACGGGCGGCCAGGCGCTGCTGAGCGGAGGACACCCCTGCTACGCCGTCTACCCGACGCGCGACGGTCACCTGACGGTCGGCTGCACCGAGCCGCACTTCTGGAAGAACTTCTGCGTGTTCCTCGGCAGGGAAGACCTGGTCGCCGAGATGTGGGCCGAGGGCGAGCGCAACCGTGCGGCGCAGGCGCAGATCGCCGCGATCCTGCGGACCCGCTCGAGTGCGCAGTGGCTGGCGGATCTCGCCTCGGTCGACACCTGCGTCGGCCCGGTGAACAGCGTCGAGCAGGCGCTGAAGGACGAGCAGGTGACGCATCGGGCATTGGTCCGTCGGACGGGCATCGACGACGAGGCGGGCCCGGCGCAGCTCGGGCATCCGTTCCGGATGGCGGCGACACCGCCCGGTGTCCGCCGACGGGCGGCACGCCTGGGCGAGCACACGCGCGAGGTGCTCGCGTCGCTCGGCTACCCGGACGAACGGATCGAAGGCATGCGGCAGAGCGGGGCGTGCAGCGAAGACCCGGTCGAATCGAAGCCGGGTAAAATATTAAAAGATCAATAGAAATTCAAACGAAAATAAACAAAATCCGTCCGTCTGCCGGTGGCAGGCCGCGCCGAGCTGAACGAAAATGAATGGACACGCGGATGTTCCGACCGATCGACCGACAACCCGGAAAGGCACAGTGGACCTGAACTACTACCACGGCTTTCGCAGCGGCACGCCGCACGAGGCCGTCACCACCGAGTTCGAGTGGGCGGTAAAGCGGTTCCGCAACAGCTACGAGCGCTTCTCCCTGCACATCGCCAGCCGCTGCGGCTTCGGGCACCTGAGCTTCGTGGAGATCGTGCTGATCCACCTGATCCGGATGCAGGATCGCCCCCAGACCGCGGCGCTGCTCGCCCGCCAGCTGAACGTCGACGGCATCTCGAACGTCCAGTACAGCCTGCGCAAGCTGATGAAGTACCGGCTGATCACGAAGAAGGCGAGCGGAAGCGGCAAGCTGCAGACCTACGAGGCGACCGAGAAGGGCAATGCCTTCATGAACGAATACGGCCGCATTCGCCGCAACCTGCTCACCGACCGCACTGCGGACATCGACGGCATCGACGCGCGCATGGCGGAGAGCACCGCGCTGCTGCGCATGCTGATCGGGATCTACGACGAAGCGGGCCGGGTCGCGGCGACATCGCCGATGAACGATCGCGTCGACCGGGCCGAGGCCGCGTCCACGAAAGCCTGACCGCTGCGGCGCCGCCACGCGGTTGCCGCCCTCGCCTCGTCCGCTATTCGGGAAGGTCCTCGCGACCGCCGCGCGCCTTCGCGTCGAGCTCGCGCTGCATCTGCTCGACCAGCGCCTGCGCCTCGGCGCCTTCGGGGATCGGCCGGCCGGAGTCGCGCCACGCAACCGCGTCCTTGTAGCCGTGCAGTTGCGCGTACCGGCGGAACCACATCCCTTCGGGATTGTGCCGCGTGACTCCGTCGAGCAGCGTCGCCAGCCGCTGCGTCTGCTCGAGCCCCATCGTTTCCAGCACCTGGTTGACGACGAGCTTCTGCATCATCAGCTGGCCTCGCGGCACGCCCGCGATGCGATCGGCCAGCAGGCGCACGCGTTCCTCGAGCTCGGCGCCCGGCACCGCCTCGGTCGCCAGGCCCCACGCCTGCGCGGTGGCGCCGTCGATCGTGTCGCCGGTGAACAGCAGCTGCTTGGCGCGCATCGGTCCGAGCCGGTAGGCCCACATCGCGGTCGTCGGGCAGCCCCAGACGCGGGTCGGCATGTAGCCGATGCGCGCGTCGTCGGCCATCACGAGCAGGTCGCAGCACAGCGCGATGTCGCTGCCGCCGGCAATCGCGTGTCCGTGCACCTGCGCGATCGTCGGCTTGTGGCTGCGCCACAGGCTCATGAAGTCTTCGGTGAAGCGCTTCATCGTCCGGTAGTCGAGCATCGGATCCCACGGCGTGCGCTCCTGCTGGCACGGGTGGTCGACGATGCCCTCGCCGAAGGCCTGCAGGTCGTAGCCGGCGCAGAACGCGCGCCCGGCGCCGCCGAGCACGATGACGTGCACGCGGTCGTCGTCGTTCGCGCGTTCGACGGCGCGCCGGATCTCGCCCGGCATGTGCTCGTCGATCGCGTTCAGCCGCTCGGGCCGGTCCAGCACGATGCGCGCGATGCGCGGATTGCGCTCGTCGATCCCGTAGCGCAGCGAGCGGAAGCCGGTCGTCACCGCTTCACTCGTAGCTGCGCGCGTCCTCGATCACCTTGCCGTCGTTCGGCAGGGCACCCGGGGCGACGAGCTCGACCTCTCCGCGCAGCTTCGTCACGTCGCGCAGCGCGCCGGCGATCCCGGCGACCAGCGCCGCGCCTTCGCCGCCCGGCTGTCGCGCGTCGTCGGCGACTTCGCATCGAAGCGTCATCCGGTCGTCGGCGCGCTCGCCTTCGACCACCAGGCGCGCGCGCCGCACCTGCGGGAAACGTTTCGCGACCTCGGCGACCTGCTCGGGGTGCACGAACATCCCGCGCACCTTCGTCGTCTGGTCGGCGCGCCCGAGCCAGCCGCGGATGCGCACGTTCGTGCGCCCGCACGGCGAGATGCCCGGCAGTACCGCCGACAGGTCGCCGGTCCCGAAGCGGATCAGCGGATACGCCGGATTGAAGCTCGTGACGACGATCTCGCCGACCTCGCCGTCCGACACCGGCTCGCCGGTTCCCGGGCGCACGATCTCGAGGATCAGCTCCTCGTCGAGGATCATCCCCTCCATCGCGCTCGATTCGTAGGCGATCATGCCGACGTCGGCCGTGCCGTACCACTGCAGCACCGTCTCGATGCCCTGCTCGCGGAACCAGCTTCGCAGGCTGGGCGGCAAGGCTTCCGCCGCAAGGAGCGCACGACGCAGCTTCGAGACGTCGACCGAGTCCTCCCGCGCCTTCTCGACGATCATGCGCAGGAAGGACGGCGTCCCCGCGTACGCGTCGGGCGCGAGCACGCGCAGCAGCTCGAGCTGCTGCTCGACCTGCCCGACGCCGGCGGGAATCACGGCGCAGCCGATCCTGCGCGCCGCGCCGTCGACCATCCAGGCGCCCGGCGTCAGGTGGTAGCCGAAGCAGTTCTGCACGACGTGTCCGGCGCGAAAGCCCGCCGCGTACAGCGCCCGCGCCGCCCGCCACGGATCGTCGCCGACGCCCTCGGCGTCGAAGATCGGCCCGGGCGACAGGAACAGCCTCGACAGCCGGCCGGGCTCGACGGTGACGAAGCCGCCGAAGGGCGGGTCGGCCTCCTGCAGCGCCTTCAGGTCGCCCTTGCGCAGCACCGCGAGTTGCGCGAGCGCCTTGCGCGAGGTGATCTCGCGCGGATCGACTCCGGCGAGCCGCTTCGCCCAGCCGCGCGCGTTCGCCTTCGCGTGTTCGATCAGCGAAGGCAGGCGCGCCATCAGCGCGCCCTCGCGCGCCTCCGCCGGGCGCGTCTCGAGGGCGTCGAAGTATTCGCTCGCAGCCATGCTCGCGTTCACAGCCAGCGCTTGCGTCGCTTGTACGACTTCAGGTTCTTGAACGAGCGGCGCTCTTCTCCGCCGCCACCCAGGTAGAACTCCTTGACGTCCTCGTTGTGGACGAGCTCGTCGCGCGTTCCGTCGAGGACGATCTTGCCCGACTCCATGATGTAGCCGAAGCTCGCCGTGTGCAGCGCCATGCGCGCGTTCTGCTCGACGAGCAGCATCGTGATCTTCAGCTCGCGGTTCAGCTCGCGAATGATGGAGAACACTTCCTTCACCAGCAGCGGCGACAGCCCCATCGACGGCTCGTCGAGCAGGATCATCTTCGGGCGCGCCATCAGCGCGCGGCTGATCGCGAGCATCTGCTGCTCGCCGCCCGACAGGTAGCCGGCCAGCCCGGTGCGCTCGCGCAGCCGCGGGAAGTAGTCGAACACCATGTCGATGTCGCGCTTCACGCCCGCGTCGCGGCGCGTGTACGCGCCCAGGCGCAGATTCTCGATCACCGTCATGTCCTCGACGATGCGCCGGCCCTCCATCACCTGGAAGATGCCGCGGCGCACGATCTGCTCGGGCGCGAGGTTCGCGATCTCCTCGCCCATGAACGTGACGTTGCCGCGCGTGACTTCGCCGTCCTCGGTGCGCAGCAGCCCGGAGATCGCCTTCAGCGTCGTCGACTTGCCGGCGCCGTTGGGCCCGAGCAGCGCGACGATCTCGCCCTCGGGCACTTCCAGGCTCACACCGCGCAACACGAGGATCACCTCGTCGTAGACGACCTCGATGTTGTTGACGGTGAGCAGCGGCGGCCCGGAGGCCACCGCCGTCGCTTCCTGCCTGGTCTGTTCTTCGATCATCGCCCCGATCCGCCGCGTCGCTGCGCGCCGGTCGCCGCGCAGGCGACCGGGCGCGGGCGACTTACCGACCTACCAGCCCAGCCACTCCGGCTTGCGCTCGATCTCGGCTTCGCCGATCTTC
This sequence comes from Burkholderiales bacterium, assembly GCA_044507525.1. Taxonomy (GTDB): domain Bacteria; phylum Pseudomonadota; class Gammaproteobacteria; order Burkholderiales; family Burkholderiaceae_E; genus Zeimonas. The sequence continues at coordinate 36,152 of JBIQJM010000022.1, forward strand.
GCGATCGACTGCTCGCCGCCCTTCGAGTTCGCCTGGTAGATGAAGACCTTCGTCGTGCCGCGATGGTCTTCCGGCGTCCACGTCGACGGGATGCACACGCCCTGCAGCTCGGCCGGGACGTGATCCTTCATCTGCTCCATCGCCTTCTTGATGTTCGGACCGGTGACGCCGCCCGCCTTGTCGGCCACGACCATCGCATCGCGCATGTGGAACACCGAGCAGATGCCGCGCATGTAGTGCACCGCGCGGTACTGGTTGCCCGAAGGATCGGAGATCTTCGAGATCTCGCGCACCGTCTTCATGCCCGGCGCGTCGGACTTCCAGTCGGCGCCGCCGACGACGAACACCGTGCCGTTGGCGGCGTCACCCGCCGCGCGCAGCGCGTTCTCGTCCATCGCCCACACGTTGCCCATGAACTGCACGTCGACGCCGACCGTCTCGCAGGACTTCAGCAGCGAGATCGTCGAGCCGCCGGTGTTGGCGAGGAACGCGTAGTTCGCGCCCGACTCCTTCAGGCTCAGGCACTGCGCCTTGAAGTCGCCCGGCTTCAGCGAGTACTGGATCGGCGGAACGATCGCGAAGCCCATCTCCTTGGCGTACTCGCCGCACGCCGCTTTCGGTGCGTTCGGATACGGGTGGTTGTCGCCCATGTGCACGAACTTCGGCGACGCGATCCCCTTCTTCTTCGCGTCGGCAGCCGCCCATTGCACGAGCGCGCGACAGCCGTCGGTATACGACGGACCGTAGAAGAAGTTGTACGGCGCCGGCTTCGCACCGTGCGTGCCCTTGCCGGTCGGGTCGGTCAGGTGGCCCGAATACGAGGCCGAGAAGTACGGGATCTCGTCCTTCGCGACGAAGGTGACGAGTGCCTCGGTGTCGCCGGTGCCCCAGCCCTGGATCGCTGCCGGCTTGGTGCCGCCGCTCCACTTCTTGTAGGTGGCGATCGCACGCGGGATCTCGTAGCTGTAGTCGACGGTCTCGAAGTCGATCTTCTTGCCGTTGATGCCGCCGTGCTGGTTGACGTAGGCGAGCGCGTCGGCGACCCCCTCGCCGTACGGCTTGCCGACGTCGGAGGTGGCGCCGGTGTAGTCGGCGAGATGGCCGACGAAGATGCCCTGCGCGGCGGCGGGGCCGACGCCGAGCAGGACTGCCGCGGCTGCGGCCGTGAAGATGGTTCCCTTCATTGCTTTACTCCTCTCCTCGGTGAACGTTTGCTGCAACGAGCTAGTACGAGAACGGATACAGCTTCCAGTACGCCTTGATGAGATGCCACCGGTGGGCGAGCCCCTCGGGTTCGAAGATCAGGAACAGAACGATCACCAGGCCGATCGCGCCTTCCTTCACGAAGGCGAGCCCGGAAGTGAGCGCCGGGAACACGCCGCCCAGGCCCTGCGACATCCAGCCGATCGTCTCGGGCAGCAGCACCATGAACGCCGTTCCGAGCAGCGTGCCCATCACGCTGCCCAGGCCGCCGATGATGATCATGCCGAGAAACTGGATCGACAGCAGCAGCGTGAAGGCCTCGGCCGACACGAAGCCGAGGTAGTGGCCGAACAGCGCGCCGCCGATGCCCGCGTAGAACGACGAGATGCCGAAGG
>JBIQJM010000023.1:0-37484 GCA_044507525.1 Burkholderiales bacterium
ACTCGCTGCGCGCGCTGCGCGCGCTCCGCTCAGACAGGCGGCCGCAAGTCAGATTCTACGAAGCGCGCTTCGCGCGCCGACCCCGAGGCTGCGCTGCTCGGCGCCGCAGAGGTCGCCCCGCGCCGCGCGACGCCTACGGCCCCAGTCGCTGCCCGGTGGCCTGCGCTCGGCCGGTGCGCCGGGCCCGAGAGCGTGCCCCGTACGCAGAGCTGCGCTGCGGTCCGCCCCGGCCTGCCACGCGCGTTCGTTCAGCTCTCGTTGTACTGCTGGCACTCGTAGAAGATGCGCGCCGTGCAACGCCGGCAGATCTCCGGATCGAGCCGCGAGAAGATGTCCGCGATCGCGACGTGCTTCGCGTCGAAGATGCGTTCGTCGCCGATCTGCGCGATCGCGTCGCCGCGCTCGAGGAAGGCGCGCACCTGCGCGCGCAGCCCGTACAGGTACAGCGCGCCGCCCGTCTCGCGCCGGCGCCTCGCCTCCGCCCCGAGCAGTTCGACGCCCGCGACGTCGACGAAGTTCACGTTGCGTGCCAGCAGCAGCAGGTGCTTCTGCTCGCCGATCTCGCGCAGCGTCTCGAAATGCGACTCGACGTGCGCGACCGCGCCGAAGTAGATCGAGCCTTCGATGCTGAGCAGCTTCGCCTGCGGGCACTCGCGCCGCGTCGGATCGACGGGCACGAACGGACGTTCGGGCGCGAGCGGATCCGGCACCAGGCTGCGGATCGTCGGCCGCGAGGTGCGGCTCAGGTAGACGACGAGCGACATCGCGGTGCCGATCAGCACCGCGACCTCGAGGCGCATCAGCAGCGTCGCGACGAACGTGGTCAGCAGCACGATCCCCTCGGGACGGCTGATCCGCAGCGTCGCGCGGATCCGCTCGACGTCGATCAGCGACAGCGCGGCCAGCAGCAGCACCCCGGCCACCGCGGGCTGGGGCAGCCACGCGACCCACGGGGCGAACAGCAGCACGATCACGGCGAGGAAGGCGCCGGCGAACACCGCCGACAGCGGCGTGACCGCGCCGGCATCGAGATTCGGGCCCGAACGATTGGCCGACGCGCCGACCGGGAAGCCCGAGAAGAAGCCGGCGGCGACGTTCGCGAGTCCCTGTCCGGTGAACTCCTGGTTGCCGTCGATGCGCTGGCCGGTGCGCAGCGCCAATGCGCGCGCGATCGACACCGACTGCGTCAGCGAAACGATCGCGACCGCGACGGCGACGCCGGTGAGTTCGCGCATCCCTTCGATGCCCAGGTGCGGCAATGCGAACGGGGGCAGCGAGCGCGGCACGGGAGCGAGCATCGGGATCCCCGCGGCCTGGGCGCCGTAGACGTAGCGCAGCGCGTGCGCGATCGCGGTTCCGGCGAGCATCGCGACGACGACGCTCGGCCAGCGCGGACGCCAGCGACGCACCGAGAGGCCGACGACGACGGTGACGACGGAAACGACGAGCACCGCGGGACGCCACTGCGCGGGGTGCGCGAACGCGGAACGCAGCACTTCGGGAAGCGATGCGCGCGCCGGGACCGGTGCGCCGGTGAGCGGGCCGACCTGGCTCAGCAGGATCAGCATCCCGGCGCCGGCGGTGAAGCCGACGATGACGGGCTGCGAGATGAAGTTCACCAGGAGCCCGAGACGCAACGCCCCGAGCACGAGCATGCAGGCGCCGGTGAGCACCGCGAGCGTCGCGGCCAGGCGCACGTACTCCGCGGAGCCGGGCAGCGCGAGCGGAGCGAGCGCCGCGATGGTCATCAGCGACAGTGCGTTCGTCGGACCGGTGACCGTGTGCAGCGACGAGCCGAACAGCGCGGCGACGATGGTCGGCACGATGGCCGCGTACAGCCCGTGCTCCGGCGGCAAGCCGGCGAGCGTCGCGAAGGCGAGCGCCTGCGGCAGCACGATGAATGCGCCGACCAGGCCCGCAACCGCGTCGGCGCGCAGGCTCGTCGGGCCCACGCGCGGCCACCAGCGAAGCGCGGGCAGCGCGCGCCGCGCGAGCTGCCCGCGGATCATCGTGCGAGGCCGGGGTCGCGATCGCGTGCGGAACCGGACGCGACCTCGCGCGCGGCGGGCGCGCAGCCTTGCCTGCGCGCGGCGAGCCGTTGCGCGAGCCGGCCGTCGCGCTGCGTCCGCGTGCGCGCCGCCCGCGCGATCGCGTCGGGCTCCGCCCAGACGGCGAGCCGCGTGCGCGCGCGCGTGATGCCCGTGTAGACGAGCTCCCGCGTGTTCAACGGATGCTCCGGCGGCGCGAGCACCAGCGCCACCGACTCGAACTCCGAACCCTGCGACTTGTGGACCGTCATCGCCCACGCATCCTCGCACGCGGGCATCTGGGCGACGGCGAACAGGCGCGCCGCGCCGGGTGCCGCGAAGGCGACGACGAGATCGTCGTGCGCGCCTTCGTCGATCCCGGGCCGGAGCACGCAGACGCCGACGTCCCCGTTGAACAGGCCGAGCGCGGGCCGGTTCGCCGTCACCAGTACGAGCCGGCCCGGATACCAGTGGGCGAAGGGCGCGGCGGACGCTCGCCGGGTCGGATCGCGCACCGCTGCGGCGATCCGGCGATTCAACGCGACGCTGCCCAGCGGCCCTTCGCGCAGCGCCGTCAGCACGCGATGTCGCTCGCAGGCGGCCAGCACCTTCTCCGGTGCCGCGCGCGCGTCGATCGCCTCGCGCATCTCGGCCCAGGCCGCGAGCGCCTCGTCGACGATCGCCGCCGCGTCCGGACTGCGCAGCGGGATCGCGCCGGGCCAGTCGGACAGCGGCAACACGGGCTGCGGCGCGGCGCCCGCGGCCAGCGATGCATCGCGCAGCTGCATCGCGAGCGCGACGACGTGCGCAGCGTCCTTCTGTCGATGGTTGCGCAGGAGCTCGACGGTGGCATCGCCGGCGCTCGCGCAAAGGTCGGCGAACACGGCACCGGCCTCGACCGACGCGAGCTGGTCGCGATCGCCGGCCAGCACGAGACGCGCGCCGGGACCGATCGACGCGACCAGCGCCGCCGCGAGCTCGATGTCGAGCATCGACGCCTCGTCGACGAGGACGAGATCGTAGTCGAGCGCCAGCCGCGGCGCGGCCGATGCGGGCGCAGCGACCGCGCCGCCGGCGCGCAGGCCGAGCAGCCGGTGCACGGTCATGCCCGACTGCGGCAGCCGCGCCCGCAGTTCGCCGCTCGGGTCGAAGCGGGCGAGCTGCTCGGACAGCGACTGGCCCAGCCGCGCCGACGCCTTGCCGGTCGGCGCGGCGAAGGCGACACGCGCATCCGGCGCGATCCGTGCGAAGGCGACGAGCAATCGCGCGAGCGTCGTCGTCTTGCCGGTGCCCGGCCCTCCGGAGAGCAGCGTGAGTCGATGGCCGAGCGCGCGCAGCAGCGCGTTGCGCTGCGCGTCGTCGGCTTCTCCCGGTGCGAACAGCGAGTCGACGACCTCGGCAACGAAGCTCCCCTCGCCCACCGGGGCCGGTGCATCGAGCGCCGCAATCCGCTCCGAGAGCCGCTCCTCGGCGCGCCACAGTCGCTGCAGGTAGAGCGCGTCGCCGTCGAGCACGAGCGGCGCCTCCTTCACGTCGCCCGCATCGTCGACGACCGGGCTGCAGGCGAGCCGTTCGCGCTCGCCGGCGTCGGAGACGACGACGCAGACGTGCCCGGCATCGGCCTGCGTCCACGTGCAGCGCGCCCACTGCTCGACGAGCGGGACGTCGTCGGCGCGGCCGCCCGCTCGTCCGTGCAGTCGGCCGACCGCATCTGCGAAGGCGCGTCCGACGCGCTCGCCGGCTTTCGTCGCGGTCTTCATCGCGTCCGCCTGCGGCGATCGCCGTCGAACAGGCGGTCGAGTGTCTCGATCGTGCGCACGTTCGGCCGGCTGGCGTGGACGCCGGGTACCGATGCATCGGTCTCCGAGTCGACGCCCAGCCCGGCGCCGCGCAGGAACACGTAGAACACGCCGCCGAACGAGCGTTCGTAGTCGTAGTTGGGCAGCGTGCGACGCAGCCAGCGGTGCACGGCGAGCGTGTACAGGCTCGCCTGCAGCGGATATGCGTGCGCGCGCATCGCCTCGGCGAGCGCGGCGTCCCCGTAGTGGGCGGCACCGTCGCCGAGATGGTTGCTCTTCCAGTCGACGATGTACCAGCGGCCGTCGTGCTCGAAGACGAGATCGACGAAGCCGCGCAGGAAACCGCTCCATTCGTGCGTGCCGGGTTGCCCCCGCATGCCGAGCGCGTCCTCGAGCGCGCCGACCAGTGCGCGCTCGGATACCTGCCGTGCCGACAGATGGAACTCCATCTCGCGCAGCTGACTCGTGCGCGGCACCGCCGGCAGCGCGAGCCGCGTGCCGCCGGGTGCGCGCAGGCGAACGCGCAGCGCTTCGTCGAGCCAGTCGCGCACCTCGCGGACGTCCGCTCGACGGTATCCGCAGCGACGCAGCCAATGCGCGACGAGTCGCTCGTCGAGCGGCTCGTCGAAGGCCGCCTGCTCGAGGATGCCGTGCAGGCAGACGCCCGCCTGCGCCCCGGCGGGAAATCGGAAGCGGATCGAATCGCCGGCCGCGCCGACCGATGCGCCCGGCGCTTCGGCCGGAGCATCCGCGCCGTCGTCGTCCGGGGAACCGGCGCCGTCGCGCCCGGGATCGACGACGTCGACGTTGCTCCAGGGCTGCGACGACGCGGCTTCGCCGCCGACGAGCGTCGAGGCGATCGCACTGAAGCTCGTCGTGACCGACGCCGGCGGGATCGTCCCCTCCCACGCGCGCGCGGCCAGTGTCTCGGCGGCTCCGAAGCTCGCGGGCAGCGGTTCGCCGCGCGACGAAGCCCGGTGGGACTGCGCCTGCGCCGAAGCGATGCCGCGGGAGCCGGCGAGCATCGTCGGCGTATCGACGACGGCGAGCGTGCCGGGTCGACGTGCGCAGGCGCGCGCCTGCCATTCGGACAACGCCGCTCGCACGCCGTCGGCGTCGAGGGCGAAGGCGGCGTCGCCGTCGCTCGCCCCGCCTGCCCGGTGCAGCAGCCACGCGAGCGGCGCCTGCGCCGAGCTGCGCGTCCATCCCCAGAACAGGTAGCAGCGCTGCTCGGCGCGGGTCAACGCGACGTACAGCGTGCGAAGGTTCTCGGCGTGCCGCTCGCGGGCGGCTTCCTCGTTCGCAGCGTCGTCCGGCGCGAGATCGAGCACGGTGCGCCACTCGCCCCGCTCGTCGCGCTCGTGGCGCACGCAGCGGTCGGCGGCCTTCGCCGCCTGCGCCGACCACGCGAAAGGCAGGAAGACGACCGGGAACTCGAGTCCCTTGCTCTTGTGCACCGTGAGGATGCGCACCAGATCCTCGTCGCTCTCCAGCCGCAGCTCGCGCGCATCGTCGTCCCCGCCGTCGGGTCGCGCACGCATCCTCGCCCAGGCGCGCAAGGCATCGTGCGGATCGCGCGCGGCGTCGACGTCCTCGGCGAGCAGCGAGACGAGGTGCCCGAGATTCGTCAACCGCCGCTCGCCGTCGACCAGCGCGGCCAGCCGCGGACCGACGTCGAAGGCGTGCAGCAGCGGCCGCAGCGACGCGATCGGCCCGTGCCGCTGCCAGCGCAGCCGCGCATCGGCGAATCGCGCCGTGACCGCCAGCATCCGCAGCGAATCCGCCTCGAGCGCCGCGAGCGACGCCGCGTCGAAACCGAGCAGCGCCGTGGTGAGGGCCGAGCGCAGGTGCGTCGGATCGGCGCAGTCGTCGATCGCGGCGACGACCCGCGTCAGCTCCTCGCCCTCGAGCGTGTCGAGCACGCTGTCGCGCGAGATCTCGGCCGCGCCGATGCCCGCCCTCGCGAGCGCGCGCTTGACGAGCGCACCCTGTGTACGCGCCTGCACGAGCACGGCGATGTCGCGCGGCTGCAGGCTGCGGTCGTCGTATCGGGCCGGCGACGCGAGCAGCCGCGCGATCTCGGCGACCGTCGCATCGATCGCCTGGCGGCGCGCCAACGGTGCCGAGAGCCGTCCGCCGCCAGCATCGGGCTCGAGCGCGATCACCGTCATCGGCGCGCGCGCACCGACGCCCGGCGGATCGCCGGCGTCGAAGGCACGGCGCTCGCGCCGGCCGACCGCGGCAGGCCGGAACTCGATGCCCTCGACGCGGAAGGGATCCTCGACGTCGAACAGCGCGTTGACCGCCTCGATCAACGCCGGATGCGAACGCTGGTTCTCGCCGAGACGGTGCGTGCGCGCCGCGTGCGAGCGCGCGGCCAGGTACGAGTGCACGTCGGCGCCGCGAAACGAATAGATGGCCTGCTTCGGATCGCCGACGAGGACGAGAGCCGGCCGCCCGGCTTCTCCGGCGTCGGGCGCGTAGACGCGGCGCACGATGTCCCACTGCAGCGGGTCGGTGTCCTGGCATTCGTCGACGAGCGCGACCGGATGGCGCTCGCGCAGCGCGCGCGCCAGCGCGGGCCCGCTCACCGGGTCGACGAGCGCCTCGTGCACGAGCCGCAGCAGGTCGTCGAAGGCGAGCGAACTCGCCTGCGCGAGGTCGGCTGCGCGCGTCTCGCGCAGCGAGGCGACGATCTCCTTCGTCACCGACGCGCGCACCCCGGCGAGCGCCGGTTCGAGCTGCAGCAAGGCGTCGCAGCATCCGGGGATCGGCGAATCCGGCACCGCCGCGGTGAAACGCTGCGTCGCGAAGCGCTCTACCGTCTCGCGCGGCAACCTTGCCATCCGCTCGCCGCAGAAGGCCTGCAGGTCGGCGAGCCAGCGCTGCCGGTAGCGCCGCCACTGCCCCGGGACGTGTCCCGGGACGTCCATCCACGCGAGCAGGTCGGCGGCGTCGGTGCGCATCGCGTCGGCGAGCGCCTCGCGCGCGGCGAAGGCTCGCGGGGCGAGCGCTCGCCAGTCGCACTGCGGCGAGGCGACGCGTGCGAGCGGAAGGGCAACGACCGCGCGCACGCTCTGCTCGATCGCGTCGGGATCGACTCCGGCGAGCCCCAGGAGCACGAGACGCTCGATCGGAGCGTCCAGCACCTCGCGGCGCCACCAGTCCGCGACGCGCCGCGCGATGCGCTCGGCGTCGCCCGCGCCGATCGGCAGGCCGCGCGAGACGCCGATCGACAACGCATGCTCGTCGATGACGCGCTGGCACCAGGCGTGGATCGTGTGCACCGACATCTCGTCGACGCGCGCGAGCGCCACGCGCAGCAGGTCGCGCGCGCCGCGCGCCGCCGCATCGTCGAGCGTGCGCGCGTAGGCGACGCAGAACGGCTCGTCGACGCCGCCGTCGGCGCGGCCTTCGAGGCGATCGTCGAGCAGGCGCTCGAGCTGCGCGATGCGAAGCCGGATGCGCTCGGCGAGTTCGGCGGCCGCCGCATTCGTGAACGTGACGACGAGCACGCGATCGAGATCGAGCCCGCGCTCGACCAGCGCACGCACGACGAGCCCGGCGATCGTCCAGGTCTTGCCGGTACCCGCGTCGGCCTCGAGCAGCTGCACGCCGTCGAGGATGCCCGGCTCGAAGACGGGATGTCCGTTCACGCCTGCCCTCCGGCGCCGGGCGCGAGCGAGGTGTCGTCGAACACCGGGCGATAGACACGCTCGCACAACGGCAGCACCTGCTCGAAGTCGATCTCGGCGTCGCGGTACAACGCGCGCATCGCAGGATGCGCGCGCTCCGGCACGCCGTGCCCCGCGTCGTCCCCGGCGAGGGTCGATTGCGCGCGTTCGAGGGCGGTGCGCTCGCGCGATCCCTTGCCGGCCTTGCCGCCGGCGAGCTCGCGCGCGTAGCGCAGCCAGCTGCGCGGAAAGAGCGCAAGCGGCTGCGCGGCGATGCGTTGCGACCAGGCGAGCGCGTGCTCGAGCGCACGCTGCGGATCGGCGCAACGCAGGTCGACCGTTTCGTCCCGCGTGACGAGGCGTCCGGCCGCCGACGGGTCGACTGCGTATTCCCACAACGCGGTCCTCAGCCACGCATCGACCAGGTTTCGCGCGGTGAGCCGGTGTGCCGAGACGAACAGGGGACGTCCCCGGGTGTCCAGCGCCGGCGCCGCCATGCGCAGCCGGACGCCCGCCACGCACGCGACGACCGGCTCCTGCCGTCCCGGCGTCGCGAGCCGCGCGGGACCCTCGAAGGCACGACCGATCAGCACCCGGGCGATCTCGACGACGCCGTCGGCATCCACCGTGCCGGCGATGCCGGCAGGCGTCGCCGGCGAAAGCGCGAGCTCGCGCGCGATGCGTGCGTCGTCGTCGCCGGCGAGCAGCCGCTCGACGCAGCGCTGCACGAGCAGCGCGTCGTCGGCAGACCGCGGCCACAGCGGCTCGTGCTCCGGGGGGTCGGCAGTGTCGTCGCGCAAGGCGACGCCGAGCGACTCGCGCAGCCAGGTACGGGCCGGGTCGGAGAGCGCGCGACGCAGCCGCTCGATCGGCACGGCGTCCTCGACCCGCTGCGCCGCAGGCAGCGGCGCGGGCTGCGCATCGAGCGCGAACAGCGCGCCGATCCCGGCGGCGCGGGTCGCGATGGGCGCGTTCGCCGCCCGCGCGGTCGCCAGCCACTCGACCGCGCGGTCGGCGCCCTCGCCTTCGAAGTTGCGGCGCGAGAACGGATGCAGCGAATGCTCGACCAGCGCGGGCAGCGACGAGGCCTCGCCGCGTCGGACCCGATGGATCGAAGCCGGTCGGGAGCGCACTTCGCCGCCGATGCGCGCCGAAAGGTACGCGAGCAGCTCGACGACGAGCGACGACGGATTCAACGCCCCGTCGTCGCGCGGATCGCGGCTGCGGCAGGAAACGACGAGACGCTCGCGCGCGGCGAGCACCGCGTCGAGGAAGGCGCCGCGGTCGTCGCTGCGCACCAGTCGGTCGCCGAAGCGCGGTGCCTTCGGCATCAGATCGATCTCGTCGCGAGCGCCACGCCGCGGGAACGCGCGCTCGTCGAAGCCAAACAGGCAGACGACGCGGAACGGCACCCCGCGCAGGCTGCCGATCGGCAGCACCGTGACCGCGCCGCTCGATACCGCGGCCGGCGCGCCCTGCACGATCTCCTGCTCGAAGGCCTTCGCGAAGGCCGCGGCGTCGAGCACCGTTGCGTTCGCGTCGTCGCTCGTCGCGACGATCCGCTCGAGCGCCTCGCGCACGCGCTGCACCGACGCGGCGTACCCGCGCGCCCGGGCGAACAGCGTCTCGACCGCTTCGCCGAGCGCGTCGCACCACTCGCGCGGCGCCCGTGCGCGCGCGCCGAGCGCGCGCAGCCGAGCGAGCACGTCGGCCAGCACGAGCCAGCCCTCGAGCAGGCGCGCACGGCTGCCGTGCATCCCGGCGATCGCGAGCAGGTCGCCGCACGGCTGCTCGGCGCCGATCGCGGCGCCGAGCAGCAATCGATCGCTCGCCGTCTGCAGGCTGTGCTTCGGCGCACCTTCGCCCGGATCGAGTCCGCGCCGCGCACCGGCCCGCTCCAACCCGTCGAGCAGCGCGTCGACCTCGGCCTCGTCGAGCGAGAGCGCCTCGGCGAGCGCCGGATTGCGCAGCAGGCGGTCGAGCCGCGGCAGGTCGATCCCGTGGACGGCCGCAGCGACGATCTCCTCGACGGCGAGGATCAGCGCATCGGCGCCGCGCGAGCGGCCGCTGACGACGAGCGGAATGCGCCGCGCCGCGGGGACGCTCTCGAACACGCCTTCGATCGCCGGCGCGGCCGAGTCGAGGTCGGCGCAGTGGACGACGACGTCGCCGGGCTCGAGCCCGGGCATCGTCGCGAAGCACTCGAGCAGCGTCTCGTGCAGGATCTCCGCCTCGCGCACGGCGCCGTGGGCACCGATCACGCGAATCGAATCGTCGATCGAATGCAGCGCGCGCCAGGGCGCGTCGCTGCGCAGGAACACCGCCGCATGCAGGGCCTGCAGTGCCGTGCGCGGAGCGGCTTCGGCGTCGACGTCGTCGAAGGGATGCGGCTCGTCCCGCCCGGGCGCGTGCGCCTGTACGTCGAATCGCTCCTCGAGGTCGAGCAACTGCGCGACGAAATCCCGGTGCGCACGCCCCCAGCTTCCGAGCAGCGAGGGTTCGCCGTCGTAGAGCCACGCCTCGTCGGGCCGCTGCGCCCGCACGCGCGCGAGCGACACCGGGTCGAGCAGGTCGCTCCACAGTTCGCGACAGGGATCGGGCGCGAAGAACGCGACGTCGATGATCTGCGACAGGCGTCCGAAGAGCGCGAACTGCTCCGGAGAGAGGTCCACGCGTCCGAAGATCGCCACGCGCCGTGCGCCCAGTGCCCGGGCGAGCTGCGCGGGATCGGCTTCGCCGAGCACGCGCACGAAGGCGTCGTACGGGTGCTCGTCGCGCACGCCGGGAAGACGCGCGAGCAGCCGGTTCCAGATCCAGCGCTGCCAGCATTCGTGCGCGCCGAGCGGCGCATCGCCTTCGGCCCATTGCCCGCGCTGCCAGCGCGCGAGCCAGTCGCGCCGATACGCGAGGTAGCGATCGAAGGCGCGCGCGATCGAGTCCGCCGCCGAGAGCCGCGCCACCGATCCGCGCTCGCCGATGCGCCGGGACAGCAGCGCGAAGTCGTCGCCGGCGGGCAGCTCGTCGAGCAGCGCCAGCACGTGCCAGCGCACACGCTCGGGCTCGAAGGGAGAATGCGCCGGCAGCCCTTCGAGCAGCGAGCGCATCGTGCTCCACAGCCAGCGACCGGCGAACTCCGGGCGCAGCTGCACGCTGACGCCGTGACGCTGCGCATCGCGCCGCTGCAGCCAGCGGCCGACGCCGGCGCTCGGCACGACGACGACGCGCTCGTCGAACGGCCCGGCGGCGTCGAAGGAATCGAGCAGCGCGTCGGCGAGACGTTCGGGGCGATGGTCGAAGTGGATGCGAAGCAAGTGAAGGGCGAAGGCTGAAGGGTTCAGAACGAGGAGCCGGGTTCTTTCAGGAACTCGAGCTCCTCGGGAGTGGATTCCCTGCCGAGGATCGCGTTGCGGTGGGGGAAGCGGCCGAAGCGTTCGACGATCTCGCGATGGCGCACGGCCCAGTACCACGCGCCGGCGACGAGCGGGTCCTCGCGCAGCGCGCCGAACAGGCGCAGCGATTCGTCCTGGTCGGCGAGCGATTCGGAATGCTGGAAAGGCATGTAGCAGAACCAGCGCAACAGCGGATCGTAGCCCTCGTCCCAGCGCTTCGCGACGATGCGGTGCGCGACGGCGAGCGCGCGCGCATCGCCGGCGTACATGCGCGGCGTGTCGCGGTGCACGTTACGCGTGAACTGGTCGAGCACGACGACGAGCGCCGGCGCGGTCTGTGGATCGTTTCCCCAGGCGTCGCATGCGCCGTCGACGGCGGCGTCGACGAGCGCGCCGAAGCGCCGCGCAACGCACGCGTCGAAGGCGTCGTCCTTCGCGAACCACTGCCGGCGCACCGTCCCGGCTTCGCCGCCGTCGGGTCCGCCGAACCAGAAATCGAGCACTTCCTGCGCGCGTGCCCGGTCGGCCGGATCGAATGCAGTCATGGGTACTCCAGTCCGAGCATCTGCTCGATTTCGCCGGGCGCCGGCGCCTGTCCGGCGAGCAGCCCGTTGGGCAGCATCGCCAGCGTGAGCACGAGCCGCTCGAACTCGGGCGCGAAGCCGTCGACGATCGCCTGCGGGTCGGGACACACCGCCGCATCCGCGCGAACCGAGAATTGCACGCCGCCGGCATAGGAGAGCACGGCGACCCCCAGGCCGATCTTGCCCGATTGCGGAACCCAGAACAGGATGCGCCCGACGCGGGCGCCGGCGACACGGATCGGCTCGCCGGGCCCGGGCACGTTCGTCATCACTGCGCTGGCCTTGTCGGCGAGGTAGCCGAGCACCGGCGTCTGCAGCATTTCCGGCAGCGGACCGAGAGCGGCGAGCAACCCGTACGCGAGCGCCGGCTGCCAACCCTCGCGCATCGCGTACATCCGTGCGCGGATCTCGTGCACCCGAAGAACGGGGCTTTCGATGCCGATCGGCAGCACGACCGGGGCGAGACCGAAGCAGTTGCCGAGCGACGGTGCCTCGTCCGGCGTTCGCAGGTTCACCGGCACCATGGCACGAAACTCCGCGTCGGCTTCGAGCAGGTCGCCCCGCCCGAGCAGGTACCTGCGGATCGCACCGGTCACGCAGGCGAGCACGACGTCGTTGACCGAAGCGCCGAGCGCGCGACAGACCGGCTTGACTTCGTCGAGCGGCAGCGGCTCGTTCCAGGCGAAGCGCTTCGTCCCGCTCGGCTCGCCCTTCAGGCTCGTCCGCGTATCGTCGGTCATCGCCAGGATCTCGAGCGAGTCCTCGGCCAGGCGCATTCCCGCGCGCGCCACATCGAAGGCGTGTGCAGGTTGCTCGAGCAGGCGCATCGACTCGCGCCACAGCAGCGTGCCTGCACGCAGCGAGGACCGTGCCGCCCACGTTGCGGCATCGATCACGGGCTGCCACGGCAGGGCCGCGTGCTCCTCGTCGTGCGGCGGCGGATCGGGCTGCCCGTCGGACAGCGACAGGAGCACGCGCACCAGCGCGATCCCGTCGGCGATGCAGTGGTGGATCCGCACGGCGAGCGCGGGCGGGCGCGCCGGACGCTCGATGAACTGCATCTCCCACAGCGGGTGCGCGGCGTCGAGCGCCCGCGCGGCGAAACGATCGACCTGCGCGCGCAGCGCCGCGTCGCCCTCGCCCCGCATCCTCGAATGGCGCAGGTGCCTCGACAGCCGGAACGCGGGGTCGTCGACCCACCAATGCCCCGCCGCGTCTTCCTCGACGCGCTGACGGAAGCGCCCGTAGCGCAACAGTCGCCGCTCGAGGAGGCGACACAGCGCCGGGAACGGCAGCGGCTCGGCAAAGTCGAACAGACCGACGATGACCATGGGATTGCGCGGAGTGTCCATCCGCAGCCAGGCACGATCGACACCCGACATCCGCTCGCGAGCCATTTCCCCCCTCGAACTGCCGTCTGTTTATGATACTTGGGCCAACCAACGAGGAGGAATCCATGGCCGACGACAGCCGACCGGGCACCGACCTGAGCGAGCGCTTCCAGCGCGCCGTCGCCGAATCGAAGTCGCTGTCGGAACGGCCCGACAACGCGACGCTGCTCAAGTTGTACGCGCTGTACAAGCAGGCGACCTCGGGCGACGTCGAAGGCAATCGGCCCGGTTTCACCGACATCGTCGGGCGCGCGAAGTGGGATGCCTGGAACGAACTGGCGGGAACCGCGCGCGACGAGGCGATGCAGCGCTACGTGGATGCCGTCGAGGGGTTGAAGGGCTGACTTCGGGGGTTGCGTGTCGTAGCGCGTGCAAAGGCGCGGGCCGGTTGGGGCGGCGGCAGCGCAGGCGCGCGGCCGCCTGCCGCGAGCGCGCCGCCTCAGATCAGCCGGAACGCCGCGATCGCCACGAGCGTCGGGATCGCCGCCGAAGCGAGCAGCCCCAGCGCGCTGATCTCCTCGTGCTCGAAGCGGCTCTTCAGGATCGAATAGCCGGCCGGGTTCGGCGCGTTCGCGATCACGGTGAGCCCGCCGCCGGTCACGGCGCCGGCCACCAGCGAATACTTGAACTCGTCGGTGAGCCCCTCGACGAGCGAGCCGAGGTAGGTGAGCGCAGCGTTGTCGGTGATCGCCGTGAGCGCGGTGGCGCCGTAATACACGGCGGTCGGACTCATGCTCTCGAGCAGCGGCTGCAGCCACCACTGCTGCTGGCCGCCGAGCACGACCAGCCCGGCGAGGAAGAACGCGACGAGCAGCGCCTCGCGCAGGATCAGCCGGTCCTGGTGGCGCTCGTAGGCGCCGGCGACGCCGAGGAAGAACAGGAACAGCGCCATGAACACCACCGAATGGTGCGCGAAGACGACGACGCCGAACAGGAACAGCAGGTGCACCAGCGTCAGCTGCCACGGCACCGGGTTGTCGTGCGAAGCACGCGCGGCAGGGAGCTGGCGCAACTCGGGCGCGAACAGCAGCGTCGCACCGCCCGCATTGACCAGGCACGCAAGCGCCGAGCGCCAGCCGAAATGCTCGAGCATGAACGGCAGGGTCCATTCCCACTTCGCCGCCACCATCAGCACCGGCGGTGCGGCGAAGGGCGTCAGCGTACCGCCGATCGACACGTTGACGAAGAGCACGCCGATCGTCGCGTACTTCAGGCGGTTCGAGATCGTCTGCGAGTAGAGGCGGTCGCGCAGCAGCATCGCGGCAAGCGTCATCGCCGCCGGTTCGGTGATGAAGGAGCCGATCAGCGGCACGAGGAACAGCGCGAGGAAGTAGGTCGCCATCGCGCGCGGCATCGGGAGCAGCGCAGCGCCGCGCTCGACGGTGGCGAGCGCGAGCCGCAGGATCGGCCGGCTCGCCGCGACGACCATGATCACGAAGACGAACATCGGCTCGGTGAAGTTGCGCGACTCGACGTAGTGCAGCGCCTCGCCGCCGCCGGCGACGAGCGCGACATACACGACGAGAACCATCGCCCAGAACCCGAAGACGACCTCGACCTCGCCGAGCAGGTGCCAGATGCCGGCGTGCGACGGGTACCGGCGCGAGAAGCGCTCGAGCGCCTTCGCCGAGAACGTGTGGATCAGTGCGATCGCGAACAGCAGCGCAGCGCCCAACTGGACCAGGGTCGGGTTCAGGTCGTTCTCCCTTCAGCCGAAATAGCGATCGAAATCGTCGTGCAGCCGCTCTTCGATGCGCGAGCGGAACACGGCGAGCAGGCCCCCGAGCTGCGCGTCGAGCACGACGCGGTCGCGCGAGACCCTCAGGCTTCCCGATACGCCGACGCGCGAGAAATGCAGCGCGTTGCCGTCCCACTCGGTGCTCATCTCGAAGGTCTGCGCCATGTCGTCGGCGACGCGTTGGGCTGCCGCGCGCGCCTTCTTCAGTCCGAGGTGGTGCGATCTCTCGAGGTGGATCCCGGGCACGCTCGGTTCCGCGGCTCGTTCGTCAGGCGGAAACCGGCGTGAGCAGCGGCTGCCCCTGCGCCCACGCGACGAGGTTGTCGGCCGCGAGCATCGCCATGCCCAGGCGCGAGCTGCGCGTCGCGCTGCCGATGTGCGGCGTGAGCACGGCGTTCGGCGCCTCGAGCAGCGCCGGGTCGACCTTCGGCTCGTTCTCGTAGACGTCCAGCCCGGCCGCGCCGAGCGGCCCCTCGCGCAACGCGCGCGCGAGCGCGGCGTCGTCGACGATACCGCCGCGCGCGATGTTCACCAGCACCGAGCCCGGCTTCATCGACGCGAGCTCGCGCGCGCCGATCAGGTGGTGCGTCTCGGGGGTGTAGGGCAGCACGAGCACGACGTGGTCGGCACTGCGCAGCAGCTCGTCGAGCTCGACGCGGCGTGCGCCGAGTTCGGCCTCGTTCGGCGCGCGGGAGCGGTTGTGGTAGAGCACCTGCATCGAGAATCCGCGCGCGCGGCGCGCGATCGCCGAGCCGATGCGGCCCATGCCGACGATGCCGAGCGTCGTCCCGTGCACGTCGGCGCCGAGGAACTGGTCGAAGGCCCAGCTGTTCCACCGCCCTTCGCGCAGGTAGCGCTCGGTTTCCGACAGGCGCCGCGCCGCGGCCATCAGCAGCGCCCAGCCGAGATCCGCGGTGGCCTCGGTGAGCACGTCGGGCGTGTTGGTGACCGCGATGCCGCGCTGCGCGCAGGCGGCGACATCGATGTGGTTGTAGCCCACCGTTCCGGTGGCGACGATCTTCAGGTCGGGGCAGGCGTCGAGCAGTTCGCGGTCGATGCGATCGGAGCCCACGACGAACAGCGCCTCGCGGTCGGCGGCGCGCCGCAGCAGTTCGTCGCGCGGCCAGAGCGCGTCGTCGGCGTTGGCCTCGAACTCGAAATGCGGCTGCAGGCGCTCGACGACCTCGGGGAAGATCCTTCGCGTGACGAGCAGTCTGGGTCGTCGGTTCATCGCAGCTCTCCGGTCGCCCTGGTCGGGCGCGATTATAGCGATGCGTCGTCGATCTGGAAGACCTGTCGCAGGTACTTCACGTAGGCCTCGTCTTCGCACATGTTCTTCGCCGGCGTGTCGGAGATCTTCGCCACCGGCTGCCCGTTGCAGCGGACCATCTTGATGACGATCTGCAGCGCAGGGTAGCCGAGATCGTTCGTGAGATTGGTGCCGATGCCGAAGGCGATGCGCACGCGGTCGCGGAAGCGGCGATACAGCTCGGCCATGAGCGGAAAGGTGAGCGCGTCGGAGAACACGAGCGTCTTCGTCTTCGGATCGACGCGGTTGGCCTCGTAGTGCGCGATCAGGCGTTCCGCCCACCGGAAGGGGTCGCCCGAGTCGTGCCGCGCGCCGTCGAAGAGCTTGCAGAAATACATGTCGAAATCGCGCAGGAACGCCGACATGCCGTAGACGTCGGACAGCGCGATGCCGAGGTCGCCGCGATACTCACGCGCCCACGTCTCGAAGCCGAACACCTGCGTGTCGCGCAGCCGCGGACCGAGCGCCTGGCAGGCCTGCAGGTATTCGTGCGCCATCGTGCCGAGCGGCGTCAGGCCGTGCTTCATCGCGAAATGCACGTTCGAGGTGCCGGCGAAGATCTGCCCGAGGCGCTCGCGGCAGGTGACCAGCACCTCCTCGTGCCAGAGGCGGGAGAAGCGTCGCCGCGTGCCGTAGTCGGCGATGCGCACGCCGGCGAGGTCGGGCTGCCCGACGATCGAGCCGATCTTCCGTTCGAGGCGGCGCCGCCCTTCCGCATAGTCGGGCTCGACGACGGTGGCGCGGAAATAGAGCTCGTTGACGATCGCGAGCACCGGCACCTCGAAGAGGATCGTGTGCAGCCAGGGCCCCCGGATGGTGATGTCGATCTCGCCGTTGTCCTTCGGCGACGGCCCGATCGAGATGTACTTCTCGTTCATCTGGAACAGGCCGAGGAAGTCGACGAAGTCGCTCTTGATGAAGCGCATCGCGCGCAGGTAGGCGAGTTCGTCCTCGCGAAAGCGCAACGAGCACAGGTGGCGCACCTCGTCGCGGATCGCGCCGACGTAGGGCCGCAGGTCGACGCCCTCGTTGCGGCACTTGAAGCGGTACTCGACCTGCGCTTCGGGAAAATGATGCAGGACGACCTGCATCATCGTGAACTTGTACAGGTCGGTATCGAGCAGCGAATCGATGATCATGTGGGCCGGCCGTCCCGCACCGGCGGGATCCACGCGCGCCGCCCGGCCGGCGGCGCAGATCCGATCATAAGCGATCGAGATCGATGCTCGCCGGCAGGCGGGTCCCGCGCAACGCCCCCGGGGCGGCCGGATCGCGCCGCACATAGCCGGCGATCATGCGCAGCGCCCCGCTCCAGTAGCGTTCGAGCGTACCGCAGGCGGCCACGTCGCGGCCGAGCACCGCCGACAGCGTATGCCGGTTCGACAGGCAGAAGTAGCCGAGGCTCGCGATCGCGACGTACAGCTCGGTCTCGTCGATGTCGTCGCGGAACACGCCCTTCCTCGCGCCGTCGGCGAGCATGCCCGAGAGCAGCTGGGCGATCGGCGACACGAGCTCGCCGAGCCGGGCCGAGCGACGAAGGTGGCGCGCGCGGTACAGGTTCTCGGTGTTGAGCAGGCTGATGAAATCGGGATGTTCGAGGTAGTAGCGCCAGACGAAACGGCAGAACTGCTCGAGCGCCTTCCACGGATCGTCGGGATCGAGCCGCACGCTGCGCTCGGCATCGCGCAGTTGCGCGTAGGCCTGCTCGAGCACGGCGCGGAACAGCTCGTCCTTGCTGCCGAAGTAGTAATAGACCATGCGCTCGCTCGAGCGCGCGCGCTGCGCGATGCGTTCGCCGCGTGCGCCGGCGTAGCCGTGCCGCGCGAACTCGGCGCTCGCCGCCTTCAGGATCCGTGCGCGCGTCGCTTCGGCATCGCGGCGGCGCGGCGCCGTCTCGGCTGCTGCCGCCTTCGTCGCCATCGGGAAATCAGCCCTCCACCACCGGCACCTCGGTGGCCGGCGGCGTATTGCGGCTGCGCCCGCAGCGAACGATGCCGTCGATCACCACCATTCCGACGCCGGGAATGTCGCCGAGCCGAACGCTCTCGAGCAGGTCGCGGCCGGCCGAATGCTGCGCGCGATCGAGGAAGACGAAGTCGGCGGGCCGTCCGACCTCGACCAGCCCCTGTTCGAGGCCGCGCATGCGCGCGGTGTTGCCGGTGGCGAAACCGAAGCAGATCTCGGCCGGGATCTCGGCCATGCTCGACAGCAGCGCGATCATGCGCAGGATGCCGAGCGGCTGCACGCCCGAACCGGCCGGTGCGTCGGTGCCGAGGATGATGCGGTGCGGGCAGCGCAGCTCGACCGCATGGCGTGCCGTGAGGATCGCGATGCGCTCGTTGCCGTTGTGCACGATCTCCATCGCGCGCGGGCTGCGCTCGCACAGCTTGCAGACCGCCTGGTACGACAGCGCGGTATGGCCGCCGTTGATGTGGCCGATGACGTCGGCGTCGGCCTCGAGAACGACGTCCTCGTCGATCAGCCCGGAACCGGGGATCGACGGACCCCCGGTGTGGATCGTGCTGCGGATGCCGTGCTTGCGCGCCCACGCGACCATGCGCGCCGCCTCGTCGCCGGCCTTCACCGAGCCGAGGCCGACCTCGCCGAGCAGATGCACGCCGGCGGCGGCCATCTCGGCGAAATCCGATTCCTCCATGCCCTTCTCCAGCACGGGTGCGCCGGCGAGCACCTTGACGCCGCCGGCCAGGCCCGCGGCGCGCATGCCGTCGAAGGCGCGCTGCGCGGTGATCGCGAGCGCCTTGACGCCGACGACGTCCTTCGGGCGCCCGGGAAGGTGCACCTCGCCGGCCGAGATCATCGTCGTGACGCCGCCGTGCAGGCACGAGTCGATCCAGCCGATCTGGTTCTGGCGCGGCGTCCAGTCGCCGAAGACCGGATGCACGTGCGAGTCGATGAGCCCCGGCGCGAGCGCAGTGCCGCGCGCGTCGATCGTCGTCTTCGCGCCCTCCGTGTCGCAGTCGGCGGCGCGCCCGATGGCGACGATGCGTCCGTCGTCGACGACGACGGTGTCGGCGTCGAGGATCGGCCGGTCGATGTCGCCCGACAACAGCAGGCCGACGTTGCGAACGACGACCTTCCCCGATTTCTGCAAGCCTGCGCTGACCGCCATGTCCGTTCCTCCTCGATGCGCGGCGCGACGACGAGCGGCGCGGCCGCGCGTTTCAGACCGCCAGGTACTGCCGGCGCACTTCCTCGTCCGCGTCGAGCGCGGACATCGTTCCGGCGAAACGCACCTGCCCCTTCTCGAGCACGTACGCGCGATCGGACACCGCCGACGCGAACGCGACGTTCTGCTCGGACAGCAGCACCGACAGTCCCTGCTTCTTCAGCTCGACGATCATGTCGGCCATCTGCTCGACGATGACCGGCGCGACGCCCTCCGACGGTTCGTCGAGCAGCACCAGTCGCGGATTGCCCATCAGCGTCCGGGCCACGCTGAGCATCTGCTGCTCGCCGCCGCTCATGCGCCCGCCCGGCCGATCGGGCATCGTGCCGAGGTTCGGGAACAGCGCGAACAGGCGCTCGACCGTCCAGGACGGCGCGTCCGGGCGCGGCGGACGGCGGCCGACGTCGAGGTTCTCGAGCACGGTGAGGTCGGTGAAGATGCGCCGGTCCTCGGGCACGTAGCCGACGCCGGCGCGCGCGATCCGGAACGCGTCGAGGCGCTCGATGCGCTCGCCGTCGAAGACGATCTCCCCGGTGCGCGCGCCGATCAGCCCCATGATCGACTTCATCGTCGTGCTCTTGCCGGCGCCGTTGCGGCCCATCAGCGCGACGACCTCTCCGGCGGCCACCTCGAGGTCGACGTCGAAGAGCACGTGCGCGCGCCCGTACCAGGCGTTCAGCCGGGACACCGAAAGCAGCGGCTGGCTCATCGCGCGCGCACCGTGTCCGCCGGCGCGTGCGCATCGGCGCGCACTGCCTGCACCAGCCGCCCGCTGCCGAAATAGACCTCGCGCACCTGCTCGTTCCCGCGGATCTCGGCCGGCGTCGCGTCGGCGATGAGCCGGCCGCGCGCGAGCACCATGATGCGGTCGGCGTGCGCGAAGACGACGTCCATGCTGTGCTCGGTGAAGAGCACGCCGATGCCGCGCTCCTTGACGAGCTTGCGCGTGAGCTGCATCAGCGCATTGCGCTCCTTCGGCGCCATGCCCGCCGTCGGCTCGTCCATCAGCAGCAGCTTCGGACGGTTGGCGAGCGCGATCGCGAGCTCGACGGTCTTGATGTCGCCGTAGGCGAGCGTGCTGCACGGTTCGTCGGCGCGCCCTCGCAGCCCGACCGCGTCGAGCAGCGCGAGCGCCTCGTCCCGATGCAGCCGCGCGGCGCGCGCCCAGAATCGATACAGGTGCCGGTGGTGCGAGAGCAGCGCCATCTGCACGTTCTCGACCACCGTCATCGACGCGTAGGTGGCGGCGACCTGGAAGGTGCGGCCGACACCGAGGCGCCAGATGTCGCGCGGACGCCAGCCGGAAATCTCGCGCCCGAGGAAGCGAACGCTGCCCGCGTCGGGCGCGAGCTGGCCGTTGATCATGTTGAAGCAGGTCGACTTGCCCGCGCCGTTCGGCCCGATCATCGCGAGCAGTTCGCCCGCCGCGAGCGAGAAGCCGACGTCCTCGACCGCGTGCACGCCGCCGAAGGCCTTGCGCAGCCCTTCGACCCGCAGCAGTGCGGTCATGCGCGCACCTGCCCGGGCAGCGGTGCCCGCCAGCGCAGGCGCTCGGCGAGCGATGCGAGTCCGCCGACGATGCCCTGCGGAAACGCGATCACGAGCGCGAGGATCACCAGGCCGAGCAGCGCCCGCCAGTACTCGGTGGTGCGGATGACCGAGTCCTGCAGCCAGGTGAAGACGGCGCTGCCGACGATCGGGCCCGCGAGCGTCTGCACGCCGCCCAGCAGCACCATCACGAGCCCGTCGATCGATTTCCCGACGTGGATCGTCTCCGGGGAGATCGAGCCCTTGGCGAACGCGAACAGCGCGCCGGCGAGCCCGCAGAACAGGCCCGACACGATGAACGCCTTCCAGTGCACGTCGACGACGTCGATGCCGGTGCTCTCGGCGCGCAGCGGCGAATCGCGGCCGGCGCGCATCGCGTAGCCGAAGGGTGAGAACAGCATGCGCCGCAACGCGTAGACGCTGGCGCCGACGAGCACGAGCGCGAGGTAGTAGTAGGCGCCCTTCGACGAGAAGCGCTCGGAGGGCCAGATGCCGATCATTCCGTTGCTGCCGCCGGTGACGTCGTCCCACTGGTAGACGATCGACCAGACGATCTGCGCGAAGGCGAGCGTGAGCATCGCGAGATAGACGCCCGACAGGCGCACCGCGAACCAGCCGAACAGCGCCGCACCGGCGAGCGCGGCGAGCGGCCCGAGGAGCAGCGCCGCCTCCATCGGCCAGCTCCATCCGGAGAGCAGCGCCGCCGCGCCGTAGGCGCCGAGGCCGAAATAGGCGGCGTGCCCGAACGAGTGCATGCCGCCCGGCCCCATGATGAAGTGAAGGCTCGTCGCGAAGAGCACCGCGATCAGCACGTCGATGAGCAGCACGGTCGCGTAGGGCAGCGACTGCAGGAACGGCGGCACGAGCAGTGCCACCGCGAGCAGCCACACCGCGAGCGACGCGCTGCGGCGCATCGGCCGCAGCGGCGCCTCTCCCGCGGCCGTGCCGCGCAACACGCCCTGTGGACGGCCGAGCAGTCCCCATGGCCGCCAGATCAGAACGGCCGCCATCACGATGAACTCGACGACCATCGTGAGCTTGGAGAACGCGAAGGGCGTCCCGAAGATCTCGACCGTGCCGATGCCGTAGCACAGCGCCTTGATCTCGGCGATCAGCAGCGCGGCCAGGTACGCGCCGGGAATGCTGCCCATGCCGCCGACGACGACGACGACGAAGGCATCGCCGATCGTCGTCAGGTCGAGCGCGAGGTTCGCCGGCTCGCGCGGCAGCTGCAGCGCCCCGCCCAGCGCGGCGAGCGCCGAGCCGAGCGCGAAGACGGCGGTGAACAGCCACCGCTGGTTCACGCCGAGCGCGCCGACCATCTCGCGATCCTGCGTGGCGGCGCGGATCAGGACGCCCAGCCGCGTTCGGCGCAGCAGCCACCACAGCGCCCCGAGCACGACCGGTCCGACGAAGATGAGGAAGACCTCGTATTCGGGGAAGTTCCTCCCGAGGATGGGGATCGAGCCGCGCAGGCCCGGAGCGCGCGGGCCGAGCAGGTCGTCGGGTCCCCACAGGAAGAGCACGACGTCGCGCAGCAGCAGCACGACGGCGAAGGTGGCGAGCAGCTGGAACAGTTCGGGCGCGCCGTAGACGCGGCGCAGGATTGTGATCTCGACGATCGCGCCGAGCACGCCGACGACCAGCGCGGCGAGCACGATCGCCCCCCAGAACGACAGGGGGCCGCTGCCGATGGCGTCGGCGAGCGCAGCCGAGAGCGAATACGCGACGTACAGCCCGACCATGAACATCGAGCCATGCGCGAAGTTGACGATGCGCGTGACGCCGAAGATCAGCGACAGCCCGACCGCGAGCAGGAACAGCGTCGAGGCGCCGGCAAGCCCGTTCAGGGCCTGCACGGCGAGACTGGAGATCATGCGCTCAGTGTTCGCTCGGTGTCCGCGCGCCCTCGTTCAGTCGGCGGAGGCCGGACGCAGCTTGCGCGTCTCCTCGACGCCCGGCAGCACCGCCGCGCCGTCGATGTAGCGATAGTCGACCATCACGCCCTTGCCGTCGCGCAGCGCGGTACGACCGACGTAGGCGCCCATCGTCGACTGGTGATCGACCTGGCGGTAGGTCATCGGGCCGAAGGGCGAGACGATCTCGAGCGCGGCGAACGCCTCGATCAGCTTCTCGGCGTCGGTGCTGCCGGCCTTCGCGATCGCGGCGGCGAGCGACTTGAGCGACGAGTAGCCGACGATCGATCCGAGGCGCGGATAGTCGTTCCAGCGCTTGCGGTACGCGTCCAGGAACTCCTTGTGCTCGGGCGTGTCGATGCCGTACCACGGGTAGCCGGTGACGATCCATCCCTCCGGCGCTTCGTCCTTCAGCGGATCGAGGTACTCGGGCTCGCCGGTCAGCAGGCTGACGACGGCGCGGTCCTTGAACAGCTGGCGCGTGTTGCCCTCGCGCACGAACTTCGTGAGGTCGGCGCCGAACAGCACGTTGAAGATCGCATCGGGCTTCGCGTCGTTCAGCGCCTGCACGACGGCGCCCGCGTCGACGCGTCCGAGGCCGGGCGCCTGTTCGGCGACGAATTCGACGTCGGGCTGCTGCGCCTTCAACAGCTTCTTGAAGGTCTCGACGGCCGACTGGCCGTACTCGTAGTTCGGGTAGACGACGGCCCAGCGCTTCTTGTTCAGCTTCACCGCCTCCGGAACCAGCATCGCCGTCTGCATGTACGTGGTCGGGCGCAGCCGCCACGTGTAGCGATTGCCGTCGGCCCAGGTGATCTTGTCGGTGAGCGGCTCGGCGGCGAGGAAGAACACCTTGCGCTGCTTCGCGAAATCGGTGACCGCCAGGCCGATGTGCGACAGGAAGGTGCCGAATATCAGGTCGACCTTCTCCCGCGACACGAGTTCCTCGGCCACGCGCACGGCGTCGCCGGGGTTGCCGTTGTCGTCACGCGAGACGATCTCGACCTTGCGCCCGAGCAGGCCGCCGGCCGCGTTGATCTCCTCGAGCGCGAGCTCCCAGCCCTTGCGGTACGGATCGAGGAAGGCCGGCTGCGCCTTGTAGCTGTTCAGCTCGCCGATGCGGATCGGCCCCTGCTGCGCCCAGGCGCCGCCTCCCCCCGCTGCCGCGAGCGCGAAGCCGAACAGCAGCGCCGTGATGGTTCTTCTCATCGTCATCTCCCTGTGAAGTTCAACGCAATCCGTCCTTGCCTTCGATCTCGCCCTTCTGCAGCCCGCCGACGCGCGCGAGCGGTCGGCCGCTGTCGGTGACGGCCACCGCGACGACGATCTCGTCGGCGCGCGGCGCGTCGGGGACGCGTACCTCGATCGCGTCGAAGTGACTGCGCACGAAGGCGGCGTCCTTGTGTCCGAGCGGCACGTCGATCGGGGTGCCCGGCCCGCCGGTCTTCTTCGACGACGGGACCAGCGCCGCCCCCTTGCCGACCGCCTTGCGCAGCGGTGCGCCCAGCTTCGGGTGCAGGATCGCCGCGGCGTGCTCGAGCTCGCCCCGCTCGCCGACGATCGCCGCCTTGCCGTAGCTCTCCGCGGCCTCGGGAGCGATGCCGAGCGCCTCGACGCAGCGCGACCCGAGCAGGCCGCCGAGCTCCTCGCCGATCGACACCAGCTCGTCGAGTTCCGCAGCATAGCGAGCCGCGTACGGATTCGCGATGACCGCCACCGCGACCGCGCGCCGCGTGGGCGGTTTCACTTCGCGACCCATTTCGCGATGGACTTCGTCGACCGTGACGATCAGCTTGCGGATCTGCGCGGGCATCGGGGTCTCCTGGTTCTCGTGGTCGGGCGCCGGACGCGGACGGCTCGGGCTCGCGTCAGCGAAGTCCGTCGACGCCCTCGATCTGGTCGGCACGCAGGCCGCCGACGCGCTCGTGCACGCGTGCGCCGGTGCTCATCGCCAGGAAGAACACGATCTCGTCGGCGGCGGGTGCGCCGGGCACGCCCGCCTCGATCGTGTCGAAATGGCTGCGGACATAGCTCGCGTTCACGTGCGTGAGCGGCAGGTCGATGTACGCGCCGGGCGCGCCGACCTTGGTGTTCGACGGGACGATCGCCTTCGTGGGCACGCCCTGCCCCTCGAGCAGCGTGCGCATCGCGTAGCCGCCGGGCACGTGCCAGAGATGGCCGTGCTCGGATTCGCCGCCGGCGCCGACGATGCCGCCCTTTCCGTAGGCCTCGATCCGCGTCGGCTCGATACGCATCGTCTCCAGCAGGCGCTGCGCAAGCGCGACGCCGAGCGGCTTCATCTCGTCCATCATCGACTGGATCGCCGGCTCGTAGCGATGGGCGTAGGGGTTCGCGAGGACGACCGCGATGACGCCGCGGCGCTGCGGACGAGCGGCGGGCGGCCCGAACTCATGGAAGACATCCTCGACCTGCGTGCGGATGCGTCGGACCTCGATCATGTCAGCGCCTCGATTTTCCGAGCGACGACGATACGTGAACGACCCTGCAGCGACAACAGCGCCTGAACGATTTCGCCGGCTTCGAGGCAGCGGCGAGCGAAGGCTTCGCCCGCGTCGAGCGCATCGTCGACCGCCGCAGCGGGAAGCGCAGGCACGTCGACGGTGACGAGTCGCTCGCCGAGGTCGCTGTCGTCCCGCACGCTCGACGCCGGGGCCCTGCGCACGGCAGGATGCGCGACGTCGACCGCGTTGGCGACGAGCGTCGCCGCGGCGTCGGCACGCGCCGCGCCGGTCGCGACGACCGTCACCGCGTCGGCGATGCCGAGCGACAGGCTGCGGCCCCGCCAGCCGGAGGTCGCGATGCCGCGCGCCGCGTCGTCGTGCGAGACCCGCAGGCGCGCGTCGATCGCGGGCGCGGCGAGGTCGGCGACGACGCCGACGTCGATGTGCGCACCGGCGGCCAGCCAGAACGCGGCGTCGCCGCCGTTGTTGACCCAGGCTCGATGCACGCCGTCGCGCGCGAGCAGGCCGACGATCTCCTCGGCGACGCTGCCGGCGACCGCGGCCATCGGCGTGAGGAACAGGCCGAAGCGTCGCGCCAGTGGCGCGCAGGCGTCGATCATGCGCTGCGCGACCGGTCCGCGCGCGCAG
Source organism: Burkholderiales bacterium (assembly GCA_044507525.1). Taxonomy (GTDB): domain Bacteria; phylum Pseudomonadota; class Gammaproteobacteria; order Burkholderiales; family Burkholderiaceae_E; genus Zeimonas. The sequence goes on from JBIQJM010000023.1 coordinate 25,673, forward strand.
GGCGCGGCCCCTGCGACGGGGCACGGCGCGCGCAGCAGCGGCAGCTCGCTTACGAGCTCGCCGAGCACCGTCTCGAAGCGCCGCCACGCGGCATCGAGCGCGGCGTCGACGGCGCGCGCGTCGCCTTCGACGCCCAGCACGAGATCGATCGGGCCGTGCTGGAAATGCCAGCGCCCGCCGGGCAAGGGCGCGCGCTGCGCGCGCGACTGCGGGACGGACGCCGCGTCGCTCACGGCGCGTTCCCGCTTCCGCCTTCGCTGCCGCCGGCGAGCAGCGGCCAGGGGTTGCGCGCGTCGATCGAAACGACACGATGGCGCTCGCCTTCGACGACGTCGGCGATCGTGCGGATGCGGTCGACGTGACCGCCGAGCGCGGCGTAGGCCTCGCGCGGCATCGTGAACTCGATCGGCGCGACGATCGCCGGCGTCGGCACGCTACCGAAGGAGCCGGCCGGCATCCGGGTGACGTCGACCATCACCGTGATGCCGCCGCCCGGCCAGACGTACGCGGGCGCACCGCCGCAGGTCACGCGCGTGACCAGGTCCTTGATCGAGCGCGTCAGCAGCACGGGGTTCTCGGTGACGCCGGCGCGCAGGCTGCCGCCGGCGCCGCCGACGAAGAGCACCGTGGCGAGCGCCGGCTCGCAGTTCTCGCCGATGCGCTCGACCACCTTGCGCACCGGCGCGGGCATCGGCGCAGGCACCGGACGCAGCGCCTCGTCGAGCTCGAACCATTCGGCGTGCTCGCCGGTGGTCGACACCATCAGCAGCCGCAGACCCGGCTTCGCGACCGCCGGGTCCCAGCCTTCGACGATCGTCAGCGGGTCTTCGATGTCGGTGCCGCCCCATCCGGTGCCGGGCTGGGCGACCTGGAAATACCGTCCGGGGGTGGACTTGCGCCCGCGGATGCGGATGCCCGAAGGAGGCAGGTCGAGACAGCGGCCCGCCTGGTGCTCGGTGAGCACGCCGGTGATGTGGTCGTCGACGACGACGACCTCGTCGGCGTGGCCGAACCACTGCTTCGCGAAGATGCCGATCGTCGCCGAGCCGCATCCGACGCGCATGCGCCGCTCCTCGACGCCGTTGATGCGCGGTGCGCGCCCGGCCTGCACGCTGAGCTGCGCTCCGCCCTCGATCTCGAGGTCGACGGACTCGCCGTTGCCCAGCGCCATCATCAGGTCGCAGGTGACGCGGCCTTCCTTCTTCGAGCCGCCGGTGAGGTGGTGCACGCCACCGAGCGACAGGAACTGCGATCCGTACTCGATCGTCGTCACGTGCCCGACCGCTTCGCCGCGATGGCGCACCGTCGACTGCTCGGCACCGAGATAGCGGTCGGTGTCGATCTTCACCTTGAAGCTGCAGTAGCTGAAGATGCCCTCGGTGACGACGGTGACGAGATCGATGCCTTCGGCGCGGCTCGACACGATGAACGGCGCCGGCTTGTAGTCGGGATAGGTGGTGCCGCTTCCCACGCCCGAGACGAAGACCGGGGCGTCGTTCAGCAGCGCGCCGTCCCACCCGTGCACGGTCGAGGCGATCGCCTCGACGCCCGGCTTCGCCAGCAGCAGGACCGAATCGGTGCGCGTGAGCACGCCGTCGACGTTGCCGTAGCGGTCGCAGGCGCCGAGCCGGCCCGGACTGATCTGGCAGAGCACCGGGCATGCGTCGCACTGGATCTTCCCGCTCGCCATGCGCTCGGGCGCGCGCGCCGCGACGATCCGCGGCTGCGGCGACGGCTGCCCGGCGGCGTCCGGGGCGTCGAACTGTTCGCCGAGCGCGTTCGAGCCGATCTTCGTCATCGTGACTGCGCCTCGACGATTGCCGCGCGAAGCCGGTCGGGCGTGACCGGGACCTCGGCCATGCGCACGCCGGTCGCATGATGGATCGCGTTGAGGATCGCCGGCGCCGTCGCGACGAGCGCGGGTTCGCCGACGCCCTTCGCGCCCCGCGGCCCGAGCGGCTCGGCGTCCTCGATCAGGTACACGTCGATCGGCGGCACGTCGCCGACCGTGGGGATCAGGTAGTCGTGCAGGTTGTCGGTGCGCCCGGCGACGTATTCCTCCATCAGCGCCAGGCCGAGGCCCTGGGCGATGCCGCCGTGGATCTGGCCCTCGACCTGCGTCGGATTGATCGCGCGGCCGACGTCGTGCGCTGCGTGGATCGCAAGCACGCGAACCGTGCCGAGCGCGACGTCGACCTCGACCTCGGCGAGCTGCGCGGCGAAGCCGTAGGTGGCGTAGGGCACGCCCTGCCCGTCCGCATCGAGGGCGACGGTCGGGGGATCGAAGTAGCCGCTGCCGACGAGCACGTCGCCGCGTGCGTCGCGCGGCAGCGTGCGCAGGTCGACGCTCGCCTCGGCGCCGGCCTGCTCGCCGGTCGCCGTCGCGCCTGCAGGCGCCACGCCCGTCGCGACATCGCGCCGGCGCGCCGACAGCACGCCGCCTTCGATGCGCAACACGGCCGGCTCTGCGACGCCCAGCAGCGCGAGCATGCGCGCGCGCAGGTCCTCGCCGGCGAGCCGCGCGGCGTTGCCCGAGACGAAGGTCTGCCGCGACGCCGAGCTCTTGCCCGCGTCGAGCGTGAGGTCGGTGTCCGCGCAGACCTGGTCGACGCAGGCGAGCGGCACGCCGAGCGCATCGGCGAGGATCTGCGGCAGGATCGTGTACGTCCCCTGGCCGATGTCGACGGCTCCGTTGTACAGCACGATGCGACCGTCGCCGCGCAGTCCGGCCTGCATCGACGACGGGTTCGCGATGACGGTGTTCCCGATGCCGTACCACATGCAGGCGACGCCGACGCCGCGGCGCTTGGCGTGTGCGTAGCGCCGGTGCGGATCGCTCGCGCTTCGATCGGCGACGACCGGGCGCGCCCGCGCTCCCTCGGAACGCTCGGCTTGCGCGCTCTCCTCGTTGAACCGCCGTGCGCGTGCACGCGCCTCGCGCCAGGCCGGCCGCAGCGCCGCCAGGCAGTCCCGAAGCCCGGCGCTCGCCTGCAGCAACTGGCCGGTGGGCGTGCGATCGCCCGCGCGCAGCGCGTGCTCGAAGCGGAACTCGAGCGGATCGACGCCGAGCCGCTCGGCGAGCGCGTCGACCAGCGTCTCGTTCAGCAGCGTCGACTGCGGCACCCCGAAGCCGCGAAAAGCGCCGCCGATCGGCCCGTTCGTGTAGACGGCGCGCGTGAGCGCGCGCACGTGTTCGACGCGGTACGGCCCGCTCGCGTGGATCGGCACCCGGTTCGCTACCGTCGGCCCCCACGACGCATAGGCGCCGGTGTCGAAGTCGCCGTCGAAGCGATAGGCGAGCAGGCGCCCTTCGGCGTCGGCGGCGATGGTGGCGCGCATGCGAGCCGGGTGGCGCTTCGTGGTGGACGCCATCGACTCCGGACGCGTGTAGACGATGCGCGCCGGCATCCCGAACTTGCGGGCGGCGGCGACGACCAGCGGCTGGAGCGACAGGTCGAGCTTGCCGCCGAATCCGCCGCCGACCGCCGATGGGACGATGCGCACCTGCGACGGATCGAGCGCGAACATCGACGCCAGCTCGCTGCGATCCATGTACGGCGTCTGCGTGCACGCGAACACCGTGCACCGCTCGAGACCCTCGTCGGAGACCGACCACTGCGCGTAGCCCGCCTCGGGTTCGATGTAGGCGTGCTCGACGTGACGGGTGCGCATCGTCGCTTCGATCGACACCGGCGCCGCGGCGATCGCCGCGTCGACGTCGCCGCGCGCGACGCGTCCTCGGCACAGCACGTTGTCGGGATGGCGCTCGTGCAGCGCGCAGGCGCCTGCGGCGAGCGCGTCGTCGGCCGATTCGAGCGTCGCGCGGGGTGCGAAGCGCACCGGTGCGTCGGCGAGCTCGATCGATTCGACGGCTGCGCGATCTCCGACCACGACGAGCACCGCCTCGCCGCGCGTACGCACGACGCCCTCGGCGATCGCCGGCTGGTCGCGCAACTCGGGAAAGATCGCGAAACGGTTGTACGGGATGTCGCTGGCGGTGAGCACGCCCAGCACGCCGGGGTGCGCCGCGACGAAGGCGTCGAGATCGCCGTATTCGAAGCTCGCCGACGCGTACGGCGAACGCAGCACCTTCAACCAGCAGTTGCCCGGGGGGGCCAGGTCGGCGCCATAGGGCGCGCGCCCGTCGACCTTCGCGAGCGCGTCGAGGCGGGGAACGCGCGCTCCGACCGCCGCGCCGACCGGCGTGGTCTCGATCGGCGAGACCTCCGCGGGGGCGGCGTCGACGCCGGCGGCCGCGAGCACCGCCTGCACGATCTTGCGGTATCCGGTGCAGCGGCACAGCACGCCGCCCAGGCCGTCGATCACCTGTTCGACGCTCGGTTGCGGGTGGCGACGCAACACGTCGACGGCCGCCATCAGCATGCCGGGGGTGCAGATCCCGCATTGCGCCGCGCCATGATCGACGAACGAGCGGCGCAGCGCCGCCTCGATCGAGCCGGGGGCGGCGCTCGCCAGCGCCTCGACGGTGAGGACCTCGCGGCCGGCGCACTGCCCGAGCGCCACGATGCACGCGCAGACCGCCTCGCCGTCGAGCAGCACGGTGCACGCGCCGCAGTCGCCGGCGTGGCAGCCGACTTTCGTTCCCGTCAGCCCGAGTTCGTCGCGCAGGAACTCCGATAGCCTCGTGCTCGGATGCGAGCGCGCGGCGCGCTCGCGCCCGTTGACGACGAGACGCAGCGCGTCGACGCCGTCGGTCGCCGCGCGAGCCTCGACGGCCGCGCCGGGCGGCGATGCGCCCGGTTCGACCAGGGGGTCGGTCGCGGCGATCGCTTCGTCGGGACGATTCATCCGGTCACTCCGCGTACGTCGTCGAGCGCGAGTTCCGCGACCAGTCGGCGCACCAGTTCGATCGCGGCGTGGCGACGGTACGCGGCGGAACCGCGAACGTCGTCGATGGGTTCGAGCACGGCGAGCGTCTCGTCGCCGAGCAGCGCATCGACCCGATGCGCAAGCGCGGTGCGCGGCGTGCGCGACAGGCGCGACTCGAGCACGCGCAGCCGAACGGCAGCGGCCGAACAGGCGCCGACCGCGATCGCGCAGTGCTGCAAGCGGTCGTGCGCATCGAAGGCGACGGCGACCGCGGCCATCGCGATCGAGATCACCAGCGAGCGCCGGTGCCCGAGCTTGAGGAAACCCGAGCGCAGCGGCTCGCAGGACAGCGGCAGTTCGACGGCGACGAGCAGTTCGTCGGGCGCGAGCGCCGTGCGCCGGTTGCCGAGCACGAACTCGTCGACGGCGAGGCGGCGTCGGCCCCGCACGCTGGCGAGCTCGAGCCGGGCGTCGAGCGCGAGCAGCGCGGGGACGCCGTCTGCCGCGGGCGACGCGTTGCAGAGGTTTCCGCCGACGGTCGCGCGGTTCTGCACCTGGACGCCGCCGATCTCGCGCCCCGCCTGTTGCAGGGCAGCGAACCGGGGTTCGAGCGCCGCGCGCACGACTTCGCTCCAGGTCGTGGCGGCGCCGATCCGCAGCACCGGAGCGCCGTCGGCACCGCGGGCGCGAGCGATCCCGCGCAACGCCGGGATGCCGGTGACGTCGAGCAACGCCTCGTGCACCGCGCGCCCGACGCGGGCCGGATAGAAGTCGGTACCGCCCGCCAGCGGCGTCCAGCCGCCGGCTGCGAGCCGTTCGAGCGCGTCGTCGAGGTCGACCGCGCGGCGATAGCGCGGCAGCGCATCGGGCGCGGGGGCAGCGGCTGCGATGGTCATCGCGTTCCCGGGGAGACAATGAAGCCGGCGCTTCATTGCGTTGCGCCCCGAAATTATCCCACGGTACCATTGAGCGTCAATACGCACTCCTTTCGCCGCGCGCAACGTCCGCGGAACACCATGACCCACGTCGTACTCGAGTCCTGCATCCGCTGCCGCTACACCGATTGCGTCGACGTGTGCCCGGTCGATTGCTTCCGCGAGGGTCCGAACATGCTCGTCATCGACCCCGACGAGTGCATCGACTGCGCAGTGTGCATCCCCGAGTGCCCGGTCGAAGCCATCGTGGCCGAGGAAGACGTGCCGCCGGGCCTGCAGTCGTACATCGCCCTCAACGCCGAACTCGCGAAAGGCTGGCCGGCGATCACCCGCAAGAAGGAGCCGCTGCCCGACGCCGAGGAATGGAAGGACGCACCGGACAAGCTGCGCTATCTCGAGCGCTGACGACCGGAGCTCGCGACGAGCGGCGCGCGCGTGCGCGACGGGCACGGCAAATGCACGATAGGGGACGAGTCCGTCCAAGAAGGACCGATTCGGTACCCGTTCGGCGCCCCGCGGCGCCGGCCGGCCGGCGTTCGGATGCAAGAGCCGTTCGTCGGCTGGAAAACGGGAAAAACGCAACAATATTCGAGTCGATGTTCCGCGATCGGGTTATTCCGTGTTGCACAGCGGAAAAACCGGTCCTCATAATCCCTGAACGAGGCTCGCCCGGACGACCGAATGCTCTACGACATCCGTGAAGCGCAACGCGCTTTCCTCAACCCGCTGTCGAACTGGGCCGACTCGCTGAGCAGGCTGTACACGAACCCCTACAGTCCGCTCGCCTACGCGCCCTTCGCGCGCCGCATCTCGGCCGGCCTCGAGCTCGTCCATCGGCTCGGCAAGGAATACGAGAAGCCCGAATTCGCGATCGCAACGGTGAAGATCGAAGGTCGCGAGGTGCCGGTCGTCGAGAGCGTCGCCGTCGAGCGTCCGTTCTGCCGGCTCCTGAAGTTCGACCGCCGGCTGCCGCGCGCGCTCGCGCACCGCAGCCACGACCCGGCCGTCCTCGTGTTCGCACCGCTGTCCGGGCATCACGCGACGCTGCTGCGCGATACCGTGCGCACGCTGCTCGCCGACCACGTCGTCTACATCACCGACTGGACCGACGCGCGCATGGTCCCGATGTCGCACGGGCCCTTCCACCTCGACGACTACGTCGCCTACGCGATCGAGTTCATCCGTCGCCTCGGCCCCGACGTGCACGTGATGTCGGTGTGCCAGCCGACGGTGCCCGTGCTCGCCGCGATCTCGCTGATGTCCGCCGCCGGCGATCCGCAGGTGCCGCGCACGATGACGATGATGGGCGGACCGATCGACACGCGGCGATGCCCCACGGAAGTGAACAACCTGGCGCAGACGCACAGCTTCGAGTGGTTCGAGCGCAACGTGATCTACCGCGTCCCGGCGCGCTACCCGGGTGCCGGGCGCCGCGTCTACCCCGGCTTCCTGCAGCACGCGGGATTCGTCTCGATGAACGCCGACCGCCACATGAGCTCGCACTGGGAGTTCTACCTGAGCCTGGTCAAGGGCGACCTCGGCGATGCCGCCGCGCACCGGCGCTTCTACGACGAATACAACGCGGTGCTCGACATGCCGGCCGAGTACTACCTCGACACGATCCGCACCGTGTTCCAGGAGCACGCGCTGCCCAGGGGTGCCTGGAGCGTGCGCTTCGAGGGCGCGATGCACCGCGTCGACCCGGCGAGGATCCGCGACGTGTCGCTGCTCACGATCGAGGGCGAACTCGACGACATCTCGGGTGCCGGCCAGACGCGCGCGGCGCACGACCTCTGCTCGTCGCTGCCCGATTCGAGCAAGCGGCACCTGACGGTGCAGGGTGCGGGCCACTACGGCATCTTCAGCGGCCGGCGCTGGCGCGAGCAGGTGTATCCGCAGGTTCGCGCGTTCATCGCCGAGAACGGCAAGGCCGCCGCGCTGCGCAAGGTGGCGTGAGCACCGACAGGCCCCGACGCCTCGCCCGCATCGACCCTCAGCGCTGCATCGGCTGCACGCGCTGCATCGAGGCGTGCCCCTTCGACGCGATCATCGGCGCTCCGCAGCGCATGCACACGGTGGTCGACGACTGGTGCATCGGTTGCGAGCTCTGCGTACCGCCCTGCCCGGTCGACTGCATCGTGCTCCTGCCTGCGCAACCGCCCGAGCCCCTCGCGCGCGAAGCCGCGATCGAGGCTCGCGCGCGGCGCGAGCGGCGGCGAACGAGGCTCGCGCGCGAAGCCGACGCGCCGCCGTCGCCGACGATCGACCGGCACGCGATCCTCGCCGAGGCGTTGCGCCGCGCGCAGGAGCGCGACCGCGAGCGGCAGCGCGCCGGCGCCGCCGCGAAACGGTGAACGCACAGAAACGCGCGGAGATCTTCGCGCGCTTCGAGGCGCTCGACGCGCATCCCCGGACCGAGCTCGAATACCGCACGCCCTTCGAGCTGCTCGTCGCGGTGATCCTGTCCGCCCAGGCGACCGACCGCGGCGTGAACCTGGCCACGCGCGAACTCTTTCGCGTCGCCAACACGCCGCAGGCGATCGTCGACCTGGGCGTCGAAGGCATCGTTCCGTACATCCGCTCGATCGGACTGTTTCCGACGAAGTCGAAGAACCTCGTCGCGATGGCGCGCATGCTGCTCGATCGCCACGGCGGCGAGGTGCCTGCCGAGCGCGACGCGCTCGAGCAGTTGCCGGGCGTGGGCCGCAAGACGGCCAACGTCGTGCTCAACGTGGTCTTCGACCAGCCGACGATCCCGGTCGACACGCACGTGTTCCGCGTGGCCAACCGCACCGGCATCGCGCGCGGCAGGACGCCGCTGGAAGTCGAGCAGCGGCTCGAACGGCTGGTGCCCGAGCGCTATCGGATGCACTGCCACCACTGGCTGATCCTGCACGGGCGCTACGTTTGCAAGGCGCGCACTCCCGAGTGCTGGCGCTGTCCGATCGCCGACCTCTGCGAGTACCGGCCGAAGACTCCGGCGCCCGCGTAGCCGGCCGCAGGTCCCCGATCCGACCGATGTTCGATCCCTCCCGCACCGACGTTCGCCGCTTCTTCTGCGAGACGTGGCGCAAGCATCGCGAGCGATTGCCGCTCACCCCGCTCGAGGCGATCGCCCGTGACCTGATCCTGCGCCACCCGGAATACCACGACGACCTCGCGTCGCCGGACGAGGCGCTGGCGGCCGACTACCCGGTCGAGGCGGGAAGAACGAATCCGTTCCTGCACCTGTCGCTGCACCTGGCGATCGCCGAACAGTTGCAGATCGACCAGCCGCCGGGAATCCGCGCGGCCTGGGAACGCCTCGCGGCGACCCGCGACGAGCACGACGCGACGCACGTGCTGCTGGAATGCCTTGCCGAAACGGTCTGGCGCGCGCAGCGCGACGGGACGATGCCGGACGGACAGGCGTATCTCGACTGCATCCGGGTGAAGGGAGGAAAACCGGCACGCTGACCGCGGCTCCTCGCGCATTCCGTCCCGCACCGGCCCCGGATCCTTCACCTCTTCTGTTACCCTTCGCCCGGTCTTTTTTCGCCCGCTGGCGACGTCTCGCGGGCCGCCGGCACACCGCACGGATACCCCGATGTTCGGACGCCTGATGCCCCGCGAGGGCAACTTCTTCGAGCTCTTCAACCGCCACGCCGAGTGCGTGGCAACCGGGAGCCACAGCCTCGCTTCGCTGATGACGAACTACGGCGACGTCGCGGCGCGGCGCCAGTACATCGATTCGATCGATCGCGCCGAGAAGGACGCCGACAAGGTCACGCACGAGACCGTGACGCTGTTGCACAAGACCTTCATCACGCCCTTCGACCGCGACGACATCCATCAGCTCATCAGCAACATGGACGACATCCTCGACCTGATCCAGGACGTCGCCGAATCGGCCATCCTCTACGACCTGCAGCGGGTCACCCCCGAGGCGCAGCAGCTCGCCGAGCTCAACGAGATGTGCTGCGAACGCGTCAAGGCGGCCGTCGCCATGCTCGACAGCATGGAGAACGCCGACGCGATCCTGAAGATCTGCGCCGAGATCGACCGGCTCGAGTCGGATGCCGACCGCGTCATGCGCTCGGCGATGTCGAAGCTGTTCCGCGACGAGAGCGACGTGCGGCAGCTGATCAAGCTGAAGGCGATCTACGAACTTCTCGAGGCCGTCTCCGACCGTGCCGAGGACGTAGCGAACGTCATCGAAGGCGTCGTGCTCGAGAACGCATGACGACGCTGCAGTTCAGTATCAGCGTGCTCGTGTTCCTCGTGGCGCTGTCGCTGCTGTTCGACTTCATGAACGGCTTCCACGACGCCGCGAACTCGATCGCGACGATCGTCTCCACCGGCGTGCTCAAGCCGTACCAGGCCGTGGTCTGGGCGGCGTTCTTCAACTTCATCGCGCTGTTCTTCTTCGAGCTGCGCGTGGCGGCCACCGTCGGCAAGGGGATCGTCGACCCGAGCGTCGTCGATCACGTCGTGATCTTCGGCGCGGTGAGCGGTGCGCTCGCGTGGAACATCATCACCTGGTACTTCGGCATCCCCTCGAGCTCGTCGCACGCGCTGATCGGCGGCCTGATCGGCGCGACGCTCGCCAAGGCGGGAACGGCCTCGCTGCTGTTCGGCGGCATCACGAAAGTGGCGCTGTTCATCGTGATCTCGCCGCTGCTCGGCTACGTGTTCGGCTCGGCGCTGATGCTCGGCGTGTCGTGGATGTTCTTTCGCAGCACGCCGCGCGGCACCGATCGATGGTTCCGGCGGCTGCAGCTCGTGTCGTCGGCGCTCTACAGCATCGGGCACGGCAGCAACGATGCGCAGAAGACGATGGGCATCATCTGGCTGCTGCTGATCGCCGCCGGCGTCAGCCACACCGGCGAGACACACCCTCCGTACTGGGTGATCCTGTCGTGCTACGTCGCCATCGCGCTCGGCACGCTGTTCGGCGGATGGCGCATCGTCAAGACGATGGGGCAGAAGATCACGAAGCTCAAGCCGGTCGGCGGGTTCTGCGCCGAGACCGGCGGCGCCATGACGCTGTTCGTGGCGTCCGGCATGGGTGTCCCGGTGTCGACGACGCACACGATCACCGGCGCCATCGTCGGCGTCGGCTCGGCGCAGAAGTTCTCCGCGGTTCGCTGGGGCCTGGCCGGCAACATCGTCTGGGCGTGGATCCTCACCATCCCCGCGTCGGCGCTGATGGCGGCGGCCGCGTGGTGGGTCGGCCGGCTGTTCCTGTAGCGACCGCAGGATCCGCGCGACCCGCGAGCGGCCCCGGCGCGCGCCGGGCCGACATGCGCCCGGAGGGCCGCACGCGGTACGATCGACCGGTGCAACGCCAACTCTGGCTCGAACTGCCTCCCCTGTCCGCGCACGCCCCGCGCCGGCTGCTCGTGTTCCTGCACGGGGCCGGCTCGACGCCGGAGGTCTTCGCGCCGGTGGCGATCGCCTGGCAGCTGAAGTTCCCCGGGGCGACGGCGGCGATCGTCGAAGGCCTGCGACCCGGCTCGCTGCAATCCGGCCGCGACTGGTTCGACGCGCGCGGCGTCGCCGCCGAGCGTGCCGGACGCATCGAAGCGGCGAGCCTGGAGCTGGCCGAACGCCTGCGAACGCTGCAGCGCGACAGCGGCGTGCCGCCGGCCGACACGGTGGTCGTCGGCTTCTCGCAGGGTGCGACGATGGCGCTCGCGCTCGCGCGGCTGCGCCCCGCGCCCGTCGCCATCGCCGTCTCGTACGCCGGACAACTCGCACGCCCGATCGCGCCGGGCGAGCATCTCGACCCGACCGTGCACCTGCTGCACGGCGAGCTCGACACCGTGGTCTCGCCGGTGCACGCCGGGCGCGCGTTCCGCGGCCTGCAGGCGACCGGCTCGAGCGTGACGCTCGACATCGTCGAGGACGAAGCGCACTCGATCGGACAGGCGATGATCAACGTCGGCACCGCGCGCGTGCTGCAGACGCTGTTCCGCGGGCGCGCGCGGCGTGCGCGATCGAAAGGCGCGCTGCACTGAGCAACCGTCTTGGCCGTCAAGCGCTATGCATAACCGGATTCCAGCAAG
>JBIQJM010000155.1:0-5580 GCA_044507525.1 Burkholderiales bacterium
GGATCTGGTGCTCGACGAGCTCGCGGACGGCGCCCTGCCGCGCGGGGTCAGCTCTTCCGTATCCGCGCGACCACCGCGTCGGTGAAGGCCGCCGTTCCGGCGGATCCGCCGAGGTCGCGCGTGCGCACCCGATCTTCGTTGATCGTTCCATCGATGGCGCTGCGCAGCTTCGCGGCCATCGGCGCGAGCGCGCAGCGCTCGAGCATCATCGCGGCGGCGAGCATCAGCGCCGTCGGGTTGGCCACGCCCTTGCCCGCGATGTCGGGCGCCGAGCCGTGCACCGCCTCGAAGATGGCCGCGTCGGTGCCGATGTTCGCGCCCGGCGTCAGGCCCAGCCCGCCGACCAGCCCGGCGACGAGGTCGGAGAGGATGTCGCCGAACAGGTTGGTGGTGACCAGCATGTCGAACTGCCACGGGTCGATGACCAGCTTCATCGCGCAGGCGTCGACGATCATCGTCTGCAGTTCGAAGCGGCCCTTGTAGCGGCGTTCGTACAGCTCGAGGCCGGTTTCGAGGAACAGCCCGGTCAGCGCCTTCAGGATGTTCGCCTTGTGGACGAGCGTCACCTTCCTTCGGCCGGTCGCGACCGCGTGCTCGAAGGCGAACTCGAACAGCCGACGGCTGCCGTCGCGCGTGTTGATGCCGGTGGCCATCGCGACCGCGTGCGGGTCGTCGCCGATGCGCACGTAGTGCTCGTGGCCGATGTACAGGCCCTCGAGGTTCTCGCGCACGACGACGAGGTCGATGTTCTCGAAGCGCCCGTTCGGCACGATCGTGCGCGCCGGGCGCAGGTTCGCGTAGAGCTGGAATTCCTCGCGCAGGCGCACGTTCGACGAGCGGTAGCCGCCTCCGGAGGGCGTCTCGAGCGGGCCCTTCAGCGCCAGGCGCGTTCGCCGGATGCTGTCGATCGTCGCGGGCGGCAGCGGGTCGCCGGCGGTCTTCACGCCTTCGAGCCCGGCAATCCGGCGATCCCAGTCGAAGGGAGCGCCGAGCGCCTCGAGCACGGCGAGCGTGGCTTCTACGATTTCGGGGCCGATTCCGTCTCCGGGGATCAGCGTGGCGGGAATGCGCGATGGTGGCGTCGACATGCCGGCGATTCTAAGCGCGAGCCGCTTCCGACGCCGAACCGTCCGTCGCGGCGGTCGCCGATACCCGCGCCGGAGTCCGGGGGAGAGCCGCCGTCGCTCGATATACTCGAACGTTTCGCTTCACCCAGCTCTTCCCCAGGAGAAACATGTCCGTCGAAGCCCGCCTGCACGACCTCCTCGCCCGCCGCATCCTGATCCTCGACGGCGCCATGGGGACGATGGTGCAGCGCTACGGGCTCGACGAGCAGGGCTTCCGGGGCGAGCGATTCGCCTCGCATGCGAGCGACCTCCGGGGCAACAACGAGCTGCTGTCGCTGACGCAACCGCGGATCGTCCGCGAGATCCACGAGCAGTACCTCGAGGCGGGCGCCGACCTCATCGAGACGAACACCTTCGGGGCGACGGTCGTCGCGCAGGCCGACTACGGCCTGGCGGAGCATGCGCGCGAGATGAACCTCGCCGCGGCGCGGCTCGCCTGCGAGGCCCGCGACCGCTTCTCCACCGCAGACCGCCCGCGCTTCGTCGCGGGCGCGATCGGCCCGCAGCCGAAGACCGCGTCGCTCTCGCCCGACGTCAACGACCCGGGCGCGCGTTCGATCACCTTCGACGAACTGCGCGACGCCTACGCCGAGCAGGCGGCCGCACTGGTCGAAGGCGGCGTCGACGTGCTGCTGCTCGAGACGGTGTTCGACACGCTGAACGCGAAGGCGGCGATCTTCGCGATCGACACGCTGATGGCCGAACGCGAGCGGCAGGGCCTGCCCCGCGTTCCGCTGATGATCTCGGGGACCGTCACCGACGCATCGGGGCGCCTGCTGTCGGGGCAGACCGTCGAGGCGTTCTGGAACTCGGTGCGGCACGCGCGTCCCTTGACGATCGGGCTGAACTGCGCGCTCGGCGCCGCGCTGATGCGCCCGTACATCGAGGAGCTGTCGGCGAAGGCCGACACCTTCATCTGCGTCTATCCGAACGCGGGGCTGCCGAACCCGATGTCCGAGACCGGCTTCGACGAGACGCCGCAGACGACCTCGTCGCTGCTGCTCGAGTTCGCGCAGGCCGGCTTCGTGAACGTCGCCGGCGGCTGCTGCGGCACGACGCCCGAGCACATCGCGGCGATCGCGCGCGCGGTCGAGAAGGTGCCGCCGCGGCGCGTGCCCGAGCGTGCGCGCGCGATGCGGCTGTCGGGGCTCGAGGCGTTCAACGTCGACGACGACTCGCTGTTCGTCAACGTCGGCGAGCGCACGAACATCACCGGCTCGAAGGCCTTCGCGCGGATGATCCTCGAAGGCCGCTACGACGACGCGCTCGCGGTGGCGCGCCAGCAGGTCGAGAACGGCGCGCAGGTCATCGACGTGAACATGGACGAGGGGATGCTCGACTCCGTGGCTGCGATGACGCGCTTCCTGAACCTCGTCGCATCCGAGCCCGACATCGCGCGCGTGCCGTTGATGATCGACAGCTCCAAGTGGGAGGTGATCGAGGCCGGACTGAAGTGCGTGCAGGGCAAGCCGATCGTCAACTCGATCTCGCTGAAGGAGGGCGAGGAAGAGTTCCTGCGGCAGGCCGCGCTGTGCCGGCGCTACGGCGCGGCGGTGGTCGTCATGGCCTTCGACGAGCAGGGCCAGGCCGATTCGTTCGAGCGCAAGGTGCAGGTCTGCACGCGGGCGTACGAGCTGCTGACGCAGCGCGCCGGCTTTCCGCCCGAGGACATCGTCTTCGACCCGAACATCCTGACGATCGCCACCGGCATCGAGGAACACGATCACTACGCGGTCGCCTTCCTCGAGGCGACGCGCTGGATCCGCGAGAACCTGCCGCACGCGAAGGTATCGGGCGGGGTCTCGAACCTGTCGTTCAGCTTCCGCGGCAACGATCCCGTCCGCGAGGCGATCCACACGGTCTTCCTCTACCACGCGATCCGGGCGGGGCTGACGATGGGCATCGTCAACGCCGGGATGATCGGCGTCTACGACGACATCGACCCGGCGCTGCGCGAGCGCGTCGAGGACATCGTGCTCGACCGGCCGCCGCGGGCGGCGCAGGGCGACCCCGACCACGGCAAGAGCGCGACCGAACGGATGATCGAGTTCGCCGCCACGCTCAAGCCGGGTGCCGGCGGCGCCCGGCCCGAGGAGGACCTGTCCTGGCGGCGGGAGCCGGTCGAGAAGCGCCTGTCGTACGCGCTGGTGCGCGGCATCACGACGTGGATCGTCGAGGACACCGAGGAGGTGCGCGCGAAGATCGCCGCGCGCGGCGGCCGGCCGATCGAGGTGATCGAAGGCCCGCTGATGGACGGGATGAACATCGTCGGCGAGCTGTTCGGCTCGGGCAAGATGTTCCTGCCGCAGGTGGTGAAGTCGGCGCGCGTGATGAAGCAGGCGGTCGCGCACCTCGTGCCTTTCATCGAGGAGGAGAAGCGGCGGCTGGCCGAGAGCGGCGCCGACGTCTCGTCGCGCGGCAAGGTGGTGATGGCCACCGTGAAGGGCGACGTGCACGACATCGGCAAGAACATCGTCACCGTCGTGCTCCAGTGCAACAACTTCGAGGTCGTCAACATGGGCGTCATGGTTCCGGCCGCGACGCTGCTGGCGAAGGCGAAGGAAGAGGGGGCCGACATCGTCGGCGTGTCGGGGCTCATCACGCCGTCGCTCGAGGAGATGGCGCACGTCGCGCGGGAGATGGAGCGCGACGCGCATTTCCGCGACAACCGCATTCCGCTGCTGATCGGCGGCGCGACCACGTCGCGCGTGCACACGGCGGTGAAGGTCGCGCCGCACTACTCGGGACCGGTGATCTACGTGCCCGATGCGTCGCGCTCGGTGCCGGTGGTGCAGAGCCTCGTGTCGCCGGAGCAGCGCGCCGCGTATCTCGAGCAGGTGCGCACCGAATACGAACGCGTGCGCACGCAGCACGCCGCGAAGAAGGGGCCGAAGCTCGTCACGATCGCGCAGGCGCGCGCGAACCGGCCCGCGATCGACTGGGCTTCGTACCGGCCGCCGCGTCCCTCGTTCGTCGGCCGGCGCGAGTTCCGCGGCTACGAGCTCGCCGAGATCGCCCGCTACGTCGACTGGGGGCCGTTCTTCCAGGCGTGGGACCTGCACGGCGGCTATCCGGCGCTGCTCGACGATCCGCTGGTCGGCGAATCGGCGCGGCGCGTCTTCGCCGACGGCAAGGCGATGATGAAGCGCATCGTCGACGAGCGCTGGCTCGAGGCGAACGGGGTCGTCGCGTTCCTGCCGGCGAACTCGGTGAACGAAGACGACATCGAGGTCTACACCGACGAGACGCGCTCGCAGGTCGCCTTCACCTGGCGCAACCTGCGCCAGCAGGTCGCCAAGCACGAGGGCGTCGACAACAAGTGCCTGGCCGACTTCGTCGCGCCGAAGCTCGTCGACGGCAGGCCTTCGGGCATCGACGACTGGATCGGCATGTTCGCGGTGACCGCCGGAGTCGGCATCGAGCGCAAGCTCGACGAGTTCGCTCGCGAGCTCGACGACTACTCGGCGATCACGCTGAAGGCGCTCGCCGACCGTCTCGCCGAGGCCTTCGCCGAATGCCTGCACGCGCGCGTGCGCCGCGAACTGTGGGGCTACGCGCGCGACGAATCGCTGTCGAACGACGAGTTGATCGCCGAGAAGTACCGCGGCATCCGCCCCGCGCCGGGCTACCCGGCGTGTCCCGAGCACACGGTGAAGCGTGCCCTGTTCGAGACGCTGCACGCCGAGGCGATCGGCATGCAGCTCACCGAGGGCTTCGCGATGATGCCGGCGTCGAGCGTGAGCGGGTTCTACTTCTCGCATCCGCAGTCGCAGTACTTCAACGTCGGGCGCATCGGCGCCGACCAGTTGATGGACTTCGTGCAGCGTTCGGGGCGCGAGGAGGAGGAAGTGCGCAGGGCCCTGGCTTCGGTGTTGTAGGGGGTTTTGCGCCGGGCCGCTGCGCTGCATCTCCGCGGCGCACCTCCGCGCCGCCCCGTGCGTTGCGCCTTCTTGCGTTGTATTGCTCGCCGGTCACCTGCGCTCCATCGGGGACAGGTTGGCGTCTTTGCCCTCGAGTTGCTGCGCCGCAGACTTGTCCACCGGCGGCGTGGCGCAAGCCACGCAAACGCCGCCGGTGGGCAAGTCGTGTTCGACGCGGTGACGGCACGAGCACGGCGAAAACTCCCGTTATCCGGGAGATCCGGCGCGCAGCCAAGCGGGTGTGCGCGAAAACGCCCGAAAAGCGGGTGCATTCCCGCACGCAGTTCAGGAGCCACGCCAGAAGTGCCGAAGTCCGGCACTTCTCGGCAGACGAGACGGCGGTGGAGGCCCTTGGCATGGCGCAGATGCGCCTCGACACTCGCCGGCGTGACAACGAAAACCCCGACCTGCCCGCGCAAACGGGTCAGCTCCAACCCGCGCCGGAAGTGCCGAGTTTCGGCACTTCTCGCGATGCACGTCATTCGGCATCAGCACCGCGGGACCTTCGACGTGCGCTTTCCGGCGCCCGGCGC
>JBIQJM010000024.1:0-37013 GCA_044507525.1 Burkholderiales bacterium
CGCGACAAGCCGAAGCTCGTCTTCTTCTTCGACGAGGCGCACCTGCTGTTCGACGGCGCGCCGAAGCTGCTGCTCGACCGCATCGAGCAGCTGGTGCGGCTGATCCGTTCGAAGGGTGTCGGCGTGTTCTTCGTCACGCAGAACCCGCTCGACATCCCCGACGCCGTGCTCGGCCAGCTCGGCAACCGCGTGCAGCACGCGCTGCGCGCGTTCACCGCACGCGACCAGAAGGCGGTGCGCGCGGCGGCGCAGACGATGCGCGCCAATCCCGCATTCGACACCGAGAAGGCGATCACCGAGCTCGGCGTCGGCGAAGCGCTCGTTTCGCTGCTCGACGAGAAGGGCAGGCCCGGCGTCGTCGAGCGCGCCTTCGTCGCTCCGCCCGCTTCGCGCATCGGGCCGATCGCCGACGACGAGCGCGCGGCGCTCGTGCGCTCGTCCCACGTCGCCGGCATCTACGACCAGGCGGTCGACCGGGAATCGGCCTACGAGATCCTGCAGAAACGCGCGGCGGCCGACGTGCCCGCCGACTCGAGCGCCGCCCGCGGGCAGACGCAGGCCGCGGAGGCGTCCACCGGCGGATTCGGCGATCTCTTCCGCGACGCGCTCGGCGGCGTGATGACCGGCAGCGGCCGGAAGGATTCCGCCTTCGAGGCGATGACCAAGAGCGCGGCGCGCTCGATCGGCTCGACGATCGGCCGCGAGCTGATCCGCGGCGTGCTGGGCACGCTGCTCGGCGGCACGCGGCGGCGCTGATCCGGGCCTTGCCGGCGGCGCGAGAGCCGGCAGCCGTACCCGACGGCCGCGCTCAACGCTCGGCGCACGCCTCGCCGCGGCTGGCGGCCAGGTAGGACTGGAGCGTGTCGCGGATGTGTTCGGCCAGCAGCGCCCGGGAGCGCTCGACGTCTCCGCTGCGGACCCCCTCGACGATGCGTTCGTGATTCGCCTGGCAGTGCCCGACGCGTTCGTTCTCCTCGGGCAGGCGCGAGCGCAGCGCGCGGATCTTGTGCGCGACGAGCGCGTAGGACGCCTGCAGGTACGGGTTCCCGCAGGCGTCGACGATCGTTTCGTGGAAGGCCTGGTCGAGCCGCGGCAGCGCCGCCAGGTCGTGCATCTCGTGTGCGCGTGCCATTTGCTCGACGTTGCGCTCGAGCCGCTTGCGCAAGCCCGCGGCGTCGCCGCGCATCGCTTCGGCCAGTGCCGCGCATTCGACGATCTCGCGGAAGCGGCAGACGTCGCGCACGCCGGTTTCGTCGAGCGAGAAGACGAAGCTGCCGCGCTGCGGGTGCACCTGCACGAGGCCTTCGCCCTGCAGCCGCAGCAGCGCCTCGCGCACCGGCGTCTTGCTGATTCCCATCGAAGCGGCGAGCGAGGCTTCGGAGAGCTGCTCGGCGAAGCGGTACCGGCCGTCGACGATCGCTTCGCGAATGCGGGCGACGGCGAGCTCGGTGAGCGTCTTCGGTCGCTCGACGCGCGTCGGGTGCGCACGACGCGCGTGCGCCGCCTTGCGCACGAGTCGGGCCGGGCGCTCGACGATGCCCACGCTCAGTCCTGCGCCTGCGCGAGCAGGCGGCGCACGTCGTCGGGCCGCGGCAGCGGCGCCACCGCGCCGAAGCCGGTCGTCGACAGCGCTGCCGCGGCGTTCGCGTAGCGCGCCGCCTCGAGGATCGAGTCGCCTGCCGCGATGCGCGCAAGGCACGCGCCGCAGAAGCAGTCGCCGGCGCCGGTGGCGTCGACCGTCCGGATGCGGTGCCCCGCGAGGCGTTGGCGGATCGTGCCGTCGCTGACGACGACGCCCTCCGCGCCCAGCTTCAGGAACACCGCGCGCGCACCGAGCCCATGCGCCCAGTCGACGAGCGCGTCGGGCTCGTCGCGGCCCGACAGTGCGCGAGCGTCCTCGAGGCTGGGAAAGAACCAGTCGGCGAAGGACGCGGCGAGCGCGATCGTCGCGCGCGCCCGCGCGATCGGCCATAGCCGGGTGCGCAGGTTGGCGTCGAAGGAGATGCTCGCACCCTGCGCGCGCGCCGATTCGAATGCCTCGAGCACCGTGTCGCAGGCGTTCGACGAGATCGCCATGCTGATGCCCGAGGCGTGCACGATGCGGCTCGCGTCCATCACCTGCCGCGACAGGTGCTGCGGCCGCATGCGGCTTGCCGCCGAGCCTGCGCGCAGATACGAGAACTCGTGCCCCCTTGCGTCGTGGGAGACGAAGTACACGCCGGTGTGCGCGTCGGGGTCGACCTCGACCGCGTCGAGGTTCACGCCCTCGCGACGCCACAGCTCGAGGAACAGGCGTCCGAAGGCGTCGTCGCCGATGCGGGTTCCGTAGGCCGTGCGCGCGCCGCTGCGAGCGGCGGCGACGATCATGTTCGAGGTGTCGCCGCCGAAGCCCTGCAGGTACTCGGGCGCGCCCGGCGTCGTCTGGTTGAACTCGACCATCGGCTCGCCGATCGAGAAGAGGTCGAATCGTTTTCCGTCGTCCACGTTGCGTCCGTTGCCTCGTCGCCGCCCGCCTGCGGCGGCTTCGTTTTCCCCAAGTCTAGATGCGTCCGTACTTCGCGAGGCCCTGGCGCAGCGATTTCGCCTCGACGATCAGCCGCGCCTGCTCGAGTTCGCGCTCGTCGATCTCGCGCGCGAGCGCGAGCACCGCCTCGGCCTGGTCGCGCGGCACGACGACGACGCCGTCGATGTCGCCGACGACGAGATCGCCCGGATTCACCTCGATGCCGCCGCAGGTCACCGGCACGTTCGATGCGACCGTGCGGAAGCGCCCGACCGTCGTAGCCGGAGAGACCGAGCGCGCGATGACCGGGAAGTCGTAGTCGCGGCGGATCTCGGCGATGTCGCGCACGCCGCCGTCGAGCACCGCGCCCGCCATCCCGCGCGCCCATGCGCCCGCGGTCATCAAGCCGCCCCAGACGGCGACGTCGGCCTCGCCGCCGATCGCGATGACGATCACGCTGCCGGGTGCGGCCTCGTCGATCAGGTCGAGCGCGTGTTGCGGCGGCACCGCTTCGCTCGTCGCCTCCTCGAGCACGGTGACCGCGGGCCCGACGATGCGCCGCTCGTTGATGCGCGGCTTCAACGCGTGCTCCATGTACCCGCGCCTGCCGCAGACCTTGTCGACCGCGTCGGCGACCGACGCCGTGGCGACTTCCCCGAATCCCTTGACCAGATCTGCCAGTGTCATTGCTTCACTCCATTTTCCAGGTAGCGGCGCGCGTTCGCGACGACCGCGCGGCGGTCGCCGCGCGCGAGCGCGTCGCGATCGACCAATCGGCTGCCGGCGCCGACCATCGCGGCGCCGGCCTGCAGGTATTCGGCGATCCGCGCGTCGTCGATGCCGCCGGTCGGACACAGCCGCACGCCGGGAAAGATCGACGCCAGCGCCGCGACGTGCGCGGGCCCGCCGGTGGACGCGGGAAACACCTTGACGACGTCGGCGCCGTCGGCGGTCGCAGCGGCCACTTCGCCGGGCGTGAACGCGCCGACGAAGGCGACGCGCCCCGCCGCCCGGCAACGCGCGGCGACGCCGGCGACCGGATACGGCGTGACGACGAAGGCCGCTCCGGCGGCGAGGCAGGCCCCGGCGCGCGCGACGTCGACGACGGTGCCGGCGCCGACCAGGCTGTCGGGTCGCTCGCGCGCCAGCGTCGCGATCAGCGATTCGGCGTCGGGGGTCGTCATCGTGATCTCGAAGACGCGAAAGCCGGCTTCGTGCAGGCAGTCGACGGCTTGCAGCGTCACCCGCGCCTCGGGCAGGCGCAGCACCGGGATCACGCGCTGCGCCTCCAGGCGGGCGAGGATCGTCTCGCGCTTCATGCGCAGCCCCTGCGACGCGGCGTCGCGATCAGGGCCTGGCCGTCGATTCGATCGCGCGGAACAGGTCGTCGACGTAGTTCTTGCCGATCTCCTTCTCGGCCCACGCGCGCACCGGCGGCTGCGACAGCTTGCGGAACTCGGCCACCTGCGCGGGCGTCAGCTCGGTGACCTCCATGCCGAGCTTCTCGAGGATCTGCTTCGCGTTGCGGTCCTGGTCGGCGGTCATCTTCCGATGGATGGCGATCGCCTTCTTCGTTCCCTCGTCGACCGCGGCGCGTTCGACGGGCGTGAGTCCCTGGTAGAAGCGTTCGTTGATCACGTAGCCGTGCACGCTCCAGACGTGGCCGTCGAGCGTCGCGTACTTCTGGTGCTGGTACAGGCTCGCGGCGAGGATGTTGGTCACGCCGTTCTCCTGGCCGTCGACGACCTTCTGCTGCAGCGCGGCCGGCAGCTCGGCCCACGGAATCGCCGACGGCGATGCGCCCAGCGACTCGACGAGTGTCTTGAACACCGGCGACGGCTGGATGCGGATCTTCATCCCCTGCATGTCGGCCGGAGTGCGGATCGGACGCAGGCTGTTGGTGAAGTGGCGCACGCCGTTGTCGGCGAGGCCGAGCAGCCGGATGCCCTGCTTCTTCACCATGTCGTCGGAGAAGCCCTTCAGCCAGTCGCTGTCGTAGACGCGCCAGGCGTGCTCGTGGTTCTCGTAGAGGAACGGGATGCCGAGCACGCCGATCGGCTTGTACACCGTCGCGATCGCGCCGTCGTGCGCGACGGCCAGCTCGAGCGTGCCGAGCTTGACGCCTTCCATCGTCGGCTGGTCCTTGCCGAACTGGCCGGCCGGGTAGATCTCGACCTTGATCGATCCGTTCGTCGCGGCTTCGACGTGCTCCTTGAATGCGAGTGCGGCGACGTGCTTCGGCTGGTCGTCCTTCGCCGGCTGGAAGTGCGCGTACTTCAGCGTCTTCTGCGCCGATGCCGGCGCTGCGAACGCGAGCGATGCGGCGGCGAGCGCGGCGAACAGCATTCGTCTCTTCATCTCGGTCTCCTTCGGTGGTGTGGTCAGCGCGAGTAGCCGAACATCGCCGGAACGGCGGTGCTCAGCGTCGGGAAGAGGACGATGAGCAGCAGCACGAGCATCTCGGCCGCCAGCAACGGCAACACCGCGTACGACAGCCGGTCGAAGCGAAGTCGTGCGACCGACGCCATGACGAACAGCACTGCGCCCACCGGCGGGGTGATCATCCCGACGGTCAGGTTCAGCACGATCGCCATCGCGAAGTGCAGCGGGTGGATGCCGAACTGGTCGGCGATCGGCGCGAGCACCGGCACCAGGATGATGACGGCGGGCAAGGTGTCGATGAACAGGCCGCAGACGAGCACGAAGCCGGCGACCACCAGCATCACGAGCAGCGGGTCGGTCGTCATCGCCGCGATCGACCCGGCGATCGACTGCGGGATCTGCAGCAGCGTGAGCAGCCACGCGAACAGCGACGCCGTCGACACGATGATCAGCGCCGCCGAGGTGACGAGCCCGCTCTGCAGCAGCACCTTCGCGATGAGCCGCGCGTCGAGCGTGCGCGTGACGAACAACCCGACGAAGAGCGCGTAGAACACGGCGACCGCCGACGCCTCGGTCGGCGTGAACAGCCCGCTGAGGATGCCGCCGAGGATGATCGCCGGCATCGCGAGGATCGGCAGCGCGCGCGCGAGCGAGGCGAGGCGCTCGCCCCAGCCGAGCCGGCGCTGCGCCGCGCCGTAGCCGCGGCGCACCGAGATCCAGTGGTTGGCGAGCATCAGCGCGAGCCCGAGCAGCAGCCCCGGCACGATCCCGGCGAGGAAGAGCCCGGCGACGGTGACGCGGCTGTCGGTGAGCGCGTAGATCACCATGATGATCGACGGCGGGATGATCGGGCCGATCGTCGCGGTCGCCGCCGACAGCGCGGCGGAGTAGTACTTCTCGTAGCCCGCCTTCTCCATCATCCGCATCTCGATCACGCCGGGCCCGGCGGCGTCGGCGAGCGCCGACCCGCTGATCCCGGCGAACATCACCGAGGTGAGCACGTTCACGTGCCCCATGCCGCCGCGGATGTGGCCGACGACGCTCTGCGAGAAGCGCAGCAGCGCGGTGGTGATCCCGCTCGCCGTCATCAGGTCGGCGGCCAGGATGAAGAAGGGCACCGCCATCAGCGGGAACGAATTGATGCCGTCGAAGATGCGCTGCGGCACCGACAGCATCGAGAGCTTGCCTTCCCATGCGAGCGCCGCCGCGCCGGAGACGCCCATGACGAAGGCGATCGGCAGCCCGACGACGAGCCCGACGGCGAAAAGGACGAAGAGGACGCCCGTCACGTCTCGATCCCCAGGTCGTCGACGTGCTCGAAACGGCGCTCGACGAACTCGCGCGCGAACACGACCAGGTGCAGCGCGAACAGCCCCGCGCCGATCGGGATGCCGAGATACGGGATTCCGGTGCGCACGCCGAGCATCGGCGTCTCCTGGTTCCAGGTGAACGCGACGATCTGCCCGCCGTACCAGGCGAGGACGGCGAGGAACGCGAGCATGACGAAGACGATCGCCCAGCGCAGCAGCCGTCGCAGGGCTTCGGGCAGCGCGTCCTGCAGCAGGTCGACCGCGACGTGGCGGCCTTCGCGCAAGGCGAGCCCGGCACCCAGCCAGGTGATCCAGATCATCTGGTACTGGGTGAACTCCTCGACCCAGACCATCGAGTGGTTGAACAGGTAGCGCGAGACGACGTTGGCGAACACGAGAATCGCCATCGTGCCCATCAGTGCGATGACCAGGCCCTGGTTCATGCGGACGAGCAGCCGCTCGGCGCGCGGAAGCGGGTGCCGATCGATCGTGCCTTCGGCCGTGTCCATCGAATCTAAGATATCAGATACCAGCGTCCACGCACCCCCGTGTTTACCCCGGTCCGCCGGCACCGCGTCGCTATACTGTTGCCGCCTTTCCGGCGGAGCGCCTTCGGTCGCCCGCCCGATTCCCCAGGAGCGAACATGCCGAAGGCGATCCGCATCGAGCAGAACGGCGGACCCGAAGTGATGCAGTACGTCGACGTCGAGGTCGGCCCGCCCGCGCCGGGCGAGGTGCAGGTGCGCCACGAGGCGATCGGGCTGAACTTCATCGACGTCTATTTCCGCACCGGGCTGTATCCGATGCCGCTGCCGGGCGTGCTCGGGCTGGAGGCTGCCGGCGTCGTCACCGCGGTCGGCGACGGCGTCGACGCGTTGAAGGTCGGCGACCGCGTCGCCTACTGCGACCGCCCGCCGGGCTCGTACTCCGAGCTGCGCAACATGACGACGAAGTCGATCGTGCGCCTGCCGCGGAACGTCGACTCCGAGACTGCGGCGGCGATGATGCTGAAGGGGCTGACCGTCCAGTACCTGTTCCGGCGCACCTACCGGCTGCAGAAGGGCCAGACGATCCTCTTCCACGCGGCCGCCGGCGGCGTCGGGCTGATCGCGATGCAATGGGCGCGCGCGCTCGGCGTCACCGTGATCGGAACCGTCGGCTCGGAGGAGAAGGCCGAGCTCGCGCGCAGGCACGGCTGCGCGCACACGATCCTCTACAAGCACGAGGACGTCGTCGAGCGCGTGCGCGAGATCACCGACGGAAGGATGGTGCCGGTCGTCTACGACTCGGTCGGCAAGGACACCTTCCAGGCTTCGCTCGACTGCCTGCAGCCCTTCGGGCTGATGGTGAGCTTCGGCAACGCATCGGGGCCGGTGCCGCCGATGCCGCTGACGGCGCTCAAGGGGTCGTTGTACATCACGCGCCCGTCCCTGATGGCGCACCAGGCGAACCGCGCGAACCTCGAGGAGATGTCGGCGGAACTGTTCCGCATGGTCGGCTCGGGCAAGATCGGCATCGAGATCGACCAACGCTACGCGCTCGCCGACGCCGCGCAGGCGCACCGCGACCTCGAAGCGCGCCGCACGACCGGTTCGTCGCTGCTGCTTCCCTAGCCCGGCGGCCGTCCGGATGGAACAAGCGCAGGAACTCGCCGCGCAAGCCCAGGCGCTCGAGACGGTCGACGCGAGCGCCGCGCTCGCCGCGCGCGACGAGCGCGACGAGCGCGACGAGCGCCGCTTCGGCGGCGTCGCCCGGCTGTACGGCGCCGCCGCGCTCGATGCGCTCGCGCACGCGCACGTCTGCGTCGTCGGCATCGGCGGCGTCGGCTCGTGGGCGGCGGAGGCGCTCGCGCGTTCCGGGATCGGGCGCATCACGCTCGTCGATGCCGATCACGTCGCCGAGTCGAACGTGAACCGCCAGGTGCACGCGCTCGATTCGACGCTCGGTGCCGCGAAGGTCGAGGTCATGCGCCGGCGCATCGCCGACATCGCGCCGCGGTGCGAGGTGCTTCCGGTCGACGAGTTCGTCACCGAGGCGAACGTCGCCGATCTCGTTCCGGCGGGCGCGCTCGTCATCGATGCGATCGACGCACCGCGCGCGAAGGCGGCGCTCGTCGCCTGCGCGGCGCGGCGCCGGCAGCCGATCGTCGTCTGCGGCGCCGCCGGCGGGCGCACCGATCCGTTGCGCCTGCGGCGCGCCGATCTCGCGCAGGCCACGGGCGACGCGCTGCTCGCGTCGGTGCGCGCTCGACTGCGCCGCGAGCACGGCTTCGAGCGCCGGACGGGAATCCGCTTCGGCGTCGCCGCGATCTTTTCCGACGAGCCCGCGCTCGGCGCGCGCCGGGCGACGACACCCGGCGCCGGCGTCGGCGCGGGCTTCGCGCTCTCCTGCGCCGGCTACGGGTCGATCGTCACCGTCACGGCGACGATGGGGCTCGGCGCGGCATCGTGGGCGCTGGCCGGGATCGCCGCGGGACCGCACGCCGCCTGATCCATGCGGGACACCGGCACCGCCGCGGTCTATTTCGTCGCGTCCCCGCTTCAGTACCTGGCGGCGCGGCGCATCGCGCGCGACGTCGAGCCGGCTGCGCGCAACGTCCTCGTCTGGTACAAGCCCGGGCTGAAGTCGGTGGTCGACCCCGCGGAATGGGACGCCTGCCTGTACATGCCGTGGCCGCGCTGGGAGCCGCTGCCCGGACCCTTCGGCCGGCATCGCCGCCTGCGCGAGAACATCGTGCGGGTCGCCGCGCAGGTCGGCCGCTGCGAGCGCCTGCTGCTGCACAGCGCCGTGTTCGACACCGAGGCGATCAACTATTTCCTGAACGCGCTGCCGGCCCGCACCGGGGCGCGCGAACTGCGCGCGCGCATCCTGCCCGACGGGATCCTCAGCGTGCGGCGCTATCCGCTGTCGCGCCTGCGCCGTCTGCTGCAATGGGTGCGAAAATTGCGCAGGGTCGTCGCGCCCGAACTCGACTACCGGCGTTTCTCCGGCGATCGTACGGGGTCGGACGCACCGTTCTGCGATCGCGTCTACGTGGTCGCGGGGCTGCCGCACGAGTACGACGCATCGAAGGTGCAGGCCCTGCCCGCGCTGGTCGACCCCCCGGTGCAGCGGCGCAGTGAAGGGGGCGAACGGCGCGCCCTGGTCGTCGGGCAGCCGCTCACCGGCTTCCGGCTGATGAGTCCGGGCGATCTCGATGTCGTCACCCGGCGAATCCGCGACTGGCTCGCGGCCGAAGGTTTCACGCAGATCGACTACAAGGCGCATCCGAAGGATGCGGCACACGAATTGAGCCATCCCGACTACCGGACGATCGACCCGCCCGAAGCGCTCGAAGCGCACCTGGCTCGCTGCGCCTACGATGCCGTCGTCGGCGTGCGCTCCTCCGCGTTGCTGTTCGCACGGCAGATCGACCCAGACCATGCGCGCGCCGTCGCCTTCGGCTGGGAACTCGTGCGCTTCGAATCCGACGGGGAACGCGCCGCGATGCGCGCGGCCTTCGAGGCGTGCGGAGTCGAATTCCGGTGAACTCGGTGCCCTCGCACTCGCTTCCGGGCGGCATCGCGCGCGTCCGCCCGCCGCTCGACCTCGCCGCCGTGCAGTCGTGGCTGCTCACGGCGATCTTCTTCTGCATTCCGATCCAGGTCGCGCCCGCGTACGTCCTGTCGGCGGTGCTGCTGGCGGTCTGGCTGTTCGAGGGGCGCCTCGGCGAGAAGCTGCGCGGGGTCGCCGCCGAGCCGCTCGCCTGGATCTTCGTCGGCTATTGGGCGGTGCTGCTCGCGTCGATGTCGTGGACCGCGGACACGGAATGGGGCTGGCGCATGGTCAGCCGGCAGAACTTCTTCCTGTTGTTCGTGCTGTACCTGAGCGTCGCACGGCCCGAGCATTTCGGCCGCTACGTCTCGGCGTTCCTGCTGTCGATCGTCCTGTGCGAGGCACTCGCGTTCTACAACTGGGCGCAGATGCACTGGATGCCCGAGCTGCCCGACGGCATCCGCGTGGAGAAGGATCCGAGGGACAGCGCGCCCTTCGTCGACCGGATCCTGTACACGCCGGCGCTCGCCTTCGCAGGCTACCTCGCGGGGCACCGGCTGCTCTTCCAGGCGCGCGAGCCGCGACAGCGGCTGCTGTATGCGGCGCTGCTGCTTGCCACCGCGGCCAACCTCGCGATCAGCGGCGGCAGGGCGGGCATGATCGGTTTTCTCGCGCTGCTCGCGCTGCTGATCCTGCAGCGCTTCTCGCATCATCCGGTGCGCGCGACGCTCGCGGCGACGGCGCTCGTCGCCGGTGTGTTCGTCGTCGGATACCAGGGCAGCAGCTATTTCGAGCAGCGCGTCGATGCGGCGATCGAGGAGATCGAGAATCCCGGCCCCGCTGCTTCGTCCTCGGTGCGCACGCGCCTCGCCTACGCGCAGAACGCCTGGCGCATCTACAGCGAGCACCCGTGGCTGGGCGTCGGCATCGGCGACTATCGGCACGAGTACGAGCGCGTGAACGCCGAGCACACGCCGTCGGTCGCGCCGGCATGGAATCCGCACAACCAGTATCTGTACGCGCTCACCGCCGCGGGACTGCCCGGCGGCATCCTGCTCGCGGCGGTGCTGCTCGTGCCGCTGCTTCGGCGCAGTCCGGTCGACGGGCGCGAACGCATCCGCAGGGCATTGCCGGTGCTGTTCCTCGTCATCTGCCTGTCGGAGTCCTACCTGCTGCGCTCCAACACGAGCCTGATGTACGCGCTGTTCACCGCCGCCGCCTGGTGCGGCACGACGGCATCCGCCCGGTGCGGCGCATCCTGATCGTCCGCACCTCGGCGATCGGCGACGTCGTCTTCGCGTCGCCGCTGGCAGAGGCACTGCGCCGGACGCACGCCGACGCGTACATCGCGTGGGTCGTCGAACCGGGCATCGACGTGCTCGTCGCCAACGATCCCGCGGTCGACGAATGCATCGTCTGGCCGAAGAAGCAGTGGCGCGCGCTGCTTCGCTCGGGGCGCTGGGTGGCGCTCGTGCGCGAGGTGCGAGGCTTCCGGGCGAAGTTGCGCGAGCGGCGCTTCGACCTCGCACTCGATCTTCACGGTCTCGCCAAGAGCGCGTTCCTCGCCTGGCTCAGCGGTGCGCCGCGCCGCATCGGCCTGGGTGCGCGCGAGGGCAGCGCACGCTTCGTCACCGAGGTCGTCGCGCGCGGCGGCGACCGTGCGCGCATCTCCTCCGAATACCTGCATCTCGCGCGGCACCTGGAGCTGGACTGCGGCGCGTTCCTGCCGCGTCTGCACGTCGCGCCCGAAGCCGCGTCGTCGGCGGCGGAACTGCTTCGCGCGCAGGGGCTCGCTCCCGGCGGCTACGCGGTGTTCGCCGCGTTCACGACGCGTCCGCAGAAGCACTGGTTCGACGACGCGTGGCGCGAGCTCGCCGCGCAGCTTCGTGCGCGCACCGGCCTCGTCCCGGTGTTGCTCGGCGGCCCCGCCGATCGGCCGGCTGCGCAGGCGTTGCTGCAGGGCGCACCCGGCATCGCGGATCTCGTCGGCCGCACCGACCTCGCGCAGGCGGCCGCGCTCGTGCGCGACTCGGCGCTCGTCGTCGGCGTCGACACCGGACTGACGCACATGGGCATCGCCTTCGGCGTCCCGACGGTCGCATTGTTCGGCTCGACCTGTCCGTACACCGTCACCGGCCGCGACAATGCCCGCGTGATCTGGCTCGGCCTGTCGTGCGCGCCGTGCCATCGCGCACCGACCTGCGGCGGTGCGTTCCCGTGCATGCGCGACATCTCCGCGAGCCGTGCCCTGCACGAAGCCCTGGCCGTGCTCGGCCGGCCGGCCGTGGCGCAAGCGGCCCGATGAAGGTGCTGCACGTCGAGGGCGGCCGCCACTACTACGGCGGTGCGCGGCAGGTCGTCTACCTGCTCGAGGGACTCGCGAAGCGCGGGGTCGAGAACGTGCTCGTCTGCCCGCCCGGTGCGCAGGTGGCCGAGCCGGCCGGCTCCTTCGCCAGGCTGCTGCCGACGCCGCTGCGCGGCGACCTCGACGTCGGCTTCGTCGCGCGCCTGCGCAGGCACATCCGCGACGAAGCCCCCGACCTCGTGCACCTGCACAGCCGGCGCGGCGTCGACGTATGGGGCGGCGTCGCGGCGCGCCTCGCCGGCGTGCCGAGCGTGCTGTCGCGCCGCGTCGACAACCGCGAACGGCCGTGGATCGCTGCCCTGAAGTACCGCCTCTTCGATCGCGTGATCGCGATCTCGGACGGCATCCGCGACGTGCTGCTCGACGAAGGCGTTTCCCCGCAGCGCCTGCGCTGCGTGCGCAGCGCCCTCGACGCGCGTGCGTGGCTGCAGCCGGTCGACCGCGAAGCCTTCCGTGCCGAGTTCGCGCTCGACGACGACGCGGTCGTGATCGGCGTCGTCGCGCAGCTGATCCGGCGCAAGGGACATCGTCACCTGTTCGAGGCGCTGAAGCTGCTGCATCCGCAGCGTCCGGGGCTGCGCGTGCTGCTGTTCGGACAGGGGCCGCTGCGCGCCGAGCTGCAGGCGCGCGCCGCGCGCGACGGACTCGCGTCGATCGTCCGCTTCGTCGGCTTTCGCGACGATCTTCCGCGCTGGATGGGAGGCCTGGACGTACTCGCGCACCCGGCCGACCGCGAGGGGCTCGGCATCGCGCTGCTGCAGGCCCAGGCCGCGGCGGTCCCGGTCGTGGCCAGTCGTGCCGGCGGAATGCCGGAGGCGGTGCAGGACGGGGTCACCGGATTTCTCGTCGAGCCCGGCGACGTGCCGGCGCTCGCCGACGCGCTGCGTCGCCTGGTCGACGATCGGGCGCTGCGCGAGCGCATGGGCGCGGCCGCGCGCGCGCGCGTGCTCGAGCGCTTCTCGGTCGACACGATGGTCGAGGGGAACCTGGCCGTGTATCGCGAGGCGCTGCAGGCGCGCGGACGTCAGCGCGCGTGATAGCGGCCCTCGCCGTCGCGCGCGACGAGGGATTGCGAGCCGAGCTCGTCGAGGTGCTGCGAGATCGTCCGGCGTTCGGCGTCGAGGATCCAGACCTGCTCGTAGTCTTCGGGGTAGAGCAGGCGCGCCTGCGCCAGTTCGTCGAGCGTGCGCGGTTGCGCGCGCAGCATCTGCAGCAACCGTTCGGCGCGTTCGTCGATCTTCGCCGCGTATGCGCGCAACGCGCCGAGGAAGGCCCCGCGGTCGGTGTAGACCCCCCGGTGATGCGAGGTGACCCAGGTCTGCGCCTCGATTCCGGGCAGGCGTTCGAGCGTCCGGCGGAAAGCGCCGAGGTCCGAGCTCGCGTCGCCGTAATACGGGCCGAAGCCGCTCAGGTCGATGTCGCCGATGAAGGCAAGGCCCTCGGGTTCGACGACGAGCACGCAGTGGCCTGCCGTGTGCCCGGGCATGTGCACCGCGCGCACGCGGGTGCCGCCGAGCTCCCAGGTTTCGCCGTCGCGATAGGCGAGGGCGTCGGGCCGCGGCGCGTAGTGGAACTCCCGGCGGATCTTCTCGAGCATCGCGTCGACGACGGCGGCAGACAGGCCGTAGTGCGCCGCCAGGCCTTCCCAGCTGCGCGCCGCGCCGACGTCCAGCTCGTGCGCGTAGACCTTCGCGTCGGGCAGCCGATGCAGTCCGGCCATGTGGTCCTCGTGCACGTGGCCGAGCACGACGAGATCGGCCGCTTCGAGCGGCTCGCCGATCCGGTTGGCGACGAGCGGCGTGTCGAAGGCCGCGTGCGTGTCGCTGCCGCGCACGACGATCTGGTTGCCGTCCGGGTACTTGCCGTTCTTCTCGCCGAAGAACACGCGAACGCGGCCGAAGTCGGCATGCGGGATCGTGTTCATCGCCTGGTCTCCGGTTGCAGCCGCGTCCACGCGAGGCGGCACGCGGCCAGGTCCCACAGGGCCTGTCCGACGCTCTTGAAGACGACGGGGCCGCCCGGCGGGCGCCGCACCGCGCCGCACACGACCCGTTCCAGCGCGACGACTTTCGTCCAGTCGACGCCCGCACGGATCAGGTCGCCCGCTTCGCCGCGGGCCGCGTCGACGTCGTCGCAGAACAGCGACGCGCGATGCAGCAGGGTCGCCGGCAGCTCGCACATCTGCGGTCGGTAGGCGCCGATCGCGGCGACGAAGCCGTCGAAACGCGCGTCGTCGTCGAACAGCGCTTCGAGGCTCGGCGTCGCGGTGACGACGAGATCGAACTGCGCGAGATCGAACTGCGCAAGGTCGGGCGGCGCGCCCGACGCCGACGAGGTCGCCGACGCGCGGCAATCCAGCCCGCTTTCGCGCATCGCCTGCGCCAGCGCAGCCGCGTTGGCCGGATCGCGCGAGCGCACCGTGACCTCCCGCAGCGGCATCACCGAGCGAAAGGCCTCGATGTGCGCGCGCGCCTGCACGCCCGAGCCGAACACGAGCAGTCGCTCGCGGCGCGGGCCGGCCAGTTCGAGCGCGGCGAGCGCCGACAGCGCCGCGGTGCGCCGCGCGGTGATCGTCGCTGCGTCGAAGCGGGCGAGCGGCTCGCCGGTGTCGGCGCGAACCAGGATCGCTTCGCCGATCAACGTCGGCAGGCCGCGTGCGACGTTGCCGTCGTGCAGCGTGACGAGCTTCGTGCAGGCGAACTCGCCGTCGGTCGACGGCATCGCCAGCAGCACGCCGCCGGGAAGCGGCATCGCGATGCGCTCGGGCGAGTGCGCGAGTCCGGCGTGCTTGCGCTCGAGCATCGCGCGCAGCGCCTCGACGAGCGCGGGCCACGGAAGCAGCTGCTCCGTGCTGCTGCGATCGAGGTTTCGCGCGTTCACGGATCCGATCGTATCGTGACGAGGAGCACGATCGCGGCGACGACGATCGCGGCGCCGAGCAGCTGCACGGACGACATCGCCTGATCGAGCGCGATCCAGGCGAGCATCAGGGCGGCGATCGGCTCGAAGTTCATGATCGCCGCGTTGTTCACCGCGCCCAGGCGCGGCAGCAGCACGAAGAGCGCGGTGATCGCCGATCCGTAGAGCAGCGTGAGCAGCGCGAGCGCGCCCCAGCCGGTGGCGTCCCGGGGCCATGCGAAGTCGCCGCTCGCCTTGCCTGCGACCAGCGCAACCGCTGCGACGACGAGCATCAGCATGAAGCTGCGCAGCCTCCCGTCGGTATCGGCGAGCCATCGCGTCGTCAGCAGCAGCACCGCGGCGAAGGCGAGCGCCGCGACCGCGGCGAACGCGACGCCGGCGATCATCGTCGGACCGTCGGCGCGCAGCGAGTCGTCGGCCCAGCCGAAGGCGTCGAGCGCGAGCGTGAGACCGACGAGGGCGAGCGCCATGGCGCCGAAGGCCCGCGGCTTCGGCCGGTCGGTGCCCGCGGCCCACGAGAGCAGCCCGAGCAGGATCGGGAAGGTGTTGAAGACGAGCAGCGCGAGCGCGACCGGAATGCGCGCGATCGCCGAGTACAGGCACAGGCTCTGTATCGAGAGCAGCGCGCCGATGCCGAGCGCGCGCACCAGCGTCGGACGCGACAGCTGCAGCGGCACGCGCGCCGCGCGCAGCAGCGACCAGACGAAGAGCGCCGTGCCCGACGAGCGCACCGCGACGGCCGTCGCCACGTTGGCGCCGTGATCGAAGGCGATGCGCGCAGCCACGTGGTTGCTGGCGAAGGTCGTGGCGATCAGCAGGAGCAGAGCGGCGCCGAGCCACCGGGGCAGCGCGGGAGCGGTCATGGCGCGCAAGCATACCGGGTCGCCGGCCGGGATCGTCGTTTGCCGCCGCGCTTACCGAAGCGGGTCCGCTTTTACCGGGCTCTCGGCGACAACCTCGCGGAACTGCGACGCAAGTCCTTGATCTTCGGTTCGCATCGGGCGTTGGCACGAAGCTTGCGACTGTAGGGATATTCGTTGTAGAGCACTCGAAGGAATCCCCCACGATGCACGCACCCGGCTTGCAACTGCGCGCCACGCAGGGCGCCGCGCTGTCCCAGCAGATGCAGCAAGGCTTGAAGATGCTGCAGATGTCCGCGCTCGAGCTCGAACAGGCGATCGCCCAGGCGCTGTCGACGAATCCGCTGCTCGAGAGCGACGACGCGCTCGACGAATCCGGACAGGACGAAGGCGAGGCGATCGATTCGCGCGCGAGCGACGACGAAGGCGAGGATGCGGTCGATCCCGAGCGCGAGCTCACCTGGTCGACCACCGGGAACAACCACGGCGGAGAGCGCTCGGCCGACGATCCCGTGCTGCTCGCTCCGGCGCCGCTGTCGCTGCGCGATCACCTGCTTCGGCAGGTGAACGTCAGCGGGCTCGGCGAGCGCGACGCCACGCTCGCCCGGGTGCTCGTCGAAGCGCTCGACGAAGACGGGTTCCTGCGCGATTCGCTCGAGGAGATCGCCGATCTCGTCGAACCCGGCGGTGCGCGCACGCTGGTGCGCGAGTTCGAGGTTGCGCTGTCGTTCGTGCAGAGTCTCGACCCCGCCGGCGTCGGTGCGCGCTCGGTGTCCGAATGCCTGTTGCTGCAGCTGCGTGCGCAGCCGCAGGACACCCCGGGGCTGGCGCTGGCGATGCGCATCGTCGAGTCGCATCTCGACCTGCTCGCCGCGCACGATACCGCGCGCCTGACGCGCATGCTCGGCTGCAGCGAGCCCGAGTGCGCGCAGGCGAACCAGCTGATCCGCAGCCTGGCGCCGCGGCCGGCGGCCACCTTCGGCTCCGACGACCCGCAGCACGTCGTCCCCGACGTCACCGTGCGCAAGGTGCGCGGGCGATGGGTGGCCTTCCCGAACAGCGCGGCTTCGCCGCGCCTTCGCATCAACCGGCTGTACGCCGATGCCGTGCGCCGCGATCGCGGCTGGTCGTCGACCCCGATGGGCGCGCAACTCACCGAGGCGCGCTGGCTGCTGCGCAGCATCGAGCAACGCGCCGAAACGATCCTGAAGGTCGCCAGCGCGATCGTCGCCACGCAACAGGGCTTCTTCGAGCACGGCGACGTGGCGATCCGGCCGCTGCACCTGCGCGACATCGCGGCCGAGGTGGGCGTGCACGAATCGACGGTCTCGCGCGTCACCAGCGGCAAGTACATGGCGACGCCGCGCGGGCTGATCGAGTTCAAGCACTTCTTCGGCAGCCGGCTCGTCAGCGAAGACGGCTATCGCATCTCGCCGCGCGCGATCCAGACGCTGATCCGCGACATCGTCGGCGCCGAGGACCCTCGCCAGCCGTTGTCCGACATTCGCATCACGCGCCAGCTCGAACAGCGCGGCGCCAGCGTCGCCCGTCGCACCGTCACCAAGTACCGTGACGCGATCGGGATCCCGCCGGTGGAGGCGAGGCGGATGATCGCGATGGCGCAGCAGAGAACCTGAGCGGGCGAGGGGGAGGGGGCCGGCCCCTTCAGCCTTCGCTCTCTCCCGCATAGCCCTTCAACCGGTTGTACAGCGTCTTCGCGCTGATGCCGAGCATGGCGGCGGCGCGTTCGCGGTGGCCGCCGCAATGCTCGACGGTGGCGAGGATCAGCATGCGTTCGGCCTCGGCGATCGAGGTGCCGACCGAGATGTCGAGCGACGGGTTCGCGGCGCGCGCGCCGCCGGAGGCTGCCGGTGCGGGTGGTGCTGCCCCCGGCGTCGCCGCTGCCGGGGTGGCGGCCGTCGGTGCCGGCGCTGCCGCGTCGGGGTGGCGCGCGGGCGCCGAAGCGGCTGCAGCCGCAGGGGCGATGCTCGCCGCGCCGATCGGCAGGTTCTCGACCTCGATGACGTCGCCTTCGGCAAGTATGAAGCCGCGGTGCACGGCGTTGCGCAGTTCGCGCACGTTGCCCGGCCAGCGGTACTCGACGAGCGCCTGCAGCGCCCGTTCGGCGAAGCGCTTGCGGGCGCCTTCGCGTTCGTTCAATCCCTCGAGGAAGTGCTCGGCGAGCAGCGGCACGTCCTCGAGCCGCTCGCGCAGCGGCGGCAGGTCGATGGGGAAGACGTTGAGCCGATAGTAGAGGTCCTCGCGCAGCCGCCCGCTCGAGACGGCTTCGGCCGGCGGGCGGTTGGTCGCCGCGACGATGCGAACGTCGACGTTGATCACGGTGTCGGAGCCGACGCGGACGAAGGCGCCCGTCTCGAGCACCCGGAGCAGCTTCACCTGCAGCTCCATCGGCATCTCGGTGATCTCGTCGAGGAACAGGGTGCCGCCGTCCGCGCGCTCGAAGAAGCCGCGATGCTGGCGCAGCGCGCCGGTGAAGCTGCCTTTCTCGTGGCCGAAGAGCTCGCTCTCGATCAGCTGCGGCGAAATCGAGCCGCAGTTGATCGCAAGGAAAGGCGCCTTCGCGCGCTTGGAGAGGTCGTGGATCGTTTCCGCGACGACTTCCTTGCCGGTTCCGCTCTCTCCGGTGACGAACGCGGTGACGGCGGTAGGGGCGACGCGCGCGATCTGGTGGTAGATCTCGCGCATGGCGGCCGACTTTCCCCACAGCCGCCCGAAGCGGCCTTCGGCGTCGACGTGCACGCGCTCGCTGGCGAGCCGGCCGCGCGCCTCCGAGCTGCCGCTCGCGCGTCCGAGGATCTGCCGAAGGCGCGGTACGTTGACCGGCTTGAGCAGGTAGTCGGCGGCGCCGAGCCGAAGCGCCTGGATCGACGTTTCGAGCGTGGCGTGTCCGGTGATCAGGACGATTTCGCAGGCCTCGCTGCGCTCGACGTGATCGAAGAGCTCGATGCCGTTGCCGTCGGGCAGCGACAGGTCGAGCAGTACGATGTCAGGCTGGCGAAAAGCGTACTGCCTGCGTGCGTCGTGCAGGCTGCCTGCGGTGGCCGTGGAAAAACCTTCTGCCGATACGAGCTCCGCGAGCATCTCCGCCGAATTCTCGTCGTCCTCGACGATCAGCGCGTGCGCCAAAACCGGAATCCTCCCTCAGTCAGCGATCGAGCATGCTTCTCAGATGATTCAGCAAGACGGAGGGGTCGATCGGCTTGGCCAGGAAGAGATCGAATCCGCCTTCGAAGGCCTCGCGTCGCGTGTCGGGGCGGAAGTGCGCCGATAGTGCGATTGCCGGTAGCCGGCGCAGGTTCATCTCGCGCTCGAGCGCCCGCACCGCCTGCATGAGGGAGATGCCGTCGCGCTCGTGCATCGCCAGGTCGGAAAGAACGAGCCGCTCGCCTTCGCCGCTTGCCCACGAAGCATACCTGCGAAGCGCCTCGTCGGGCGAAGTAGTCGATTCCACGATCGCGCCCGAGTGCTCGAGCAGCGACTGCAGCATCTGCAGCACGTCGGGGTCGTCGTCGACCGCCAGCACGAAGACGCCCTGCAGCGTGCCGGTGCCGGGCGTCGCGGCGTCGTCGAGGGCCGGCTCTTTCGGGGCCGCCGCCTGCGGCGTGCCGTGGACCGGACGACGGGCCTTGCGCGCAGGCGCGTCGCCGCGCCGGCCGACCGGCGGGGCGTCCTTGCTTGCCGGCGCGTCGCCGTCGGGGTCGGGGCGATAGCCGTCGGCGAAGTCGTTCGGCGCGTCGAGCGTGGCGACCACGCGCCGCTGCTGCTCGACTG
This sequence comes from Burkholderiales bacterium, assembly GCA_044507525.1. GTDB lineage: Bacteria > Pseudomonadota > Gammaproteobacteria > Burkholderiales > Burkholderiaceae_E > Zeimonas. The sequence continues at coordinate 19,666 of JBIQJM010000024.1, forward strand.
CCCGCTGCAGTCCGGCGAGCGCGCGTTCGCGCAGCTCCGCCGACACGGACCCCGAGGTCAGCAGGTGCAGCCAGCCGACCATCGCGTTCAACGGCGTTCGGAGGTCGTGCGCCAGGCTCGCCAGGAACGCGTTGTTCGAGCCCGCCGGCGGCACCGGTTCGTCGGCGGCCATTTCGGGTTCGGGAGCCGGGCGCGCGCCGGTCATCGGACCGGAACGCCGTGGACTACGCGGTGCGGCGCGTGGAAATGCTGCCATCGGGTGGAATTTCTCGGATTCGGACTGGGGGACGGCAATTCGGATTCGCCGCGGTTTCGCCCTTTTCGAGCACTGTCAAGAGGCATTAGCAAGTGTCGTGCCCATTCCGGACGCCGGCAAGGGCCGGTGCAGTGACGCAGGCGCGACCGCCGTCCTGCGGGCGCATCGCTTGCGGAGGCGCCGGCGATGCCAACCGACACCGCCCATTCGAGCGCCGATGCCCTCGCGGACGGGCGATCGGAAGCATCGCCCGCGGGGCGTGCGGGCGAGCGCCCCGCGCGCATCGCCGCCGATGCCGCGCCCCCTGCGTCCCCCGCGCCTGCCGACGACGCCGATCCTGCCGCCCGTGCCGCCGCGCCGGTCGATGCCGATGCCGAGCCGGGACGCGAGCTTCCGTTGGCGATGCGCGTGGCGATCGGCGCCATGGCGACGATCGCGATCGTCGCCGCGCTGTGGGCGGGCAAGGGGCTGCTGATGCCGATCGCCTTCGCCGTCGTGCTCACGCTGCTGATGACGCCGGCCGTCACTTTCCTGAACCGCTTCGGCGTGCCTCGCCCGCTGGGCGCCGCCGTGATGGTCGCTCTCGGGATCGGCGTCGTCGGCGCCGGGATCGTGCAGCTGTCGGCGCCCGCCGAGCAGTGGCTCAATCCGCGTTCGCCCGAGTGGCGCAAGCTCGAGACCCAGCTGCGCGCGATCCGCCAGCCGCTGTCCAGGATCCAGGGAGCGCAGGAGCGCGTCAACGAACTGGCGGGGCCGGAGGGACAGCCCAAGCCGCGCGAGGTCGTCGTCGAGCGCGGCAGCGTCCTGACCACCGTCGGCGAGTTCCAGGCGATCGCGATCGGCATGATCTCGACGATCGTCCTCGTCTACTTCCTGCTCGCCTCCGACGACCTCTTCCTGCGCAAGCTGATCCGCGTGCTGCCGACCATGCAGGACAAGCGCACGGCGGTGGGCATCGCGCGCACCATCCAGAGCGAGATCGGCCGCTATTTCGCGACGGTCGCGATGAGCAACATCGGCCTCGCCGTCGCCACCGGCGTGCTGATGAGCTACATCGGCATGCCGTCGCCGGTGTTCTGGGGGGTGATCGTCGGCCTGCTCAACTTCATCCCCTACCTCGGCGCGGCGACGAGCCTGATCCTGCTGACGGGGGCGGCGGCCGTCACGCTCGACGGCTGGGCGATCGTGCAGGTTCCGCTGTCGTTCCTCGTGCTCACGACGATCGAGGGCCAGCTGGTGCAGCCGGTGCTGGTCGGACGACGCATGCGGCTGAACGTCGTCGTCACCTTCCTCGCGATCATGTTCGGCGGCTGGTTGTGGGGACTGGGCGGCTTGTTCATCGCCGTGCCCACGCTCGTCGTGCTGAAGATCTGTTCCGACCACATCGAGGCGCTGTCGACCGTCGGCGAATTCATCTCGCGCGACTGAGCCCTGCGCGCGCAAGCCAGCCCAGCACGTCGTCCGGGTCGACCGGCTTGACGAGGTGCGCGTCGAAACCGGCCCGGCGCGACGATTCCCGATCGCTGTCCCGTCCGTAGCCGGTGAGCGCGGCGAGCAACATCTCGTCGCCGAAGTCGAGCGCCCGCGTGCGGCGCGCGAGTTCCAGCCCGCCCATCGTCGGCAGGTCGAGGTCGATGAGTGCCGCGCGCGGGCGCCAGTCCGCGATCGCTTCGTAGGCGTCCGGGCCGTCGCCGGCGGTGCGCACCTCGTAGCCTTCGGTGGAGAGGACGATCGCAAGACTCTCGGCCGCGTCGAGGTGATCGTCGACGATGAGCACGCGGATGGAGGGTTCGGCGGACACGGCAGCTGCAGGCCGAAGGCTACGGGAAGGCCATTCTGCGCCCGAATCCAAAAAAAACCCCCGTGGCCGGGGGTTCAAAGTCCGTCGAAACGGACAGGGGAGGAGACATTCGCGGATGGTGCCCATGACTGGGCACTTTTCAACAGCAATCCCGATGCCTGTGGCGCAGGTACAATCGACCGGAGCGGGGCCGCGGCGCCCGGTTTCACAGGGGTACCGACTCCCGCATGAGCGAGATCTGGCACCGGATCACCGAGCGCACGATCGGCAAGGGGCTTGCCGTGTTCGTGCTGTTGCTCGGACTGGGGATCGGCTTGCTGGTCTGGCGCTCGGAGGCCGCCCGCGTACGCGAGGAAAGCGACGCGCGAACCGTCGAGTACGTCACCTCGATGGCCGCTCGCATCGAGCAGCGGCTCGTTGCCTACGATCTCGTCGTGCGTGCCGGCGCGTCGCTGTTCGCGGCCACGCAGGCGCCGACGCGCGCGCAGTGGCGATCCTTCGTCACCGCCTTCGACCTGGGCGCGGCCTACCCCGGCGTGCAGGGCATCGCCTTCGCCAGCATCGTGCCGCCCGACGAGATCGGCAAGCTCGAGCAGCAGGTGCGCGCCGAAGGCTTCGATCGCTTCCGGATCTGGCCCACCGGACCGCGCGTCGAGTCGAGCGCGATCCTCTACATCGAGCCGATGAACGCCGCGAACGCGCGCGCGCTCGGTTTCGACATGCTCAGCAATCCCGAACGGCGCGAGGCGATGCATGCGGCGCGCGACTCGGGCGAGACGACGCTGTCGCGCGCGGTCGGCCTGGTGCAGGACGCGGGCGGCGAACGGCGCGCCGGCGTGCTGATGTATCGGGCGGTGTACGCCACCGGCGGCATTCCGGAATCCGTCGTCGCGCGCCGTGCGGCGATCCAGGGCTGGGTCTATGCGCCCTTCCGCCCCTCCGACCTGGTGCAGAGCGTCGGTCGCCACCCGTCGATCCTCGTGCGCCTGTACGAGACCGCCGCCACCGATCCGCGGTCGCTGCTCTACCAGGACGCGGGCGCGGGAGACGCGAGGCACGACTGGAGTGCCGCCGTGCACGTTCCGGTGCGTGCGCTCGACCGGCGCTGGACGCTCGAGGCGATCCGCGTCCCGGGCGCCGCGGGCGCGATTCCGCTGTCCGGGCGCGCACCGTGGGTCCTTCCGGCCGGCGCTTCGCTCGTCGGCCTGCTGCTGTTCGCCGTGCTCTGGTCGATGGCGACCACGCGCGATCGCGCGCACTCGCTCGCAGAAGAGATGACGGGCGCCTTGCGGCGCGCGAACGAGGAACTCGATACGCGCGTGCGCTTGCGCACCGAGGCACTGAGCGCGAGCAACCTGCAGTTGCGCGAGGAGATCACCGAACGCCAGCGCATCGAACGCGAGCGTCTCGCGGCGCTCGAGCGCGAACGCGCGCGCGCGGTGCAGCTGCGAGCGCTCGCCGACGCCGGCCTTGCGATTCCGTCGTTGCCCGACGACCAGGCGCGGCTGGAACACCTGGCCGACCGGGCGCGCCAGCTGGTGGGCTGTCGGCACGCGCTGCTGCTCCGGGAAGGGACGATCGGCGCGCGGCGGATCGCCGTCGCGAGCGTCGACCCGATGAGTTTCTCGAACCGCAGGGCACTTCTGGAAGCGAGCCGCCATTGGCCCGAGGCCCCGGGCGAGAAGATCGAGTGTCTACGCATCGAATCGGCGCGAGTCGACCCGCGCGCCTGGCCCGAAGGCTGCAGCGCCGCGATGATCGTGCCGATCCGCATCGGCAACGAAGCGCCGATCGCGCGCCTCGTGCTGCTGCACGCCGCCGGCGCCGGATTCGTCGCCGAGGACGAGGTGCTGGTGCACCAGCTCGTGCTGCTCGTGACGGCCGCGATGGCGACGGCCGATGCCGTCGAGCGCGAGAGGGCCGCACGCATGGACGCCGAGTCGGCCAACGCGAGCAAGGATGAATTCCTCGCCATCGTCTCGCACGAGCTGCGCACGCCCCTGCACGCCATCCTCGGATGGTTGCAGGTGCTCGAGCGCGCGGGGTCGGATGCCGGCCACGTGCAACGCGCCGTGCAGGTCATCCGGCGCAATGCCGAGTCGCAAAGCACGCTGATCGACGACCTGCTCGATCTGGCGCGCATCGAACAGGGCAAGCTCGCGCTCGAGATGGACCGCGTACGGCTCGATCACGTCGTGCGCGATGCGGTGGAGTCGCAGCGCGCCGCTGCGGCTGCGAGCGGCGTCTCGCTCGAGTTGCACGCCGAAGCGCACGCCGAGGTGCTCGGCGACCCGGTGCGGCTGCAACAGGCGGTGTCGAACCTGCTCGTGAATTCGATCAAGTTCTCGAAGTCGGGCGGGCGCGTATCGGTGCGGCTGCAGGCCGACGAGCAGGAGAAGCTCTCGCTCACGATCGAAGACGACGGCGACGGCATCGAGCCGGAGATCCTGCCCTACGTGTTCGACCGCTTCCGCCAGGGAGAGTCGGGCGGGCGCGACCGCCAGGGCGGCCTGGGGCTCGGGCTCGCGCTCGTCAAGCACATCGTCGAGGCCCACGGCGGCGAGGCATCGGCGCGCAGCGCGGGCAAGGGCAAGGGCGCGACCTTCACGCTGCGGCTGCCGGCGTTCCCGGGGCAGGCGATGCGCTCACCGGCGTGGCTCGGATTTTTCGAATCGGTCGCGCGCAGCCGCCCGTCTTCGGTCCTCGTGATCGACGCGGACGCGGGCGTGCGCGAACTGCTCGCCACGCGGCTTCGCACCCAGGAAACCGCGGTCGTCGGATTCGACGACGCGACGGAAGCGCTCGATTGGCTGGAGGCCCGGGAGGCGGGGGAATGGCCGGCGGCGATCTTCTGCGAGCTGGAGCTCGCCGCACTCGACGGCTACGCCTTTCACGACGCGCTGCGCCGGCTCGAGGCGAAGCGAGCCGCGCAGCGCCCGGTCGCGGTGGCTGCGCTCGCCCGGCATGCGGGGGGCGCCGAGCGCGCGCGCGCGCTCGAGCACGGCTTCGCCGCCTACCTCGCCAAGCCGGTGTCCTTCGAGCATCTCGATCGCGTGCTCGACCGGCTGCTCGGCGCACCCGGCGAGCCGGCGCCGAAGCCGGGGGCGCCGGCCGCGCCCGTAGACGCGGACGCGGGTCCGGCGCCGGACGTCGCTACGGGCGAACGACGATATCGTTCTTGATCGCCTGCACGCCTTTCACTTCACGCGTGAGCGCGACCGCTCGATCCTTCTCGGCCTGTGACTTGGCGAAACCGCTCAGCTGAACCGTTCCGTTGAGCGTTTCGACGCCGATGCTGGTGGCCGCGACGGTCGGGTCGCCGGCGAATTTCGCCTTGACGGCCGTCGTGACGCGTGCGTCGTCGACATACTCTCCGGCCGTCTGTTGTCCCCGCGTGACCGTGCAACCGGTCGCGCCGATCATCAGGGCGGTGACGAAGACTGCACCAAGCGTTCTGGCGTTCATGAGGGCCTCCTTGCGGGCGTGGGAAAAGGGTTCGACGAGTCCCGCCCGAGGCGGGACATCATCGGTCGGCTCCGGTACCAGGCACCGTTTCCGTCGCAAAGCTGACGGCGCCGGGTTTGCGCAGAAGCCGGCAAGCAACGTGCCTGCGGCGAGTCTCCGGAAGCTTCGCGACCGCCGGCAGGCACGCGAGTTGCGGATCGGGTTCCATCGAGGCAAGTCCGCATTCGAAAACGGGAGTCATCATGAACTGGGACCGAATTGAAGGTAACTGGAAGCAATTCCGCGGCAACGTCCGCGAAAAATGGGGCAAGCTCACCGACGACCAGCTAGACGTGATCGCCGGCAAGCGCGACCAGCTCGCCGGCAAGCTGCAGGAAGCCTACGGCTACAGCAAGGAGGAGGCCGAGCGCGAGATCGGCGACTGGGCATCGGGCATTTCTGACGACGCCGCCGGTACCTCGTCGACCACCTACCGTGGTCGTCCCTCGTAACGCGCGGAACCTGCGCGGCCTCTGGAAGGGGAACACGCCATGCTCTACTACGCGCTCGTTTTCTTCGTGATCGCGGTGATCGCCGCGGTCTTCGGATTCGGCGGGATCGCATCCGGGGCTGCGAGCATCGCCCAGATCCTCTTCTTCCTGTTCCTGATCGTCGCCGTCATCAGTCTCGTACTGGGACTGATCCGCGGGTCACGATGAGTCAGCGACCTGCCAGGAGCAAGCCATGCATGCAAGCTTGAAAGCGGCCGCGATCGCGGCCTCGGTTGCATTGATCGGGGGCTGTTCCACCTGGGACAGCATGTCGGGTGCGCAGAGAGGCACCGCAGTGGGCGCCGCGGCCGGCGGCGTTCTGGGGAATACCGTGATCGGCGGAACCGCCGGCACGGTGGGCGGTGCCGTGGTCGGCGGTGTCGTCGGCCACGAGGTCGGCGAGGATCGAGATCGCCGACGTTGAGGCCCCGGCCTCCGTCCGCAGTCGGGGGCCGGCGTACCGGATCACGCGTCCGGCGCCCGGGCCGATGCGGTTTCCGCTTCGGCCCGGTGCGTTCGGGCAACGAAACGAGGACACGAGATGAAACGATGGCTCCCGATCATTGCCGCGGCTTTCCTGGTAGTGGGCTGCGACAACGCGAATGACGAGCCGCCCGTCACGCCGCAGGCGGGGGCGGACGCATCGAGCGGCAGTTCGGCCGCGGACGAGAAGCTGGTCACCGGACCGCGGGGGCCGGAGCAGTCGTTGCCGTCGACCGCGGCGCCCCAGGCGCCGGCCGACTCCGGGCGGGACAGCGCCGCGACCCGTCCCAAGGAGGAACTGACCAAGCAGGAAGAGCAGAACACGATGCCGCAGGCCGGGCAGGCGAACAACTACATGAGCGAGGCGCTGAGCGAGTCGGGTAAAGGCGCTGCGGCGGACGGTACGGCATCCGGCGGGGCCGCAGGTGCCACGGCGGGTGCAGCGGGTGCAGCGGGTGCGGCGGGTGCAGCGGGTGCAGCGGGTGCAGCGGGTGCGGCGGCGGCCGGCGGCGGCTCCGCGCAACCGGTATCGGCCGAGCAGGCGCAGGCGCTGATGAAGAAGCACAACTGCGCTTCCTGCCACGCGGTCGACAAGAAGCTGATCGGCCCGAGCTACAAGGAGGTCGCCGAGAAGTACAAGGGCGACGCTTCGGCCGAGCAGGCCCTCCTCGACAAGGTCAGGAAGGGCGGCTCCGGCGTCTGGGGTCCGGTACCGATGCCGCCGCATCCGACCGTTCCCGAAGGCGACATCAAGGCGATCGTCGACTGGGTGCTCGCCGGCGCGAACTGACACGATTCCTTTCCGATGACCGCACCGCCCCTGCGTGCCGAGCACGCCGGGGCGGTCTTCATTTTCCGCAGGCGGTTTGCATACCCATAGGGGTATGGGTATGATCGCCGCATGGACGACACCCGTCGGAAAACCTGTCCGCATCTCCCGCGAGCGCGCACGAAGATTTCGTGTGCGCGTCGCCTCGCGGCGGCAGTCCTGTCCGCGAGCCTCGTCGCACTGCCGGCGGCCGCGTCCTTCGCGGAAGTGGCATCCGATGCGCCGATCGTCGACCTCGTCGAGGTCCGGACGGCGCCGCTGCGGTCGACGCTCGAACTGGAAGCGACGCTCGAAGCGCTGCGCCAGAGCACCGTCGCCGCGCAGGTGAGCGGCAACATCGTCGAACGTCTGGTACGGGCGGGCGACCGGGTACGTGCCGGGCAGCCGCTGTTCCGCGTCGATGCGCGTGACGCGCAGGCGGCGGTCGCTCGCGCCGACGCTTCGGTCGCACAGGCTCGCGCCGAGCGCATCGACGCGCAGGGTGCCGCGCAGCGCAGCCGTGCGCTGTTCGAACGCGGCTTCGTCGGCCAGGCCGCACTGGAGGCCGCCGATGCCCGGCTGCGCGTCGCCCGGGCGGCGGAGCGACAGGCGCTCGCGAGCGCAGGCCAGGCCGCGCTTGCGCGCAACTTCACGACCGTCGTCGCGCCGTACGACGGGATCGTGCAGGCGGTGCACGCCGACGTCGGCGACCTCGCCGCCCCCGGCCGCGCCGTGGCGACCCTCTACGAGCCGGACGGCATCCGCGCTGTCGTCCATGTACCGCTGTCGTCGCTGCAGGCAGTGCAGGACGCGACGACCGTCGACGTGCGCTTCGCGTCGGGACGTACGGCGATTCCGACGCTTCGAATCCTCGTGCCCGGCATCGACCCGGTCGCGCAGACCCGCGAGTTGCGCCTGGAGCTTCCGGGGACACCGAATGGCGCGGGAGTTCCCGGCGAGCGGGTGCGCGTCCGGTTCGGCGGCGTGCAGGCGATGCGCAGGACGATCCCGCTGCAAAGCGTCCTGCGGCGCGGCGAACTCGATGCGGTCTACGTCGCGCGCGGCGATCGATTCGTCCTGCGTGCGATCCGCCCCGGCGCCGTGCATGGCGACCGCGTCGAAGTGCTCGGCGGGCTGGTCGACGGCGAACGCGTCGCGCTCGATCCCGTTCGCGCGGGCCTCGCCGTCGCGACGCCGCGTTTCGCTGCGCGCTGATCCGTGGTGCCCGTCGTCATCGCGTCGCAGGCACCGCTCGGGGCGGCGGGCCGCATCGCGCGCGTCTTCCAGGCGAGCGCACTGACGCCGTTGCTCGCGCTCGCAGCGCTGCTGCTCGGCATCTTCGCCGTCCTCGCAACGCCGCGCGAGGAAGAGCCGCAGATCGACGTGACGATGGCCAACGTGCTGGTCGCGTTCCCCGGAGCCTCGAGCGCGGACGTGCAGGCGATGGTCGCGCTTCCCGCCGAGCAGCTGCTGTCGCAGATCGCGGGCGTGGAACACACCTATTCGGTGTCGCGCCCGGGGCTCGCGGTCCTCACCGTGCAGTTCGAGGTCGGCGTCCCCCGCACCGAGGCGCTCGTCCGCCTGCACGAAGCGCTCGACGCGAATCGGGACTGGCTGCCCCGGGAACTCGGCGCACTCGAGCCGATCGTCAAGCCGAAGGGAATCGACGACGTGCCGGTGCTCGCGGTGACGCTGTGGAGCCCCGACGCGTGGCCCGCGTCGGAGCTCGAACGGATCGCGCATACGCTGGAGATCGAACTCGCGCGCGTCGACGGGGTGCGCGAGGTGAAGACGATCGGCGGGCCGGGCCGGATCGTATCGGTGGCGCTCGATCCCGCGCGGATGCGCGAGCGCGGGATCGACCTGATGACGCTGCGCCGGGCGCTCGCCGCAGCGAACTTCGGCATGCCTTCGGGCAGCGTGCCGGACGTCGAACGCGGAACGGGAATGCTGGCGGTGCAGACGGGCGAGTTCCTGCGGTCCGCCGAGGACGTCGCTTCGCTGGTCGTCGGCGTGCATCGTTCCCGTCCCGTGTACCTGCACGAGGTCGCGGCGGTGGCGGCCGGTGCCGCGCAGCCGGGGCGCTACGCGTGGTTCACGCCCGGCGCTGCGACGCGCGCTCCGGGCGGGCAGGACGCCGCGACCGGGGCGGGCGATCGCGTCGCAGCGCCGGGCGACGTCTTCCCGGCCGTGACGCTCACGGCGACGAAGAAGCCGGGTGCGAATGCGGTCGAGGTCGCGCAGGAGCTGCGCTCGCGCCTCGAAGCGCTGCGCAACCGCGTCGTTCCCGAGAACGTCGAGTGGACGGTCACCCGCGACTACGGCGAGACGGCATCCGCGAAGGCGAACCAGCTGATCCTGAAACTCGCGTTCGCCACCGCTTCGGTCATCGTGCTCGTCGGCCTCGCGCTCGGTCGCCGCGAGGCGGTCGTCGTCGGCGCCGCGGTGCTGCTCACGCTCGTCGCGACGCTGTTCGCGTCGTGGGCCTGGGGCTTCACGCTGAACCGCGTCTCGCTGTTCGCGCTCATCTTCTCCATCGGCATCCTCGTCGACGACGCCATCGTAGTCGTGGAAAACATTCATCGCCATCAGGCGATGAATGTTTCGGCGAACGCTCATGTCGCCGCAGGCGACGTGAAGGCCGCGCCAGCGGCCGGCGGAAGCCAAAACGTCCCGGTTCGCCATCAGGCGATGAATGTTTCGGCGAACGCTCATGTCGCCGCAGGCGACGTGAAGGCCGCGCCAGCGGCCCCGGACGGCTTGAGCGCGATCGTCCCGCGCGCCGTCGACGAAGTCGGCGGCCCCACGATCCTCGCCACGCTCACCGTCATCGCCGCGCTGCTGCCGATGGCCTTCGTCAGCGGGCTGATGGGTCCGTACATGAGCCCGATCCCGATCAACGCGAGCATGGGCATGGCGATCTCGCTGGCGATCGCGTTCACGTTCACGCCGTGGCTCGCGTTGCGGCTGATGAAAGCGCACCCGGCACGCGACGGCGGTTCGCGGGGTCCGTCGCGCATCGAGTCGTTCTTCGCGCGCGTCCTCGGTCCGTTCCTGCGCCGCGCGTCCGCGCGTCGCCTGCTCGCGATCGGCGTGCTGCTCCTGATGGCCGCCTCGATCGCGCTGGTGCCCCTGCAGGCGGTCGTCATGAAGATGCTCCCCTTCGACGACAAGAGCGAGTTCCAGGTCGTCGTCGACCTGCCGGCGGGAACCGGGCTCGAGGACACCGCGGCGACGCTGCAGGAGCTGGGCGCCTTCCTCGCGCAGCAGCCCGAGGTTCGCGACCTGCAGGGCTATGCGGGCACGGCGGCACCGATCACCTTCAACGGCCTCCTGCGGCAGTACTACCTGCGTGCCGAAGCCGAACTCGGCGAGCTGCAGGTCAACCTGGTCGGCAAGTCCCGACGTGCCGAGAAGAGCCACGCGATCGTGTCGCGACTGCGGCCGCAGCTCGTGGAGATCGCCGCGCGCCACGCTGCGCGCGTGCAGGTCGTCGAGGTGCCGCCCGGTCCGCCGGTGCGGGCACCGATCGTGGCCGAGGTCTACGGCCCCGACGAGGAGGGTCGCGCGGTGCTCGCGCGCCGCGTCGCGGCAGCCTTCGCCGGCACCGCCGGCATCGTCGGCATCGACACGACGACCCGGGAAGACGCGCCGCGCGTGCACCTGCGCGTCGATCGCACGCGCGCCGACTCGCTCGGCATTCCGGCGGTGTCGATCGCACAGACGGTGCACGGCGCGCTCTCCGGCGTCGACGCGGCGCACCTGCACGAAGGCGCCGGCAAGGTTCCCGTCGCAGTGCGCCTGCAGCTGCCGCGCGAAGCGCAGGGCGGCCTCGAAGCGCCGCTTGCGATGCCGATGCGGGCGGCCGACGGCACGATGGTTCCGCTGTCGGAGCTCGTGCGCGTCGAGCGCGGCGTCATCGACAAGCCGCGCTACACGAAGGACCTGCTCGGCGTCCAGTTCGTCGTCGGCGACGTGGCCGGCAGGATCGATTCCCCGCTCTACGGAGTCGCCGCGATCCGTGCGCGCTTGCCCGATGCGGCACTGCCCGGCGCGGGGCCGCTGGGCGAATACTGGATTCGCCAACCGGACGATGCGTGGAGCCAGTACGCGATCAAGTGGGACGGCGAATCGCAGATCACCTACGAGACCTTCCGCGACATGGGGGTCGCGTACGCCGTCGGGCTGCTGCTGATCTACCTGCTCGTCGTCGCGCAGTTCCGCTCCTACGCGGCACCGCTGGTCGTGATGGCGCCGATCCCGCTGACGGTGATCGGCGTGCTGCCCGGGCACGCGCTGCTCGGTGCGCAGTTCACCGCGACCTCGATGATCGGGATGATCGCCCTGGCGGGGATCATCGTGCGCAATTCGATCCTGCTGGTCGATTTCATCGAGCTTCAGCTCGCCGAGGGCGTCGCCTACCGCGACGCGGTCATCCGTTCGGCCGCGGTGCGCGCGCAGCCGATCGTGCTGACCGGGCTCGCCGCGATGACCGGTGCCTTCTTCATCCTCGACGACCCGATCTTCTCGGGGCTCGCCGTGTCGCTGATCTCCGGAATCCTCGTCTCGACCGCGCTCACGCTGGTCGTGATCCCGGTGCTGCATTACGCCGCCTTCCGGCGGCGCAACGAGGCACCGGTCGGCAACCAGGTCCCATCCCCGTCCCTTGAAGGAGTGCAACCATGAGCATCGAACGCGCGATCCGGATCTTCGCAGGCAGCTTCATCCTCGCTTCGCTCGCCCTCGGCGTCGAGGGCAGCCCGGTCTTCGTGTCGAAGTGGTTCCTCGCAGCGACCGCCGTCGTCGGATTCAACCTGCTCCAGTTCGGGTTCAGCAACGTCTGTCCGCTCGGTATGATCCTGAAGCGCCTCGGCGTCTCCGATGCGCCGCCGACCTGTGCGCGCTGACGCGCCGCGGCGCATCGTTCCAGGAGGTCCAAGCCGTGGATATGCGAGCCCTGCACGACGAGACGTCGCGCACCGATCTGCTCCATCGCCTGCGTCGTGCCGAGGGTCAGTTGCGCGGCGTGCAGCGCATGATCGAGGAGGGCGAAGACTGCATGCATATCGCGCAGCAGATCGCCGCGGTGCGCCGCGCCCTCGACAGTGCCTACGTGCGGATGACGGTCTGCTTCATGGAGCAGGAGCTGTCGAGCCGCATGCGCGACGCGAAAGGGCGTGCGCCGGACTTCGGCGAGTTGCTCGGGAACATCGAGACCCTGCTGTCCAAGGTGCGCTGACCGCGCCGCTCGCTGCGGGACGACGGCAGCGCGACGCAACCCGGCGGGGCCTGTGCCGGCCGGGGACGCGTGCTATGGTCCGCACGATCGGCCGCCCCGTTTCCCGGCATGCACTGGCCCCCGACCCTGTCGCCGCTCGAACACGGCATCTTCGTACTGGTGGGGCTGCTCACCTACGTCCTGGTCACGCGCGCGGGCGGCCATCATCGTCATCCTTCGGCGGCGATCGCCTGGGTCCTGCTGATCGCGTTGCTGCCGTACCTCGGGCTTCCGCTGTTTCTTGCATTCGGCACCCGCAAGCTGGTGCGGCCTCCGCGCCGGTTCGCGCGGCCGGCGGGGCCCGCCGTCGGGGAAGGCGCGACCTGGGCGCTGCAGCTGCTCGCCGCGCTCGACGTGCCGCCGCCCGTGCGCAACCGGTCGGTCGAGCTCCACGACGACGGTGCCGTGTCGCTCGGCGCGCTGCTCGGGCTCGTCGACCAGGCGCGCGAGCGGGTCGACGCCTGCATCTACGTGATCGGCGACGACGAGGTGGGCGCCGCGGTGCTCGCGGCATTGGTGCGCCGGGCGCAGGCCGGTGCGCGCGTGCGGCTGCTCGTCGATGCGATCGGCGGGCTGCGCGGCGCCCGGCCCATGGTGAAGACGCTGCACGGCAGCGGTGTCGAGGTGCGCTGGTTCATGCCCGTCGTGCGAAACCCGGTCCGGGGAGCGACGAACCTGCGCAACCATCGCAAGCTCGTCGTCGTCGACGGTGAATCGATGTGGAGCGGCGGGCGCAACCTCGCGGCCGAGTATTTCGACGACGGAGAGGACGGCTGGGTCGACCTGAGCTTCGTCGCGCGGGGACCGATCGCGCAGCAGGCGCAGGCGCTCTTCCAGCGCGACTGGCAGGCGGCACGCGGCCGCGTCGCCGCGACCGGTTGGGCGGACGACGTCGATGCGCCGACGCCGTCCGCCGGCATCCCCGCGCAGCTGGTGCCGAGCGGTCCCGACCTCGCAGACGACACGCTGCATGCGCTGCTGCTCGCGGCGGCCTTCCGCGCCGAACGGCGCATCGTTGCCGTCACGCCGTACTTCGTGCCCGAAGACGCGCTGCTGGAGGCCTGGTGCGTCGCCTGCCGGCGAGGCGTACGCATCGACCTGGTCGTGCCGGAGCGCTCGAACCACCCGATGGCCGACCTGGCACGCGGGCGCGCACTTCGCGCCTTCGCGGCCGCCGGCGGCCACGTGCACCTGCACCCGGCGATGATCCACGCGAAGGCCGTGCTGGTCGACGACGAGCTCGCGCTGTGCGGATCGGCCAACCTCGACGCGCGCAGCCTGCTGCTGAACTTCGAGCTGATGACGGCCTTCTACGGCCGCGACGAGATCGACTGGCTCGCGCGCTGGGCCGAGCGCCAGATGCGGCGCTCGCGCCCGTACGTCGCGCATCCGCCCTCGTGGGGCCGCGACGTGCTCGAAGGCTTCGTGCGCGCGGTGGGCTTCCAGTTGTAGGGGAGCGGGCGAAGCGCTTCAGAAGATCGTCGCCACGGCGACGGTGATCCATCCGAGCAGGAGATTGACGACGACGAGCCGGCGGATCGCGTCGAGCGCCGCGCCCGCGGCGGGCAGCTCGCCCGCCTCGAGCGCTTCGCGCATCCGCGGATGCCCGCGCAGCACGATGACGAGGAACACGATCGTCATCACCGCGCCGAGCGCGGCCATCGCGTTCCAGTTCCACGGCGCGCGGCCGGCGCCGGTGAAGACGCCGACGAACATCGCCAGGCCGCTCGCCCACAGCAGCACGATCGCCCATCCGACGATCGTGAAGAAGCGCCCGAGCGCGGACGACATCAGCGGCAGGCGTTGCGGTGCCTGCAGGACGGCGACGGCGGCCGGCCGCAGGCAGAAATGCGCGAAGCTCATCCCGCCGATCCAGACGACGACCGCTGCCAGGTGCACGAACAGCCAAAGGTCGCGCATTCGTCGGTCCTCCGCGTGGGTTCCCTCAGTGCTGGATCGGGGCGCCGGCGACCGCACGCCAGGACCGGTGGCGCTCGAAGTACGCCGGCAGCAGGCAGCGGCGCCAGGCGTGCGCATCGGAGAAGACACGCTGCAGCGCACGTTCGACGCGGGAGCGCAACTGCTCGCGCGCCGCGTCGTCGGCTCCGCCGGGGTCGACGATCGCGCGATCGCCGGTTCGAGCGCACGAGAGCCGCGAGGCAGCGGGCGGCGAGGCGCGGAACGCGTCGTCGTCGGCGATGCCGTCGCCGGACGCGTGCGGCATCGGCAAGACCGCCGCCAGCCCGTCGAGCGCGTCGCGATAGGCGGCCAGGCGCTGCTCGACGTAGGCCGCCTCGTCCCACTCCGCCTCGGGGACCGGCGGCTTCTCGCCGGCGAAGAGCGCGCGGATCGCCTGCGTACCGATGCGCACGCGAACGACGCAGCGGCATGCGCCAGCCGCGTCGGCGCAGTGCGCGAGCCCGCGGCCGTCCGCGTCCGTCGGCCCCGGGACCCGGGAGCCTGCTTCGCTCGACGCGCTCAGGCCACCGGCGCCGTCTTCGGCCGGCGCAGGATCATGTTCGTGGCGAGCATCGTCATCACCGGCTCGCCCTGCTGGTTGAGGACCTCGATCCATGACTGCACCACACCGCGGTCGGGTTTCGACGTCGAAGCGCGCGCATCGCGCACCGTGACACGCACCGAGAGCGTGTCGCCGCCGCGCACCGGGCGCAGCCAGCGCAGCTCGTCCATGCCGGGCGACGCGATGCTCGACGGGTAGGAAAGATACTGCACCGCGTACAGGCGCATCATCAGCGAGGCCGTGTGCCACCCGCTGGCGATCACTCCGCCGAAGGGGCTGCGGACGGCCAGCTCGGGGTCGGTGTGCATCGGCTGCGCGTCGAAGCTGCGCGCGAAGTCGATGATCTCGCTCTCGGTCACCGTGACCGTGCCGAGCTCGTGCACGGAACCGGGGACGTAGTCTTCGAACCAGCGTTGCGCCATCTGTGCCTCCTTCGATTCGTCGTTCGGCCGGATGCCGCTCGCCGCGTGGAACGCGGCGAGCGCCTGCCGGTACGCTTCGACGTCCTCGGGCGGCACCGGCTCACCGCATTCGTAACACGCTCCGGTCATCCGGTCGAACCAGCGGCAACCGCAATGGTTGCAGCCGAGCTCGGGCGCGCCGGCGGGGTTCTCGAAGATCATCTGCAGGCTCCCAGGAACGCGAGACCGAGCGCTTCGAGGAAATCCTCGTAGCCTTCGTCGAGCAGCTGCTTCTTGGGCGCGATGACGTACAGCAGCATCGTACCCGCACGCAACTGCAGCTTCATCGCGCCGAGCGCATTGTCGTCGAGCCGCGCATGGAGCGCCTCGAGCGCGCCGGGGTCGGCGACGAAGAGCACGCCGACGCGGCAGTCGGCGAAGCCGGCGAAGCTGCCGCGTTCGACGCGCATGCCGTCGCCTGCGCGGCGCCAGACGAGCATTCCGCCCGCACCGGCGTCGACGTTCTCGCGCGCGACGATGCCGATCGACGCGCCCTCGACCATCGGCTCGAAGAGCCGGTGTTGACGGGCGAGCAGCGACTGCCAGCCGTCGATGTCGCTCCAGGCGTTCGATGCGCAGGACTGCGTCATGCCCGGTTTCCGGCCCGGTGCATGCCGGGCGCCGCCTTGCTTCGCTTCACGCCGGGGATCTCAGATGCGCGCGCCGAGCCGGAACCCGTCGTGGATCGCCTGCGTGAGCCCGCGCGGCACCAGCGAGTCGCCGCAGCCGTGCAGTTCGTCGATCATCCACTCGAGCTCGTGGAAGAGCTCCTGGTTCGGACGGCGCGCGACCGCGGCGATGACGGTGTCGGCCGGCAGGAATTCCTCCTCGCCCTCGGCGTTGCGGATCTTCACGCCGCCGTCGCCGATCGCGAGCACCTTCGCGCTCGTGCGCGTCGGGATGCCGAGCTCCTCGATCCACGCCGTGTGCCGCCACTTGAAGGAGGGCATCACGTCGCCGGCGATGCGCTTCTCGCTGTCGACGACGGTGACGTCGCGACCGTGGTTCTGCTTCAGCGACTCGGCGAGCGTCAGGCCGATCTTGCCGCCGCCGAGCACGACGACGCGCTGCCCGGTCTTCGACTCGTCGGCGGCGACGTCGAGCGCGTCGACCATCAGCCCCGATTGCGTCGGCTCGGGCAGCAGCATGCCGTCGATGCGCGCGCCGGTGGCCACCACCGCGACGTCGAACTGGTGCAGCATGCTGCGCATCTTCTTCGTGTCGATCGTCGTGTTCAGGCGCACCTCGATGTTGAGCGCCTCGGCCATGTTGCGGTAGTACGCGACGATGCTCAGCAGGTCGTCGCTGTTGGCGAGGTCGTTCTTCGCGTAGCCGGCAAGGGAGCCCCCGATGGCCGGGCCGCGCTCGAAGACGACGACGTCGTGCCCTCGGCGCTTGGCGGTGATCGCGCATTCCATCCCGGAGGGACCGGCGCCGATGACCATGATCTTCTTCGGCGCGACGGCCGGCGTGATCTGGTAGGCCGGGTCGTATTCATGGCCCAGTTGCGGGTTCACCGTGCACGTGTACGGCAGGTCGCGGAAGAGCCGCGACAGGCAGTTCAGCGACCCGATGCAGCGCTTGACCTCGCCCATCCGTCCGGCCTGCGCCTTGCGCACGAGGTCGGGGTCGGCGAGCATCGGCCGGCACACTTCCCAGAAGTCGAACTCGCCGTCCTCGATGCACTGGTTGGCCATCGCCGGATCGGGCAGCCGGTTGCCGAAGGCGATCGGCGTGTCGGGCAG
>JBIQJM010000156.1:0-5441 GCA_044507525.1 Burkholderiales bacterium
ATCGGCAAGCTGCACGTTTCCACCGACATCGGCTGCCATTCCTTCGCGACCTTCGCGCCCTTCTCCTTCGGCAACTCGATCCTCGGCTACGGGATGAGCCTCGCGAGCAGCGCCGGCGTGAAGAACTTCCTCGCCACGCGGCCGATCGCGATCATGGGAGACGGCGGCTTCTGGCACAACGGACTGATCTCGGGCGTTTCGTCGGCGCTGCTGAACAAGGGCGACGGCGTGCTCGTCATCATGAAGAACGGCTACACGTCGGCCACCGGCACGCAGGAGGTCATCTCCACGCCCACGTCGGAAGCGCGGCGCGTCGCCGAAGGCACGAGCGCCACGCCCACCGAGGTGACGATCGAGAGCACGCTGAAGGGCATGGGCGTGAAGTGGCTGCGCACCGTCGACAACTACAAGGTCGGCAAGGTGAAGCAGACGCTGAAGGAGGCGCTCACGTCGTCGTACGACGGGCTGAAGGTGATCATCGCCGACGGCGAATGCCAGCTGGAGCGCCAGCGCCGCATCAAGCCGCTGCGCGCGAAGATGCTCGCCGAGGGCAAGCGCGTCGTGCGCACGCGCTTCGGCGTCGACGAGGACACCTGCACCGGCGACCACTCGTGCATCCGGCTCTCGGGATGCCCGACGCTCACGGTGAAGACGCCGACCGATCCGCTGAAGGTCGACCCGGTCGCGCACGTCACGAACGATTGCGTCGGCTGCGGCCTGTGCGGCGAAGTCGCACACGCGGCCACTCTGTGCCCCTCGTTCTGGCGCGCGGAGATCGTCTCCAACCCCAACGCCTGGGATCGCTTCAAGCAGCGCGTGCGCGCGGCGATCATCGGCGCACTGCAACCGGCATGACAGCGATGAACGAGAACCGCCCTCTCACGATCCTGATCGCCGCGCTCGGCGGCGAAGGCGGCGGCGTGCTCAACGACTGGCTCGTCTCCTGCGCGATCGACCAGGGTCTTCCGGTGCAGGCGACGTCGGTTCCCGGCGTCGCGCAGCGCACCGGCTCCACCAGCTACTACATCGAATTGATGCGCGCGCCCGCCGCGGACGGCGTGCAGCCCGTGTTCGCCCTGAGCCCGATGCCGGGCGGCGTCGACGTAGTCGTCGCGAGCGAGCTGCTCGAGGCGGCGCGCACGATCGAGCGCGGCTTCGTGCACCCGAAGCGCACGACGCTGATCGCATCGTCCACGCGTGTCTACACCACGCAGGAGAAGATGCAGATGGGCGACGGCCGCTTCGACGAGACGCTCGCGCACGCGGCTGCGAAGCGCCTGTCGGCGAAGTACCTGACGCTCGACATGGCGGCGCTCGCCGCCGAGCATCGCACCGTCATCAGTGCAGTGATGTTCGGAGCGCTCGCCGGCGCCGGCGTGCTGCCGTGGTCCCGGGAGGTGTGCGAGCGCGTGATCCGCGACGGCGGCGTCGGCGTGTCGACCAGCCTCGCCGGCTTCGGCGCCGCGTACGACATCATCGCAACCGGTGCGGCGCACGAGGCGTTCACGGCGGCTGCACCCGCGGACCGCGCGACGCCCGAGATGTGGGCGCCGCTGCTGGCCACCCTGCCGGCCGCGATGCGCGAGAACGCCGCGCACGGGGTCGTTCGCGTGCTCGACTACCAGGACGCGGCCTACGCGCGCCAGTACGTCGATCGCCTGCAGCGCCTCGTCGCGGCCGCCGGCGACGCGCAGGGCCGGCCGATCGTCGGCCAGGCGCTCGCCGAAGCCGCCCGCTACCTGGCGTTGTGGATGAGCTACGAGGACGTCATCCGCGTGGCCGACCTGAAGTCGCGTCGCAGCCGGGTCGAGCGCATCCGCAGCGAAGCGCGCGCGCGCGACGGCGAGATCCTGCGGATCGTCGAATACTTCAAGCCCGGCGTCGACGAGGTCGCCTCGGTGCTGCCCGGCCGGCTCGGCAAGCGACTGCGCGACTGGGCGGTGAGGAACGGCAAGCTCGACACCCTCAACCGCGGCATCTACCTGCCGAGCACGCACGTCAGCGGCTTCCTGATGCTGCGCGTCCTCGCGAAGATGCGGCGCATGCGGCGCGGCTCGCTTCGTTTCCGCGAAGAGCAGGCGGCGATCGAGCGCTGGCTCGGCGCGCTCGAGAAGATGCTGCCCGTCTCGCCGTCCTTCGCCGCGGCGCTCGCCGAACTGCCGCACGTGCTCAAGGGATACGGCGACACGAACCGGCGCGGGCGCGCGAGCTTCGAGCGCATCTTCGATACGCTGGTCGACCGCACGCTGCAGGCGGGAACGCCCTCGGCCGACGCCGCCGGCGAGTTGCGCGCGGCGATCACCGCGGCGCTGGCCGAGCCGGAGGGACGCGAGCTCGAGAAGACGCTGGAGCAGGCGGGGATCGTTCCGCTGCCGCCGGTGGCCAAGCCGATCGTCTGGATGAAGAAGCCGCGCACGTCACGATCCGAAGATGTAGTACTTTCGCGCTGACGCCCTGTTCGGCGCGTTCGTACTTCCTACAACATCGAGGAGAAGACGTCGATGACCATCCTTCGCACCCCGCTCGCGACCGCCGTGGGCATCGCCCTGGCCGCCGGCCTCGCCGTCGCCGCCCCCGCCGCCGCGCAGGACAAGCCGGTCGAGCTGCGTTTCGCGAACTGGCTGCCGCCCACCCACCCGCTGGCCAAGCTCGGCTTCGAGCCGTGGGCGAAATCGGTCGAAGCCGCCTCGAAGGGCTCGATCAAGGTCGTGTTCTTCCCCGCGCAGCAGCTCGGCAAGGCAGCCGATCACTACGACATGGCGCGCGACGGCATCGCCGACATGACGTGGGTGAACCCCGGCTACCAGGCCGGGCGCTTCCCGATGATCTCGATCGGCGAGCTGCCCACGCTGATCGGCAATGCCGGCCGCGGATCGGCCGCGCTCGACGCGTGGTACCGCAAGTACGCACCCTCCGAGATGAAGGACGTGAAGGTGTGCTTCGCGCACGTGCACACCGGCACGCTGCACTCCAAGCAACCGATCGTCGAGCCCGCGCAGATCAAGGGGATGAAGATCCGGCCGTCGAACGGCACGATGGCGGCGTACATGTCGCTGCTCGGCGCGACCAACGTCCAGGTGTCGGCGCCCGAGGCGCGCGACGCGCTCGAGAAGGGCGTCGCCGACGCGATCGTCTTCCCGTGGGAGTCGATCATCACCTTCGGCATCGACAAGGTCGTCAAGTACCACAACGACCAGAGGCTCTACGCGTCGACCTTCGTCTGGACGATGAACCCCGGCTGGTACGACCGCCTCGGGCCGGCACAGAAGAAGGTCATCGACGAGCACTGCAGCAACGAATGGGCCGGCAAGGTCGGCGTGGCCTGGGGCGACAACGAGGACGGCGGCAAGGGACGCCTGGAGGCGATGGGCGGGCACACGATCGTCTCGCTCACGCCGGAGCAGAAGAAGGCGTGGCGCGACGCGGCCGAGCCGCTGTACACGCGCTGGGTCGAGTCGGCCGACAAGGTCGGCAACGACGGCAAGGCCGCGCTCGAGGCCTTCCGCGCGGAGTTGCAGAAGCGGGACGCGCTGTAACCGGGCCGTCCGTTCCCCGGTGACCTGCGCGGCGGTGCGGGGCGCCTGCGCCCGGCTCCGCCGCGCCTTCGCTTCGCCGCGCACCGCGTGCGCCTCCTTTCCGGATCGTCCACGATGAAACGCCTGCTGGCGCTCACCGAGAACGTCGCCGCGTTCTTCCTGCTCGCGATCGCTTCGCTCACCGCGGGCAACGTGCTGCTGCGCGACCTGTTCAGCGCGCAGATCCCCGACTGGTTCGACGGCACCAAGCTGCTCCAGGGCATCGCGATCTTCTGGGGCATCGCGCTCGCCACCTGGCGCGGCGGGCACATCGGCGTCGACATCGTCTGGGAACACCTCGACGGGCGCGGACGGCGCTACCTCGACCTGTTCGCGACGATCGTCACCACCGCATTCCTCGTCCCGCTCGCCTGGATGGCGTGGGTGAAGGTCTCGAACACCGGGACGCAGATCACCAACGACCTGCGCCTGCCGATCGTCTGGTTCTATGCGGCCGCGGCCGCCGGCGCCTCGGTCGCCGCCTTGCTCGGCGCCGCGCGCGTCATCGAGCTCGCTCGGGGACGCGGCGACGACCTGAACGGCGCGGCGGGGTGACTGCGATGGATCGCGATCTCGTCGCCCTGCTCGGCTTCGTCGGAATGTTCGTGCTGATGGCGCTGCGCGTGCCGATCGGCGTCGCGATGGGCATCGCCGGCGTCGCCGGCTTCGCCGCGCTCACCAGCACGAGCACGGCACTGAACCTGCTGTCGAACGTCCCGCTGTCGGTGCTCACCGACTACAACCTGAGCGTCATCCCGATGTTCGTGCTGATGGGCGCGTTCGCGTCGCACTCGGGAATGAGCGGCGAGCTCTTCGTGGCCGGGCGCGCATGGCTCGGGCATCGGCGCGGCGGGCTCGCGCTCGCCACGGTCGCCGCCTGCGGGGGGTTCTCCGCGATCAACGGATCGTCGGTGGCGACCGCGGCGACGATGACCCAGGTGGCGCTGCCCGAAATGCGCCGTGCAGGCTACGAGCCCGGCTTCGCATCGGGCGTCATCGCCGCCGGCGGCACGCTCGGCATCATGATCCCGCCGTCGGTGATCATGGTGCTCTACGGCATCATGACCGAGAACGACATCACGAAGCTGTTCGCCGCGGGCGTCATCCCGGGCGTGCTCGCGATCGCGCTCTACTTCGTGGTCATCCAGTGGAAGGGTTGGCGCTCGCCGGAGAGCCTTCCCCGCGGCGAGCGGTGCGGCTGGCGCGAGCGCTTCGCGTCGCTGCAGGACCTGTGGGCGGTACTGGTGCTGTTCCTGTTCGTGCTCGGCGGCATCTACGGCGGCATCTTCACCGTGCAGGAAGCCGCCGGCGTCGGCGCGATCGGAACGCTGCTGATCGGCGTCGTGCGGCGCCGTCTCGGACCGCGGCAGATCCGCGCGGCGCTGGTCGACGCGCTGCGCGTCTCGTCGGCGATCATGCTGATCGTCGTCGGCGCCTACCTGTTCGGCTATTTCCTGACCATCACGCAGTTCACGCAGAAGGCGGTCGACCTGCTCGTGAACCTGCCGGTGGGCGCCTACGGCGTGCTCGCGCTGGTGATGCTCGGCTACCTGGTGCTCGGCGCCGTCATGGACGAGCTCGCGATGATCCTGCTCACGGTGCCGATCGTCTATCCGGCGATGCTGCAACTGGGCTTCGATCCGATCTGGTTCGGCGTGATCGTCGTGATGGCGGTCACCTTCGGGATGATCTGTCCACCGGTCGGGATGAACGTCTTCGTCATCAACTCGATCGCGCGCGACGTGCCGCTCGGGCGCATCTACAGCGGAACGATGCCGTTCATCGGCGTCGACGTGCTGCGGCTGGTGATCCTGTGCGCGTTCCCGTCGCTGTCGCTGTGGCTGCCGTCGACGATGGGGCCCTGAG
>JBIQJM010000157.1:0-5408 GCA_044507525.1 Burkholderiales bacterium
GCGCGAAGCGCGCGCAGCGAGTTCGGCCGCACGACCCCGAGGCGAGCAGCGAGGGAAGTCGGCGCGCAGCGCCGACCGCCGCAGCGGGAGCCGCGATGTGCGCAGCCCCCTCGCCGCGCGCGCTGACGGAGGCCGCCCGGCCGAGCCCGACGCGCAGCCCCAGCACCTCCCGCCCCGCTGCTGCCTGCCGCGAACGCGCCGACGCGGGAACGGCAAACCCGCTCACGACGGCAAACCCGCTCACGTCAGATCGGCCGGTTCTCATCGCGATCCACCGCGCGCCGCTGCGGCGCGAGCAACAGCCAGTCGGCCAGCGGCCACAGCAGCGTGCAGCTCGCGCTCTGCAGGAACCAGCTCCATCCCGGAAACGCCCCGCCGATCGCCAGCCGCACGAGCAGCACGATGCACTGCGCCGCCAGGAACAGCGGCAGGACGTGCAGCATCTGCCCGAACATGTGGAACCACGGCACCCGACGGTGCATCGCCAGCGCGCCGTAGGACAGCAGCGTGTAGGTGAGCGCATGCTCGCCGAACAGCGCCGCATCGTGCACGTCCATCAGCAGCCCGAACAGGAACGCGATGCCGATGCCGACCATGCGCGGCTGGTGGATGTTCCAGAACACGAGCACCAGCGCGAGCAGGTCGGGGACGCCGCGCGCCTGCCCCCACGGCAGCACGTTGAGCACGAAGGCCGCGATGATCGTGAACGTGATGAACGCGCGATTCGCCGGCAGCAGCAGGTATTGCGGTCGCATCTGCATCGGCAGCGTCCTATCCTCCGCGCGCCCGGCGTTCGGGCGCGCCGTCCTCGGGCGCGACGCCCTTCGGGATCGGCGGCGGATCGGCGAGCAGCACCAGCAGCAGTCGCGTCCGCTCCACCTGCGCAGCAGGGTCGACGAGCACCCGGACGAAGGCCGACGAGCCGATCTCCACCGAGCGCACGGTGCCCACCGGTAGTCCGGCGGGGAAGACGCCGTCGAGCCCCGAGGTGACGAGCACGTCGCCGGCGCGCACGTCGGCGTTGGTACGCAGGTAGCGCAGCTCCACCGTGCCGTCGATCGAGCCGCCGTAGGCGACCGAACGCTCGCCGGTTCGCCGCAGCTCGACCGGGATCGTCGATTCGCGATCGGTGACGAGCGTCACTTCGCTCGACAGCGGGTAGACGCGCGTGACCTGGCCGATGACGCCGGCGGCGTCGATCACCGGCTGGCCGGCCGCGACGCCGTGCTGCACGCCCTTGTCGAGCACGAGGCGGCGCGAGAACGCGTCGCGCGCGTCGTAGAGCACTTCGGCGACCGTCGAGCGCAGCACCGTGCGGTCGCGCATCGCGAGCAGCCGGCGCAGCTGGCGGTTCTCGGCGGCGAGCTGCTCGGTCTGCAGCAACGCGTTGGCGTTGGCCGTCTCGATGCGGCGCAGCTCGGCGTTCTCCGCGCGCAGCCTTCCGACTTCGCCGACGTATTCGGCGCCGACGTGGATCACGTCGCGCGGCACGAGCAGCGTTCGCTGCACCGGGTACAGCACGGTGGCGATCCCCTGGCGCAGCCGCCCGAGCAGCGCGAGGCGCGAATCGACGACGAGCAGCGCGATCGCCAGCAGCGAGAAGAAGACCAGGCGCGCGTTGGCCGACGGGCCCTGCTTGAAGAACGGCGGCGGACTGCTGTTCACGGGACGCCGTCAGAGGCGAGCGTCCTCGCGCGGGCCTGGGGCCCCGCGCGAGGCCTCACTCGCTGGTGAAGATCATCCCCAGCTTCTCCATGCGCTCGAGCGCCATTCCGCAGCCGCGCACGACGCAGGTGAGCGGGTCTTCGGCGACGAGCACCGGCAGGCCGCTCTCCTCGATGAGGAGCCGGTCGAGGTCGCGCAGCAGCGCGCCGCCGCCGGTGAGCATGATGCCGCGCTCGGTGATGTCGGCGCCGAGTTCCGGCGGCGTCTGCTCGAGCGCGATCTTCACTGCCGAGACGATCTGGTTCAGCGGATCGGTGAGCGCCTCGAGGATCTCGTTGGAGGTGATCGTGAAGCTGCGCGGGATGCCTTCCGAGAGATTGCGGCCCTTGACCTCCATCTCGCGGATTTCCGAGCCGGGGAAGGCCGAGCCGATCGTGTTCTTGATCGCTTCGGCGGTGGGCTCGCCGATCAGCATGCCGTAGTTGCGGCGGATGTAGTTGATGATGGCTTCGTCGAACTTGTCGCCGCCGACGCGCACCGAACCCTTGTAGACCATCCCGCCCAGCGAGATGACGCCGACCTCGGTGGTGCCGCCGCCGATGTCGACGACCATCGAGCCGGCCGCTTCCGACACCGGCAGGCCGGCGCCGATCGCGGCGGCCATCGGTTCCTCGATCAGGTAGACCTGCGAGGCGCCGGCGCCGAGCGCCGATTCGCGGATGGCGCGGCGCTCGACCTGCGTCGAGCCGCAGGGCACGCAGATGATGATGCGCGGGCTCGGCGAGAACAGCCGCGACTCGTGCACCATCTTGATGAACTGCTTGAGCATCTGCTCGGTGACGGTGAAGTCGGCGATGACGCCGTCCTTCATCGGGCGGATGGCCTCGATGTTGCCGGGCACCCGACCGAGCATCTGCTTCGCTTCGGTACCGACCGCCGCGATGGTCTTTTTTCCGTTGGGACCGCCTTCCTGGCGGATCGCGACGACCGAGGGCTCGTTGAGCACGATGCCCTTGGCGCGCACGTAGATCAGCGTGTTGGCCGTTCCGAGGTCGATCGCCAGGTCGTTGGAGAAGTATTTGCGCAGGAACCCGAGCATTTCGCGACCCGTGAAATTCGCGTCGCATGATACCGTATAATTTCCTGTCGACTCGACGGTTTCATCGTCGTTCCTCTCCGTCGCACGCCGTCCGTCGGCTGCGTATCCGGAGGCGGCGCCTGCGGCCCGCCCTCCCGTCGTTCCGAACGCCGTGTCCACACCCGTGCCATCGAAGCCACTGTCGCGCGACGAGGTCCAGCGCATCGCCACGCTCGCGCGCATCGCGCTCACCGACGCCGAACTCGAGCGCACCGCCGTGCAGCTCGGCGAAGTCCTCGCGCTGTTCGACCGGCTGCGCGCCGTCGACACCACCGGCGTCGAGCCGATGACCCACCCGCACGACCAGACGCTGCGCCTGCGCGACGACGTCGCCGACGAGACCGACCGCCGCGCGGCGGGCCAGGCGACGGCGCCCGCGGTCGAGCGCGGGCTCTATCTCGTTCCGAAGGTCATCGAGTGAGCGCCCGCGCCTTTCCCGAGCGCGCCTCGCTGGGCGAGCTGCGCGAGAGCCTCGATGCGGGGCGCGTGTCGGCGGTGGAACTCGCCGAGGAGTGCCTGCGCCGCGTGGCGGCGAGCGGACTGAACGCGTTCATCGACGTGCAGCCCGAGCGCACGCTGGAGCAGGCGCGCGAGGCCGATGCGCGCCGCGCGCGCGGCGAACGCGGTGCGCTGCTCGGCGTGCCGATCGCGCACAAGGACGTCTTCGTCACCCGCGGCTGGCGCACCACCGCCGGCTCGAAGATGCTCGAGCGCTACGAGAGCCCCTTCGACGCCGCGGTGGTCGAGCGGCTCGCCGCCGCCGGCGCGGTGTGCATCGGCAAGACCAATTGCGACGAATTCGCAATGGGCGGCTCGAACGAACATTCGCATTTCGGCGCGGTGCGCAACCCGTGGGACGCCTCGGCGATCCCGGGCGGCTCCTCCGGAGGTTCGGCGGCGGCGGTCGCCGCCGGTCTCGTCCCGGTGGCCACCGGCACCGACACCGGCGGCTCGGTGCGCCAGCCGGCGGCCTTCTGCGGGGTGACCGGGCTGAAGCCGACGTACGGACGCGTCTCGCGCCACGGGATCATCGCCTACGCGTCGAGCCTCGACCAGGCCGGGGTGATGGCGACCACCGCCGCGGACTGCGGCGCCGTGCTGTCGGCGATCGCAGGTTTCGATGCGCGCGATTCGACGAGCGTCGAACGCCCCGGCGAAGACTTCACGCGCGACCTCGACCGCCCGGTCGCCGGGCTGCGCATCGGCGTGCCGCGCGAGTTCCTCGGCGACGGTCTCGCCGACGACGTGCGCGCGGCGGTCGACGCGGCGCTCGATACCCTGCGCGGGCTCGGCGCCGAGCTCGTCGACGTGTCGCTTCCGCAGACGGAGCTGGCGATTCCCGCGTACTACGTCCTCGCGCCGGCGGAGGCGTCGAGCAACCTGTCGCGTTTCGACGGCGTGCGCTACGGGCACCGCGCCGAGCGCTACGACGACCTGCGCGAGATGTACTGCAACACGCGCGCCGAAGGCTTCGGCGACGAGGTCAAGCGGCGCGTGCTCGTCGGCACCTACGTGCTCTCGCACGGCTACTACGACGCGTACTACCTGCAGGCGCAGAAGCTTCGCCGGCTCATCGCCGACGATTTCCGCCGCGTGTTCGATTCGGTCGACGTCATCGCCGGGCCGGTGGCGCCGACCGTCGCATGGGACATCGGCTCGCGGGTGGACGACCCGGTACGCAACTACCTCGCCGACGTCTACACGCTGCCGGCCTCGCTCGCCGGCTTGCCCGGCGTCTCGGTGCCTGCCGGCTTCGGCGACCGCGGTCGGCCGGTCGGCCTGCAGCTGGTCGGCCGCGCCTTCGACGAGGCGCGGCTGCTGAACGTCGCGCACGCGTTCCAGCAGGCGAGCGCATGGCATCTGCAGCGGCCGGCCTGAAGCCCGCGGCGACGCGGCGCGCGCGGCCGGCGGCGGCGCCGGGGTCCGGGCGCGCGCTGCCGCGGCGAGCGCCGTCCGGCCGGGCGCTGCTCGGCACGGCGCTGCTCGTGCTGGGCGGCTGTTCGGTGATCCCGATCCCGCTGCCCGGGCGCGGACCCGCTCCGGCGCCGATCGCCGACCGGCCGATCAACCTCGAAGGCGCGTGCGTACAGTCCGAAGACGACGGCTTCAGCGAGAACGCGCACCTGAGCGTGCGCGACAACCGCGTGCTTGCGCTCGACTGGACGGTGCAGGTGGGCCGGCGCGGCAGCTGCCACTTCCGACAGGCGGACTTCCGGCAGACGAAGAGCCGGCCGCACATCGAGCTCGCCGCGCGCGACGGCAGCGGCTGCCGGCTGATGGTGTGGCAGGACCCGAGGCGCATCACGCTCGCGCACGCCGGCTGCGAGACCCGATGCACGCCGGGCATCTACGACGAGGCGTGGCCGGTGATGTTCGATCCGGCCACCGGGCGCTGCGCGCGCCCCTGAAGCCCGGGAACACACGAAAGGAACGGACGATCGAAGCGATGCAGTGGGAAATCGTGGTCGGACTCGAAACGCACGTGCAGCTCGCCACGCGCTCGAAGATGTTCTCCGACGCCTCCACCGCGTTCGGTGCGGAGCCGAACACGCAGGCGAGCTTCGTCGACCTCGCGCTGCCCGGCGTGCTGCCGGTGGCGAACCGC